>JBDHVB010000019.1:0-36521 GCA_039809465.1 Myxococcota bacterium
CGGGCCGCGGCATCGGCCGTCGGTTGATTCAACGCGGTGCGCGCCAAGAGCGCCCGCCGCCAGAGCCGGATGGCGAACGCGAAAGCGAAGATCAGCGGCCAGAACCCGAGGATCCACGTCGGCGTGAGGGCGATCTGATAGAGCATCCAACCGACGGACGGAACGGCCAGCGCGTAGATCACCGCGAGCCGGATCCACAAAGGCCGCAGATAGCGGATGTTCTCCTCGCGGAAGGTGCTCATCGGGACCGCGCCACCATCGTGTAGATTACGAAGAAGACCGCGATCAGCGCGGCCCACAAGATCAAGACCGTCCTGGAGCTCACCGCGGGCTTCGGCGCTGGGGTGAACACGAAAGGCTGATCATCCACGGGTGCTATGTCCGCTGGAGCGGCATAGGGATTGTTCGGGTCGACAGTCGGAACATGCTGCCGCGGCTCGGGTCGCGGAACGCCCAAGCCATATGCATGCGGCGCAAGCCGACGCGAAACAGCGAGCCATCTCGCCGCCTCCGCGTCGTTTCCCCAGCGGCTATGCGCCCGCGCCAACACCCACGCGGACAGGGCGCGCCCCAGTGCCTGCCCTTCCTTCACTGGCAGCGCCGCCAAGCGCGCGGCGGCGGCGCGGTCGTTCAGTGCGAGCGTCATGCTGAGGGCCCGTAAGGCGTCTTCGCTAAGCTTCCGTGCCTTCGCTCCCGGCCACCATGGTGGCAAGTCGAGGAGCGCAGGCACGCGCTGCGCGCGCTCCCAGCCCTCGTCGTCGTTTCCTTTCAGATGGGCGATGATCGCGCGCACCCACTCGTGTTGACCGCGCGCCCAAGGAAATTGCTTGTCCCATTCGACGCTGCCGAGCAGGGCTTCAGCGCGCTCGAAGTCGCCGTAGATCGCACAGAGCTGCGCCTGCCCCAGGGTGACGAGTGGTGGTACCCATTGCGTTCGTACGCGCCGAAGGGAGCTGTACCAGACGCGCGCCACGGCATCGGGTGAGGTGTGCTGCAGCGCGGCGTCGGTTCGTCGGCGTGTCTCGTGCTGCCGCCCGATGAACCAGATCACAGCGAACGCGACGCCGCCGACGACAATCCACGGGAAGCCGCGCAGCGCGGGTATCGAGCGTTGCACGGCACTCTGAATACCGACGAGCCCCAGCAACACGCATACGACCACGAAGATGGTGCTGAGCCATCCGCCCCGTAAGGCGCGCACATTCTCCTGCCGATGCGTGCTCAACGGCTACACGCCACTCGCGAACACCAAGAGCGGGCTCCACCAGTATTGCTCGTCGACGCTCCAGTAGATGTCGACGCCGTGCAGGCGCGCTGGGTCGAGTGCCATCAAGCGGTAAGGTTGCCCTAGCCGCGGCGGATTGTCGAAGCGCAAGTACTGGACGCGTGGCATCTCGGTGCGCTTGCGCTCGAAGTAGGCGACGAGATCGCTCGCGACATAGCGAAAGACGTAGTCGGGCGTTGGCTCCGGGCCCGCTCTCCACGCGGGTGGCGACCAGCTCGCGAGGTGCCAGGTGAGCGTCTGCGTGGGCGTGACGCATTCGATCTGCATGTGCGCGCGGCGGTCCCACATGGTGCGGAATGGGCCGGTGGCGGTGTCCGTCATGGCGTTCTGCATCGCCTTCGCCATCTCCTGCTCCATCATGACGGTGCAGATGCGGACGATGTGCGCCTCGTCGTAGCCGGGCGGGTTGTCGTCGATGAGCTTGGGCGCGGGCGAGCTCTTCGGGTCGAAACGCACGAGGTCCGTATCGACGGTGACGGTGTCCGCGTAGGCGGATTTCTCGAAGGACACGTTGCCGCCCTCGACGACGATGGTGTCGCCTGGGTTGATGATCTTGGATTTCTGCTCGGGTGCGATGTCGCGCAGATCGGCGAGAAATTTCTCGCGGCTCACCGGGAAGATGCGGTGATTCAACCACTCACGGTCGCCTTCGTGACGCTCACCCGACGAGCCAGGAATGACCATGCCGGCCTTGGCCATCAGCGCGGTTTCGAGAAGTCTGTCATAGCGGGCGCGCGGGAACTCGTCCTCGCTGATCCACGCTTCGGCGTACTCGAGCAGCGGCATGTACGTGACGATGGCGACGTCGAGCGGACGCTCGATGAGCTTTGCGACCTGAACGCAGCTGCTCTGGTCGACGATGGTGTCCACTTGGTCCCAGATGGTCCCGCTGTCGTCCATGAACACGTAACCGTATTCGCGCGGGTCGCGTGAGAATGTCGCTATGACGGACAGATCTTTGATGTGCGTGGCCTCGTACGGTGAGACGACCTGCACTTTGTAGAAGCCCATGTGATGCAGGGCCTCGCGCAAGCCGTCGTCATCGGGCACGAAGACCTTCGTGCTGCGCGGCAAGGTCTCGAGCGATCGCTGATCGAAGTGGTCGAGATGCGCGTGCGACAAGAAGATCGCATCCACGCGCGGCAGCTTCTCGCGATGCACGATCCGCTTCGGACAGGAGAGGCAGGTCTTCTCGAAAGGGTCGAAGAAGACCGGGTCCACCAGGACCGCCGCCCCACCCCCTTCGACCACATAGCTCGCATGCCCGAGCAGTGTTGCACGCATGTAGGTGTTTGTACGCGCTGCTAAGCCCGCGCGCTAGTTAATGAATTTGGGTGCCAGCGCCGCACTTTTGACGAGCGAAACTAGTCGCCAAATCAAGGGCTTGGGGTTAAAGTAAGGAGTACTGTCGGCGCGAGTCTTAGCGCTCACGGGTTCACATATGGCGAACAACACTGTCACCATATATTGCGCCAAGCCGCTCCCAGCAGCGGCCGAGCCGCAGCCCGTCAAGAAAGAGCCCGCTATAGCGGATGGGGTGTGTCGCCCGACGGGGAATCTCAATCCAGTGGATCTCAAGGGCGGCGTGCTCGAGATCATCAACTCGGACATCCCGACGGTCAACGGCGCGCAGACCAATCCGATACAGGCAGCCCTGGCCACTCCCGATGCGGATGCCGGTGGCGTGAGACCGCGCAGTGGTCCACGTCGCGACACGGGGCCGGCGGCGGATGTCCCCACGGCAAATGCTGCAGCCGATCCCGTTGCTGGCCAGCATCGCGCCGAGCCGGCGATGAGCGTCACCACCGGACCGCAAGTAGATGTGGTGGTCGACGAGACCGGCAAGATTATCCCGAAGGACAAGGTCACACCGAAGGAGCAGCGTGCCCTCGAGCAGGCAGCTCGGCTCCCGACCTCATCTGGCGACGCCATCCTCGCGGCAAACAAAGACGGCCTCGTTACCGGTATGCAAGCGGTGCTCGACGCGAACCCCGACCTCGTCGCCAACGCCGTTGAGCAGGGCGTCAACGCGACCGAGCTCCGGATCATCCTTGCGAATGCACTCTGGCCACACGCTGTCTCATCGGGCGGTGACCGCTTCGCAGTACCGTTGCGCACATATCCTGGAGCGTATCTCGCGATCTTCCAGGAGCACATGGCGGCGAAGGCCCGCGGCGACATCGAGGCTGCGAACAAAGCACTCGACGCGAACGTTGGCGTCGCTCAGACGGGCATAGATGCATACCGGGCGCGCGGCGATAGCCCGGAGCTCGCGCGACGCAACTTCTTCAACGGCGTCGTCAATGGCGCCAACGCCGAGCGCGCGTTCTACGACATCCCCGCGAATCGCGCCGCTTTAGCGGACCCGTCGGGCGCAGACAGAGTGCGCTCGTGGGCGCAGATGTCGCCCGCCGAGAAGCGCACCGTCGCCAACACCATCGACCGCGGTTACCGCGCCGCCGGTTACGACCCCAGCGACGAAGAGCCACTCTACTACGACGAATCCGACACCAGCTTGTCGATGGCTGATGGCGAAGCGGGAGCCGGCGTCTACGCCGAGGTTCACCAGGCAATCCGCGAGAACGCGCGACGCCAGGAACGCCAAGCCACCGCGAACCGCGAGCGCATCCGGTCCGTCAATCTCCAGAACGACCGCGACCACGGCGTGAGAATCGCGCGCCGTCGCGACATGGACATCTTCGCTTATCGCGGACGCGTCGTGCCTGGCACGATGACCGCGGCTCTCCGCGACCCGTTCCGCCGCACGCTATAGGCTGGCTGAGCCCGGAGGACTCCCGGCGGCCTCAAGTGGCCGCGAAGGCGGAGCCCCTTACATCCCCATGCTCGCCAAGAAGTCCTTGTTCGTCTTCGTGCCCTTCATCTTCGAGAGCAAGAACTCCATCGAGTCGATGACGTTCAGCGGATGCAAGAGCTGACGCAAGATCCACACGCGGTTCAGCACGTCGGGCGCGAGCAGCAGCTCTTCCTTGCGCGTCGCCGACTTGTTGATGTCCATCGTCGGGAAGATGCGCTTCTCCATGAGCTTGCGGTCGAGGTGGATCTCGCTGTTGCCGGTGCCCTTGAACTCTTCGAAGATGACCTCGTCCATGCGGCTGCCGGTGTCCACCAAAGCGGTGCCGATGATCGTCAAGGAGCCGCCCTCTTCGACGTTGCGGGCCGCGCCGAAGAAGCGCTTGGGCTTGTGCAGCGCGTTCGAATCCACACCACCGGAGAGGATCTTGCCGGACGGCGGGACCACGGTGTTGTAAGCGCGCGCGAGACGCGTGATCGAATCCAAAAGGATGACGACGTCCTTGCCGTGCTCGACCAGGCGCTTCGCCTTCTCGATGACCATCTCGGCCACCTGGACGTGGCGCTGCGCGGGCTCGTCGAAGGTCGACGACACGACCTCGCCCTTCACGGAGCGCTCCATGTCGGTGACCTCCTCGGGGCGCTCGTCGATGAGCAGCACCAGGAGCACGGCCTGCGGGTGATTGGCGCTGATGGCGTTCGCGAGGTTCTGGAGCATCACCGTCTTGCCGGCGCGCGGTGGCGAGACGATGAGCGCGCGCTGCCCCATGCCGATGGGCACGAGCAGATCGATGATGCGGGTCGACATGTTTGCCGGCTCGTGCTCCATGACGAAGCGGCGTGACGGGTAGAGCGGCGTGAGGTTGTCGAAGAGGATCTTCTCGCGCGCCTTCTCGGGCGCCTCGAAGTTCACCTTGTCGATCTTCAGCATCGCGTAATAACGCTCGCTGTCCTTCGGCGGGCGGATCTGGCCGCTCACCGTGTCGCCGGTGCGCAAGTTCAAGCGGCGGATCTGCGAGGGCGACACGTAGATGTCGTCGGGGCCCGGCAGGTAGTTGTAGTCGGGCGCGCGCAGGAAGCCGTAGCCGTCGGGGAGCGTCTCGAGGACGCCCTCCGAGTAGATGGCGCCGCTGTTCTCGGTGTGCGCCTGCAGCAGGGCGAAGATGAGATCCTGCTTGCGCATGCCAGCGACGCCCTCGATGTTGAGGTCCGCCGCCATACGGCCGAGCTCGGCTGGCTTCTTCTTCTTCAGGTCGTTGAGGTTGATGTCCTTGCCAGACACCTTCACCGTCTCGACGGGCTCGTCTGCCTCGACTTCTTCAACACGCGGTTTGTCAGACTTAGCGCTAGTGCCCATGGGATGAGCCTCGAGTCCCGCAGAAAAGCTTTGGGGCTGCGACAACGGGGAGAACGGCCTGGTGGGAGCGGTACGAGCGGGACGCGCTCGTACTACTTGATCTTCCACAAGCCCCCTCTGGCGTCAACCAAACCAGCGCCGGTGGGCGTCTGCTACTTTTTCACGCGCTTGCGGACGAAGCGCTTCTTGTCGAGAAAATAGGTGTCGTTCACGAGGCTGGCGAGCTCTTCGGCCTGCCCCCCCACGGCCCAGGTGCGCTTCTCGAGCAGCTCGACGGCCCGACGCTGCACGCGGGGCCCGACGGTGCCGTCGCACACCAAGGCGGCGAACGGATCGGCCAGCCGCGCCAGCAAGTCGGCGGTCATGAGGCCCTTGTCGGCGGCGGTGTCGATGAGATCGAGGACGGCGGTGCGGACCTCGTCGGCATGATCGAGCACGAACGGCAGCAAGCCCTCGAGGACGCTGGGCTTGTCCAGATGCTCCGCCAAAGCGTGCACGAGCTGGAGCTTCGCCTCGCCCGAGCGGTGATCGTCGGGCCCGTAGGCGTTCATGACCTCGAGGTAGAAGCGGATCGCCGCCTCGGCGCCGGTGATGCGCTCGTAGGCGTCCAGCGCGTAGGTGAGGCTCTCCTCGCTCTTGATGAAGCTCTGCAGCGGCTCGATGGCGTCTTCGCCCTGATCCACCAAGGCGTTCGCGAGCCACTTCTTCTCTTCTTCGTCGGCGATGTGGCCGCTGGCGTTCGCCGCGAAGCGCTTGAGCACGCCACGGATGGCAGCGGGGCTGCCGTCGTTGAGGAGGCGTTGCATTTCACGCATGCGCACGTCGGACTGCGCGAACGGATTGGCGGCGAGCTTGGCGGCTTTGTCGATGCGGCGCTCGGACATACCGTCGCCGAAGAGTCCCAGAAATCCCATGACGGGCGGGTCTGTATCACTCCGATCAAGCAAGTGGTAGCCTTTCGCGTGAGGCTCGTATGCTGCGGACTTTGCGGGAAAAACATGTCGTGCTGGGAGTCGCCGGGAGCATCGCGGCCTACAAGGCGCTCTACGTCACCCGCCTGCTCGTCGAGGCCAAGGCGCGGGTCTCGCCCATCCTGACGCGCTCGGCGACGCGCTTCGTCGCGCCCCTCTCCTTCTCGGTGCTCTCCGGGCAACGCGCCGTCACCGACCTGTGGACCGCGGCCGAGCAAGGCGAAGTCGGCCACGTCGAGCTCGCGCATCAGGCCGACGCGCTGCTCGTAGCCCCAGCCACCGCCGACCTCATCGCGCGCCTCGCGACCGGCCGCGCCGACGAGCCGTTGACCGCCGTAGCGTTGTCGACCCACGCGCCCCTCATCATCGCGCCGGCGATGGAGAGCGGCATGTGGGAGCACCCGGCGACCAAGGAGCACGTCGAGACCCTCCGCAATCGCGGAGCGACCTTCGTGTGGCCCGAGAGCGGCGATCTCGCGAGCGGGCGCAGCGGCGTCGGGCGTCTCGCCGAGCCCGAGGTCATCGTCGAGCGCGTCGCCGAGCTGTTCGCGGGCCGTGACTTCGAGGGGGAGCGCATCCTCGTCACCGCCGGGCCGACGCGCGAGCCCTTCGATCCCGCGCGCTTCGTGTCGAACGCCTCCTCTGGAAAAATGGGTTACGCCATCGCCCGCGCCGCCCGCATGCGGGGCGCCGAGGTGAGGCTCGTGAGTGGGCCCACGCAGATCGCGCCGCCCGCCGGCGTGCTCGTCGAGCGCGTCGAGACCACCGCCGAGATGCTGGATGCCTGCCAGCGGCACATCGCCTGGAGCTCGGCCCTGGTCATGGCGGCCGCTCCAGCGGACTTCTCCCCGGTCGAGCAGTCCCGCGAGAAGCTCAAGAAGGGCCGCGACGACCTGACGGTGGTCCTCACGCGCACCCCGGATATCTTGCTCACCTTGAATGCCCGGAAGGCCGGGCGCATCGTCGTCGCCTTCGCGGCCGAGAGCCGCGACGTCTTGGGCTACGCCCGCGAGAAGCTCGCCCGCAAGGACGTCGACATGGTCGTGGCCAACGACATCACCGAGCCCGGCGCTGGATTCGCCAGTGATACCAACCGAGTGGACATCCTCGACCGCTCCGGCCAGCACACCGCGCTCCCCAGCCTCGACAAGGACGACGTGGCCTGGGCGATCCTCGACCACGTCATGCGGCTCCGGCGCGCCAAGTCCGCTTGAGGCTCGACGAGCCGTTCGTGTGCGCACAAGTAAGCACTGAGGGGCGGGCTTCACACTCCGAAACCGTCGTAGTTTTGCTACTTTGAGCCGCGCCCGCTACCATTTGATCCTCCGTGGGGCGCCGCCTCGTCATAACCCTCGCTGTCCTCCTGGGCGCGATCACCGGGTGCATTTTTGCGCTCACGAGCCCCCGTGTAGCCGAGAGCCTGCGCGTGCGCGCCATGAACATCGCGCGCGAGCGCTTCAACGTCGAGCTCGGGCTCGAGCAGCTGCGCGTCGAGCTCTTGCCGCCGGCCGTCGAGATCCGCGGCGTGACGCTCGCCGATGACGACTCGACGCCGCCATGGCTCACCGCGCATCGCGCGCGCTTGGTGGTGCAACCCTGGCCGTCACCGACGGGCGCCGTGGTCATCCAGGATCTCGAGGTCGACGGCCTGCGCGCCGACGTCACGCGCTTCACCGACTACGAAGCAAAGCCCTCGGAGAACGAGAAGCTGCCGATCGATGTGCTCAATCTCCACGTGTGGAACGCGCGCATCAGGGCAAAGACCGGCCCGCTCGGTGACGTCGCGGTCGACGACCTGCAGCTCGCGATGCGCCAAGCACGCGGCACCATGAAGAACCTGATCCTCGACATCGGCGCGCTGAGCGTCAGCCCCGATGGGCGCCCCCTGCACGCGCGCTTGTCCGCCAAAGCGAGCTTCCACGGCACCATCGACGCCCCCCAGCGCGTCACCCTGAGCAACTTCGAGCTCTCGAACCCCACCGTCGACATCCGCGGTAACGGTCAGGCGCGCCTGTTGCCGCTGCTCGATTTCACCCTGCACGTCGACACCGTGGCGGAGCTCGAGCGCGCCCTCACGCTGGTGCCGCATGCGCCGCGCATCGGTGGCCAGGGCCGCGTCCAGCTCGACCTCGCGGGGGGCCTCACCGACATCTCCGCGACGGTCAGCGCCGACGTACGCGCCGTCACCCTGCCGGGCCGCCCGCGCGCGGGGTTCGCCCGTGGCCGCGAGCCGCGCGTCGATCTCGGCGACGTGAGCGTCCTTGCCCGCTATGGCGGAGGTCGCATCGACGTCGAGTCCATCGCGGTCGACAACCCGCGCGCCGGCAAGGTCCAGGGCAGCGGCTCGGTGACGCTCTCGGGGAGCTACCCCGTGCAGGGGAAGGCACAGACCGCGAAGGCCTCGCTGCCCGAGATCCTCGACATGGCCGGCCTGCCCGACGCGTGGGTGCGCCTGCTCTTCGACGGCGCGGTCGAGGCAACCGGCACGCTCAAGCCCTTCGTCATCGAGCTGCAAGTCGACGGCCGAGGCGACGACCTGCGCGTCGGTGACCGCAGCTACCGTTCCGGCGGCTCGAAGACCTATCTCGCCCTGGACGACATCGGCTTGCGCGGCAAGGCACGCATCGACAACCACGAGGTCCGCCTCGAAGGTCTGGGCATCGGCCTGCGCGACGCGCACTACGTGACCTCGGGCACGCTCGACTTCGACCCGGACGTCGGTATCGCGCTGGACGTCGCGAGCGAGCGCGCCGAGCTCGACAAGCTGGGTCCCATCGCCGGCCTCACCCTCGGCGGGCAAGGTCCCATGCAGGCGAAGCTCGCTGGCCCTTACCGCAATCCCACCATCACGGCGAGCTGTGACATCACGGGGCTCATGGTCGCGGGCTACGCCATCGGCGACGCCAAGGGACAGCTCCAGTTCAAGCACCCGCAGCTCTCGTTCGACGACGTGACCGTGAAGCGTCACGAAGGCACGGCGCACGGCAACGGCGTCATCGACTTCGGCGGGCGCGAACCGACCGCCAAAGCGGACCTGACGGTCGAGCACTTGGACTTGACCTCGGCGCTCACCGACGTCGGCGTCCCACCCAAGGTCGCGAGCCGCGTCGGCGCCCGCGTCAACGGCGAGGTCGCCATCGACGGCGCGCTCGGCACCCCCGCCGGGACGGCGAAGCTCCGCAGCTCCGCTTTCGCGATCGATGGTGTCGAGATGGGGGCGGCCGAGTTCGAAGGAGGATTCGACGCGACGCCTTGGGTCCCCGAGCAAGGCAAGGCCGGTGAGCTCGCCTGGGGCCGCATCGTCATGCAGCCACGCGGCGGCAAAGCCGACGGCCGCGCCGCCTACCGCAAGGACGGCACTCTCGCGCTCGCCGGCAACGTGGCGCAGATCCCCGCGAAGCTCGTGTCGCCTTTCGTCGGTAACATTCCGATGACCGGCAGCGTGAGCGGCAGCCTGCGCCTCGAGGGCACCAAGCAGACGCTCACGGGCAATGCCTCGGCGCGCCTGCGTGATTGGACGGTCTACGACGCGCGTCTCGAGACCAGCCAGGTCGACGCGACCTTCGAGCCCGGCCGCGTGCTCATGACCGCGAACCTCCTGTCCGGTGACGCGGACGGCAAGGGCCTGCTCATGCTCGACGAGCACGGCACCTACGAGGCGACGTTCTCGGGCAAGCGCATCGACTTCGACCGCCTGCTCCCCGTCACGGGTCCGGTCACCATCATCTTCGACGGTGACATGCACGCGCGAGGTCGCCTCACCGACCCCCAAAGCCTCACCGCCGAAGTGGTGATGCCCAAGGCGGAAGCGCGCTGGCGTGAGATCGCGATGGTCAACGTCGAGCCCGTGGCCATGCGCTACGACCACGAGACCCTGCACGTGAACAAGATGAAGCTCGCGGGCTCGGGGCTGAGCCTCGAAGTGAGCGGCGACGCGCCGCTGCATGGCGAGCTCGCGGTGCGCGCCAAGGGAGGCGGCTCGCTGCACGCCGCGCGCTTGCTCTCGCCACGCATCCAGAGCGCCGAGGGCAAGCTGACGCTCGACTTGGTCACGCGCGGCAGCTGGCAGAACATGGAGCTCGACGGCAACGCCTCCGTCCGCGATGGCGAGCTACGCGCGGCGAACTCGCATCAGACGCTCGAGGACGTCACGGCGGACGTCTCTTTCAGCGGACGCACGCTCACGCTGGACTCCGCGCAAGCCAAGGTCGGCGGCGGCACCCTGAAGCTCGACGGCCAGGCGGTGCTCGCGAACGGCGACGCATCCGAGGTCTCCATTCGCGCCGAGCTCGCGCGCATCACGCTCACCCCGATGACGGACCTCAGCACCACGCTCTCCGGCAGCCTGAGCCTGCAAGGGCCGATGGCCGACTTGCTGCTCTCGGGTCACATCAAGATCGACCAGCTGCGCTACACCCAGAACATCGAGCTCGTGTCGTTCATCCCCGAGCAGACCACGCGGCCGCTGGCGGTGCCGGCCATCGAGTCGAGCGAGGTCGTGCGTCTCGCGGTCGGCGTCTCCGCGCCCAACAACATCGTGGTCTCGAACAACGTCCTCGAGGCCGAGCTGCGCGCCGATCTCACGGTCACGGGCACGAGCAACCGCGTCGGCCTCATGGGCAGCGTCACGCCGCTCTGGGCGCGCGCCCGCTACCGCAACAACGTCTTCAACGTCGAGCGCGCGAGCATCGACTTCACCGACGAGTATCGTCTGTTCACCCAGTTCGACATCCGCGCCACCACCAAGGCGTGCGGCATCGACGCGCGCGTCAGCGTCTTCGGCGACACCGAGGCGTACAACGTCAGCGCCAGCGGCAGTGACTTGAAGGGCATCGTCGATCCGCAAGACGTCCTCGCCTGCCTGCAGTTCGGCATCCGCCTGCGCCAGTTCGAGGGTCACGAAGCCGCCGGCGCCACCACCACCCTGCGCGACACCTACGCCGGTGGCCTCGACGCGCTGTGGACGGTCTCGGGCATGGACGAGAAGGTGCGCCGCGTCCTCCCCATCGAGCTCGACGAAGTGCGCCTCACCAGCGGCTGGTCGAGCCGGGCCCGCCGCACCACGGCCCGCATCCTCGTCGGCAAGGACATCGGCAGGAACGTCGCCGTACGTTATTCGCGCTCCATCGAGGACGATCAGGATCACAACGTCGCCCTCGAATATCGCCTCTCGAACGTCGCCACGGTCCAAGGTACATGGTTGTCGGTAACCGACGCGCCGATCGCCGACTTCGGGCTCGACCTACGCTTAAGGTGGGAATTCAGGTGACATGCTAGCCGCGCTGGTGGTCGCCCTCACGCTCGCCCAAGGAGCGGACCCGCTTGCCAGCTATCGCGGTCAACCCGTGCTCGCGGTGAAGTTCGCCGGCGCGCCCCCGGAAGAGGTGGCGGAGCTGCGCGGTCTCGTCGAGATCGAGGCCGGTTACCTGCTCTCGGCCTTCGACGTGCAGACCGCCGTGAAGCGCATCTACGCGCTCGGCCGCTACGCCGACGTGAACGTCTATGCGCAGCGCTCGCAGGGCGTCATCACCCTCACCTTCGCGGTGACGCCCATCAAACGGCTCGCGCGCATCGACGTGGTCGGCACCAAGGGGGTCTCCGCCGACGCGCTTCGCGATGCCTTGCTGCTGCGCAAGGGTGACGAGGTCGACGGCCGGGCGAGCGAGCGCATGCGCTTGCGCACCCTCGCCTTCTTGCAGGACGAAGGCTACCCGAACGCGGCCGTCGAGACGGCGATCATCAGCCCTCGTGACGAGGTGCAGGTGCGAATGCTCATCACCGTCCAGGAGGGTGAGCCACATAGAGCGAAGTCCGTCCGCTTCAGCGGTGAGCCTCGCGCGCCGTGGTACGCCTTGCTCGACCTGGTGGCGACGCGTCCGGGCAGCATCGTCCGCGCCAAGACCTTGGCCGAGGACCGCGAGCGCTTGGCGGATGCTTTTCGCGAGCGCGGCTTCTTGCGCGCCGTCGTGGGCGAGCCCGAGCTCTTCGATGGCCCCGAAGGCACCGAGGTCGTCTTCCCGGTCCGCGCGGGTGAGCGCATCGCCATCGACTTCAGCGGCAACACCGTCTTCGACGACGCGACCCTGCGCAAGCTCCTCCCTGACACCAACGAGCCGCTGCGCGAGCGCGAGATCCGCGACCTCGCCGAGCGCGTGGTCGAGCACTACCGCAAGCTCGGCCGCTTCGCCACGACCGCGGTGGTGCGGGGCTTCACTGACCGCGATAACGGTATCGTCCGCTATGTCATCGTCGTCGAGGAGGGCGCGCCCGTACGGGTCGCCGACATCCGCTTTCCGGGCGCGACGGCGTTCGAGGAGGAGCTCCTCGTCGCCCAAGTACGCGCGGTGCTCGAGCGCGGCGAGGCGCAGGAAGGTCTGTTCGAGCCGCTGTCACGCAACAAGCAGTGCCTCGCCAACGCCGCCGACGAAGGCGTGCGCCGCGACGTGGTGGCTTGCCCCGAAGCCGAGACGCCGCCCGCGGACCGCTGGGTGCCCGACCTCTACCAGCAGGCGCTCGACGAGATCACCGGCGTCTACAACAACCTGGGCTTCCTCTCGGCGCAGGTCGGCCCCGCGCAAGCGGCGTTCGACGGCGACGTGGTGCACGTCACGGTGCCAGTGACCGAAGGCATCCAGACCTTCGTCCGCACCATTGGCTACAGCGGCAACGACGCCGTCTCCGCTCCCGACTTGCTCAGCCTCGCCGAGGAGACCACCTCGAACCGCGAGGTGCAGGCGCCCCTCAGGCCAGGCGCGCCGTTCTCGAGCACGGGCATCGAGGACGCGCGCATCGCCGCCGTGCGCAGCTACCGCGACAAAGGCTACGTCTACGCGCGCGTCTTCGCGGACGTCAGCTTGAGCCCCGACCGCCAGTGGGCCGACGTCACCTACCGCTTCGAGGAAGGTCCACAGGTGCGTATCGGCCGCGTGCTGGTGCGCGGCAACCGCTACACGCGCGAAGGCGTCATCCGCAGCCGCATCACCTTGAAGCCCGGCGACGTCTACCGCCTCGAGCAAGCGCTGGGGGATCAGCGCGCGATTGGCGCGCTCGGTGTCTTCTCGAGCGTACGCGTCAAGCTCATCGACGAAGAGAAGCCCGCCGAGACCAAGGACTTGATCGCCGACGTCGTCGAGCGCGACCGCCAGCCAGTCGAGATCTCGCCGGGCCTGTCGACCGCCGACGGCCCGCGCCTGCTCGTCAGCTACTCGCACATCAACGTCTTCGGCACGGCGTCGACCGCGACCATCTCCGCCAAGGTGAACCGGCAGATCTTCTTCGATCTGTACGGCCAGTACGACGACCTGATGCGCGACCGCTACAAGCAGTTCAGTACGCTACAGCAGATCGAGCGCGAGCTGCGCGCGGGCATTCACTCGCCGCGCATCATCGCCTGGCCGCTGACGCCGTCGTTCCGCCTGGACCTGGTCCAGGAGCGCACCAACGTCATCTCGTACTCGCTCGACTCGACGGCGCTCATCTTCGGCATCGACACTTATCCGGGGAAGCGCTGGACGGTCTCGCTCGAGCCGCAGATCTCCTACACCGACCTGCAGTGTCCGTCGCAGGCCGATTGCGTCGGCGACGTGCAGTCGCTGCGCCCCGACCGCTTGCGTCTCGACCGTGGCACGCGCCGCACCTTCAAGGTCGGCCCGTCGATCACCTACGACCGCCGCGACAACGCCTTCAACCCGACGCGCGGCTTCTACGGCAACGTCAAGGCGTACTACGCCATCGGCGACCTGCGGACGAGCGAGATCCCCGCGCCGGTGCGGCTCGTCACCGTGCAAGGCACCGCTACGGCGTACTTCCCGATCTGGAAGCTGGTGCTCGCGCTGTCGGCGCGCGGCGGCATCATCGGCAACATCGGTCAGGCCATCCCCATCGACGAGCGCTTCTTCCTGGGTGGCCGCGACACGCTGCGCGGTTACGTCGAGCGCACGCTCATCCCCCAAGACGTGTGCGTGGTGAGCGACGGGAGCGCCGCGTCGCTGCGCTGCAAGTCGACGGTGATCCGCGCGCCGGGCTCGCCACCAATCTCACCCGGCGGCGAGACGTTCGTGCTCTTCAAGACCGAGCTGCGCGTGCCGCTGTCGGAGCGCGTGTCGGTCGGCTTGTTCCTCGACGCCGGCAACCTGTGGTTCGCGAAGCCCGAGTGGAACGACCTCCAGCTGCGCTACGGCACCGGCGCGGGCCTGCGCTATTCGACACCCGTCGGCGCGCTCGCCCTCGACTTCGGCGTGAATCCAGACCGCCGGGCACAAAACGCCGAGGCCCGCGCGCAGGTCCACTTCAGCGTCGGTGTGTTCTAGCGGCGGCGCAGGCCGACGCCACCCGTCGGCGCGGCCATGCCCTTGAGCGGCGAGGTGCCACCGAGGTTCATGCCCGAGGCCTTGGCGAAGGCGCGCACTTTCTCGGCATCGACCTCGGTGATGGCTTGCGAGCGGCAGTAGGCGAGGAACTCGCGCTCGAGCTCTTTGTTCGGCGGGTTCGCGCGGTAGTAGCGTTGGATGGCGCGCGAGTACGTTTCGGCGTCCGCGTTAGCGGCCACGCCTAGCTTGGGTATGAACTCGCTCATCACCGCTTGCAGCGGCGGGTGCTTGGAGACGTCGAAGCCCGCGCTGATGATGATCAGCGGCAGGAAGTGTCGGATCTCTTGATTGGAGAAGCGCTGGGAACCGTCTTCACGCTTCTGCATGCACAGGGCGAAGATCTCCTCGCCCTGCCTCTCGCCGCGGGACTCGGCCGAGGTCATCAGGCCGTGGTGCCGGGCGGCGGCTTCGGCCCGGTTTGACCAGAGCCAGCAGCCCCACGTTGTTCTGGCTTGCTCGCAGTGGTCGCGCCGGTCGCGCCGCCCCGATCGGTCTCCACGGCGATTCGTGCGACCCCGGCAGCCGCGGTTGCAGCAATCGCTTGCGCAGAACCGTAAACAGGAATGTTGACGGCTGCCGGCATATCGCCGCTGCCCGCACCCGTCTGCGGTGTCGTAGCGGGCTTGACCGCTCCGGATTGAGTCGTACCGCTGAGATTTTGAACAAGCATTTGGCAGCCTTCTATTCGGGGGCAGTGGCGACGCACCCTGGTTTCACACATACCCAGGCGTCCGCCAGGAAGGCTACGACAAGAGAAATCCCTAACCTTGTCGCTCGAGTACAAATGCCGGCCGGAGCAGCGACGCCTCCAGCGCCATCGCCCCCGCGTCGACGACCGCGAGAAGCAGGGGCGTGAGCCCACCATCCAAGGGGGCGTCGTGCTCGATCCACATGGCGCCGATCGGACGGTCGCTGCCACGTAACACCGCGACCGATCCGCCGCGCTTGCTCACGAGCGCGTGCCGCGCCACCGCGCTCTCGATGGCGATGCCGAGCTCCGCGTCGCCAGGTTGGCGCTGGACCACGCCATGGCTCGCTTGGCGCACGAATGCACCGGCGCGCCTGAGCACCAGGGCGACGGCGCCCGCTTCGAGCGCTTGGGCCATGGCCTCGCAGAGCCACGTCGCGAGCGCCTCGGCCGAACGCGAGCGCGTCAGCTCGAAGGCCATCCGCGTCAGTTGGCCGCGGCCGCGCTGCACCTTGTCGCGATCGAGATGGGCGCGCATCTCGGCGACGCCGTCGAAGAACTCGGAGGTGGTCAGGCGTGGCCCGTCGCGCTTGGCAGCCATGGGGTTGGCCAACATTAACCGCCTTCAGCCGCGGCCGCACGTGAGCTTGCCCAAGATCCTGACGGCGCCCCCGGACCGCTATAGAGCACAACACGACGCACGCCGCCGTGTTTCCCCGAAGGTCTTGACGATCCAGGAGTGAGCACCTATATCGGCCTCCCGATCGTGCGTACTGCCATCGTCATTCCGGCGCGACTCGGGGCGACGCGACTTCCTCGGAAGCCGTTGCTAGCGTTGGGAAGCCTCCCCGTCGTGGTGCGCGTGATGCACCAGGCCAAGAAGGTCCCTGGAGTCGACGAGGTCGTGGTCGCCACGGACTCGGAGGAGATCGCCGGGGTGGTCCGCGAGCATGCCGGCGTCGCCATGCTGACCTCCCCCGCTCACCAGAGCGGCACCGACCGCTGCGCCGAGGTCGCCCGCGCCCGCGGCTACGACCTGGTGGTGAACCTCCAAGGCGACGAGCCCTTCATCGACCCACGCGATCTCGCGAGCATCCTCGAGACGTTGAAGACGCGCGACTGCGACATCGCAACGCTAAAGCGGCCAGTTCAGTCACAAGAGGATTTCCTGAATCCCAACGTCGTCAAGGTCGTGGTGCGCGACGACAACCAGGCGCTCTACTTTTCGCGCGCCCCGATCCCCTACGATCGCAGCGGCGCCAATGCGTTCTCGAATGCGTATCGTCACATCGGCGTTTACGGCTACAAGCGTGAAGCCTTGGAGCGCCTGACCAAAGAAGACGTGCACGTCATGGAGCGCCGTGAAGGGCTCGAGCAGCTACGCGCCCTCGCCATCGGCATGACCATTCAAACGGTGGCGGCCATGAGCCGTGGGCGTGGAATCGATACCGAAGAAGATCTGGAGTGGGCCCGCGGCGAAGTCACGAGGCTCGGTGAGGAGTGCTTCCCATGAGACAGCAAACGAAGCCGCGCGGTCCCAAGTTCGTGTTCGTCACCGGCGGCGTCGTCTCGTCGCTCGGTAAAGGGCTCGCGGCCGCCTCGCTCGGCGCGCTCATGGAGAATCGCGGCCTCAAGGTCGGCGTCATGAAGCTCGACCCGTACATCAACGTCGACCCGGGCACGATGAGCCCGTTCCAGCACGGCGAAGTCTACGTCACCGACGACGGCGCCGAAGCGGACCTCGACCTCGGCCACTACGAGCGCTTCGTGTCCGCCAAAATGTCGCAGAAGAACAACTACACGACCGGCCGCATCTACACGCGCGTCATCGAGAAGGAGCGCCGCGGCGATTACCTGGGCGCCACCGTGCAGGTCATTCCGCACATCACCGACGAGATCAAAAACCTCGTGAAGGAGGCGGCCGAAGGTCACGACATCATGATCGTCGAGATCGGCGGCACGGTCGGCGACATCGAGTCCCTGCCCTTCCTCGAGGCGATCCGTCAGATGGCCTACGACGTCGGCCAAGACGACTGCTTGTACGTCCACCTCACGCTCGTGCCGTTCATCAAGACCGCCGGCGAGGTGAAGACCAAGCCCACGCAGCACAGCGTCAAGGAGCTGCGCGAGATCGGCATCTCGCCCGACATCTTGCTGTGCCGCTGCGAGCAGCCGCTCGACAAGGCGGTGAAGCAGAAGATCGCCATGTTCGGCAGCGTCCGCCCCGACTGCGTGTTCTCGGCGATGGACGTGCCGACCATCTATCAGCTGCCGCTGGAGCTGGCGCGCGAGGGCTTCGACGACAAGGTCGCCGAGCTCTTGAACATCTGGTCGCGTCCCGCCGCGCTCGACAAGTGGCAGAAGCTCGTCGACACCATCTTGAAGCCGCGCGACGAGGTGAAAATCGCCATCGTCGGCAAGTACGTCGACCTCACCGACTCGTACAAGTCGCTGCACGAGGCGCTGCTGCACGGCGGCGTCGCCAACGATTGCCGCGTGAAGTTCGACTACATCGACAGCGAGGCGCTCGAGAAGGACTCCACCATGATGGCGCGTGTCGCTGAAGCGGACGGCGTCCTGGTGCCCGGCGGCTTCGGCAGCCGCGGCGTCATGGGGAAGATCCGCGCTATCAAGCAGGCGCGTGAGTCGAAGCAGCCCTTCTTCGGCATCTGCCTGGGCCTCCAGGTCGCGATGATCGAGTACGCGCGCGACGTCATGCACATCGCGGGCGCCAACTCGCAGGAGTTCGAGCCCGACGGCAAAGAGCTCATCGTCGCGATGATGGAAGATCAGAAGCACATCACCAAGAAGGGCGGCACCATGCGGTTGGGCGCCTACCCCTGCAAGCTGGCCGAAGGCTCGCTCGCCAAGAAGCTCTACGGCAAGACCGAGATCTCCGAGCGTCACCGTCACCGCCTCGAGGTGAACAACAGTTACCGCGAGGCGCTCACCAAGGCGGGCTTGAACATCTCGGGCACGTCACCCGACGGCTCGCTGGTCGAGATCGTCGAGCTGCCGAGCCACCCGTGGTTCTTGGGCTGCCAGTTCCACCCCGAGCTGCAGAGCCGCCCGTTCACGCCGCACCCGCTGTTCGTCGGCTTCGTGAAGGCGGCCCTCGACCACAAGAAGGGTCTGTCGTGAGCGCCGTCAGCGATCTCTTCGAGGCGAAGCGCTTCACCTTGATCGCCGGCCCCTGCGTCGTCGAGGCGCCCGACATGTGCCTCACCATCGCCGAGCGCGTGAAGGCCATGTGCGAGAAGCGTGGCATCGCCTACATCTTCAAGGCGTCGTACGACAAAGCGAACCGCACCTCGGGCAATTCGTTCCGCGGCAAAGGCGTCGATGAGGGGCTCGCGACTTTGGCCCGTGTCCGCAAAGAGATGGGCCTGCCCGTCTTGACCGATGTCCATGAAAGCGGACACTGCGCCATGGCCGCCGAGGTCGTCGACGTCCTGCAGATCCCCGCGTTTCTCTGCCGCCAGACCGACCTGCTCGTCGCCGCCGCCAAGACGGGCAAGGCGGTGAACGTCAAAAAAGGACAATTCGTCGCGCCCGAGGACATGAAGCACGCGGTCAAGAAGGTCCGCGATGCCGGCGCCAAGCACGTGGCGTTGACCGAGCGCGGCGCGACCTTCGGCTACCACAACCTCGTGGTCGACATGCGTGGGCTCGTGCAGATGCGCGAGGCCGCCAAGTGCCCCGTGGTCTTCGACGCGACGCACTCGGTGCAGCGTCCCAGCGCCGGCGACGGCGTGACCGGTGGCGATCGCCAGTTCGCTCCCGTGCTCGCGCGCGCCGCGGCGGCCGTCGGCATCGACGGTCTGTTCTGCGAGGTGCACCCCGATCCCGACAAGGCTTTGTCGGACGGCCCCAACTCGCTGACCTTCGAGCTCCTCGAGAAGACGCTCGACCAGGTCGTCGCCATCGACCGCGCCCGCAGGGAAACTGCGTGACGACCATCGTCATCACTGGTGCCAACACCGGCATCGGCCGCGCTACCGCCGAGGGCTTGGCGGGGCCTGGCGTGCGTTTGCTCCTCGCCGGCCGTTCGCTCGAGCGCACACAGCCGGTGCTCGAGGCAGCGCGCGCGCGCGGCGCCGATGCCGAATTCGTGGCGCTCGACCTCACGGACTTGGGTGACATCCGCCGCGCCGCGGGCGACCTCGGCCAGAAGGCACCGAAGATCGACGTGCTCGTCAACAACGCGGGCGTCGCGGGGGTGCGCGGTCAGACGCGCGACGGCTTCGAGCTCCACGTTGGCGTGAACCATCTGGGTCACTTCGCCTTGGTGCAGGCGCTCATGCCCCTGCTCGTCGGCAGCAGGACGCGCGTCGTCGCCGTCGCGAGCGAGGCGCACCGCCGCGCCCGCGGTCTCGACTTCGGCGCCTTCGAGCAGACCACCAAGTCGCGCACGGGTTGGTCCGAGTACTGTGCCTCGAAGCTGTGCAACGTGCTGTTCGCGGCCGAGCTCGCCCGCCGCTATGGCAGTCAGGGCATCTTCGGCGTGAGCCTGCATCCGGGCGTCATCGCCTCCGACCTCTGGCGCCACCTGCCTCTCCCGCTGCGCTTCATCATGAAGCTGTTCATGCGCAGCAACAGCGACGGCGCGCGCACCAGCATCCACTGCGCCACCGCCCCGCTCGAGGTCGGCTTGAACGGCGCGTACTTCGACAGCTGCAAACCACGCCGCCCGAGCCGTGTGGCCCAGGATGCGTCGCTCGCCGCCGAGCTATGGGAGCGCAGCCTCGAGTTGGTGAACCGCTGAGTAGAATCGAGCTCCCCGCCCGCTGGGGCACCGTGCAGCGCTGGAAGAACACCCTCATTTACTGGGTGATCGTGTGCGCTATCGCGGTGGCGCGTCTCTTCCCGCTCTGGTTCCTGCGCTGGTGGGGCGCCTGGGCGGGTCGCGCCGCGGGCGTGCTCGCGATCGGCGAACGGCGTCGCGCCATCAAGCAGCTCTCCGAGGCGTTCCCGGACTACCCCCGGCGGCATCACGCGCGCATCGCCAGCGAGATGTTCGAGCACCTGGGTGTCTGCGCGGTCGAGGTGCTCAAGGCCGACACGGTGTTCCGGCGCGGCGAAGGCCCCGCGCTCACGGCCGAGCAGCAGGTGGTGATCGCCGAGGCGCTCGCCGAGGGCAAAGGCGTGGTGCTCGTGGGCGGCCACATCGGCAACTGGGAGCTCTTGTCGCACGCCTACGCGCGCGCCGGCCTGCCGCTGAACGCCATCGCGAAGCCCTTGTACGATCCGCGCCTCACTGCTTTAGCGGACACCATGCGCCGGCAGTTCGGCACCAAGATCCTCTGGCGCGGCGACGCCTCGGTGGGCAAGGACATGCTGCGCGTCTTCAAGCGCGGCGAGATCCTAGGCCTGCTCATCGATCAGGACACCCGCGTCCAAGGCACCTTCGTGCCGTTCTTCGGCAAGCTGGCTTACACACCCATCGCCGCTGCCGCCTTGGCCCTGCGCTTCGGCGCGCCGATCATCCTGAGCTGGTCGAACCGCTACCCCGACGGCTACGAGGTCCACGTCGAGCGCTATCACTTCACTCCCACGGGCGACGGCGGGCGCGACATCGACGAGCTGACCGCGCAGCTCACCGCCAAGCTCGAGAAGGCCATCAAGCGCTACCCGGCCCAGTGGGTCTGGCTCCACAAGCGCTGGAAAACGCGGCCACCTTCTGATGATAGTGCTTAGGCCATGAGCGTCTTGCTTGCACTCCTCGTTCTCACCGCGCCCGCGAAGGCCAACGCGCCGGGTCAGCAAGGGCCCATCGACTACCGCTGCGACGGCATGCAGATCTTCAGCAAGCCGAACCGCGTCGAGTGCAGGGGTAACGTGGTGGTCCGCCGCCGCGACGTATTGCTGTGCTGCGAGCACTTCGAGGGCATCGCCGACGATCAGTGGCAGTGGCACAAGTTCATCTGCAAGAACGACGTGCGCGCCCAGCGGCCCGACGAGCTGGTCGAGTCCGATGAAGCGGTCTTCGAGCTAGGCTCCTCGAACCTGGTCCTCACCGGCCGTCCGCGATTGCAGCGTGGCCAGAGCTTGCTCGCGGGCGAGCGCATCGTGGTGGACGTGAACACCAACGAGGCGCACATCGAGAAGCCGCGTGGCCGCATCGAGCAGGCCGACACCAAGCTCGACAAGAAGCCGCTCGCTCCACAAGTCGACGAGAAGCAGCTCCCAGCGACCTGCCCCGTACCGCGCATCGTCCCCGCGCGTGAGCCCGCCCCCAAGGCCGCGAAGCCCTGATGCCCCTCCTCACCGCCACGAACCTCAACAAGTCGTTCCGCCGCCGCAGGGTGGTACGTGACGTCTCGTTCGAGGTGAGCGCCGGTGAGATCGTCGGGCTCCTGGGCCCGAACGGCGCCGGCAAATCGACGTCGTTCAACATGGTCGCAGGCCTGGTGCGCCCCGACTCTGGCTCCATCCGCTTGGGCGAGCACGATCTCGCGCGCCTGCCGCTGTACGAGCGCGCCCGCATGGGTTTGGGATATCTCGCGCAGGAGCCGACCGTCTTCCGCGGCCTCACGGTGCACGAGAACCTGCTCGCGGTCCTCGAGACGCGCGGCATGAAGAAGGCGGAGTGCGTCGCTAAAGCGGACGACATCATCGCCAACTACGCATTGCAGCACGTACGCGACAACCTGGGCTCGCAGCTGTCCGGCGGCGAGCGCCGACGCCTCGAGATGGCACGCACGCTCATCCACTCCCCGAAGGTCGTGCTCCTCGACGAGCCCTTCGCCGGCGTCGACCCCATCGCCGTCGGCGACATCAAGGCCTTCATCACCACCATGCGCGACGACGGCATCGGCGTGCTCATCACCGATCACAACGTGCGCGAAACCCTGAAGATCTGCGACCGCGCCTACATCATCAGCGACGGCGCGATCCTACTCGGCGGCACACCGCAGGAGATCGTCGCGAACCCGCAGGCGCGCGCCTCGTATCTCGGCAAGGACTTCGAGCTCTAGCGGTGAGCACAACTCGTCGCTATGCTTCATGGAATGTCCAGTCCCAGCGGCATGCAGTTCATCGATGAAATGCTGCGCGTAATCGCAGCGCTCAACGCAGAGAGGGTGGACTACATCTTGGTGGGTGGAGGCGCGATGAACGTGCATCGGATCGTTCGTGCGACCGAGGATCTCGACATCTTCGTGAACCCCACCACCGAAAACGTCGAACGGCTCAAAAAGGCGTTGCGAAAGGTGTGGGATGATCCGCAGATCGATGAGATCTCCGCCGAGGAGCTCATCGGCGAGTACCCTGCCGTCCGCTATGGCCCACCTGTAGGAACGCTGTTCCTCGATATCCTGACACGGCTCGGTGAGTTCGCTAGCTACAGCGATTTAGAGCATGAGATCGTGATGCTTCACGATGTTCCTGTACGGGTTGCCACACCGCGAACACTGCACTGGATGAAGCGGGGAACCGTGAGAGACATCGACCGCGCCGACGCCAAGACGCTGCTCGAGAGCTTCGAGTTCGAGCCACGCGCCGATGCCCCTGAAAAACCAGGGGGCGACGAATGAGCGTGCAGAAGTATCGCAGCGTCGAAGAGATGCCGCGGCCACCGCTCGACAGCAGCGTGCCTCTACATCTGCGCATCGCCGCAGCTTGGGAGCGCGCACATCTCCACGGACCTCCCATGCTGCCGCGCGGCGTGCAGAAGTACCGCGTGTTGCCACCTTGGCCGCCCAAGAAGCTCGGCGGGGGCACGTCTCATTCAGGCTGATCATCATCTGGCCGCCGTCGCCTTCGGCCTCGTAGATCAGTTCTTCTTGCAGGTGTCTTCGCCCATCTTCGTCCAGTTTCCGTTGGCCTCGACCTCGTAGACCATCGCCATCTCCTTCGGCCCCTTCATGGTGTGCGTGCTGCGCATCTTCATGGGCTGGCCCATCATGGTGCCTTCGCTCATCCAGATGATGCTGCTCCCCTGCAAGCCGTTCGAGGTCGCGCGCGCTACGTCGCCGCTGCTGCTGACCATGGTGCCGACCAGGCCCTTGCTGATCGGATCGTAGTGCCACTCGGCGTTCGACTTCATCGCCGGCATGGTCTCGGACTTCGGCATGGTGAACTCGGCGACGTACTGGTGGCCGTCGAGCTCCTTCGCGAACTTCGCCTTGCTGGTGGCGGTCACCGACTTCCCCGTCGCCGGGTCATTCCAGGTGCCCTTGCACGTCCAGCTGCCAGCCGCGTCCTTGAAGGCGGCCTCGAGCATGGCGTTGGGCTTCGGCGTTTCGAGCTTCTCACCCGCGGCAAAAGCGCTGGAAGCGACGGCTAAAACGGCAAGAACGAGCAAACGGTGCATGGAACTCCCCCCTGGATATGGACGACTAGCAGGCTCCTAGACGACGTCCAAGCGCAGTGCTACGGAAGCCCGCCATGCCTGCCGCCAGCAAAAATAAGCGTATTGCCGTCATTGGCATCCCCATCGATCTCGGCGCCAGCCGCCGCGGCGTCGATATGGGTCCTTCCGCGATCCGGGTCGCTGGTCTCGAGGCCCGCCTCGAGCAGCTCGGCCACAACGTCGTCGACTACGGCGACGTGGACGTCATGATCCCCGAGACCCAGGAGATCGGCGACGCGCGCCTGCGCTACAAGAAGCCGATCCTCGCGGCC
Source organism: Myxococcota bacterium (assembly GCA_039809465.1). GTDB lineage: Bacteria > Myxococcota > XYA12-FULL-58-9 > XYA12-FULL-58-9 > JALHOP01 > JALHOP01. Next base: position 24,107 of record JBDHVB010000019.1, read on the forward strand.
TGCGAAGAGCTCGCCAAGATGGTCGAGCAGGCGCTCTCCGAGGAGCGCGTGCCGCTCATCCTGGGCGGCGATCACAGCATCACCATCGGCAGCGCCGCCGGCTCGGCGACTTACTTCCACAAGCGCAACGAGAAGCTCGGCCTCCTCTGGTTCGACGCGCACGGCGACGCCAACACCGACGAGACCACTCCGTCGGGCAACATCCACGGCATGTCGCTCGCGGCCACCTGCGGCTTCGGCGACAAGGATCTGGTCGGCTTGAACGGCCACTTCCCGAAGATCGATCCACGCAACGTCGTGCTCATCGGCGTACGCGACCTCGATGAAGCCGAGCGCCGTACGCTAAAGCAGAGCGGTGTCACCGTCTACACCATGCGCGACATCGACGAGCGCGGCATGCGCGACGTGGTCGAGGAAGCAGTGCGCATCGCCAGCGACGGCACCGTCGGCATCCACCTGTCGTTCGATCTCGACGTCGTCGACCCGGAAGACGCGCCAGGCACCGGTACACCGGTCTGGGGTGGCATCACCTATCGCGAGGCGCACCTCGCGATGGAGATCTGCGCCGACCGCGCCAACATCGTCTCGATGGACTTCGTCGAGGTGAACCCAGTGCTCGACAACCAGAACATCACCGCCATCCTCGCAACGGAGCTGGCGCAGAGCGCCCTGGGGAAGACGATCTACTGAGCGCAAGGGGCTACCGAGCGCCTGCCCGATGCCTGGGAGCGCTCAATGCTCCATCCAAGTGTGCGCTGTCGTTGATAAAATAACAGAGATCGGAAATTCGGGTTGGCCGTGCATGACTCTTGCACTATCCTGACCCCTCGCATGGCTCTCGATCTAAGACTTCAGCAAAAGATGAGTCAGCAGCTGGTGATGACGCCCCAGCTGCAACAGGCGATCAAGCTCCTCCAGCTCAACCATCTCGAGATGGCGGAGGTCCTCCGCAAGGAAATGGAGGAAAACCCGACTCTCGAGGAGGGTGAAGCGCACGAGCGCAGTGAGCTCGACCGCTCGAGCGAGCCCGAGCCCGCCGAGACCCGCGGTGAAGCCGAGGGAGATTACGAGGCCAGCGGCGAGAGCTACAGCCTCGACGCGCCGTCCGCTGAAGCGCACGATGGCAACGGCGGTGACTACGAAGGCACCGACTTCGAAGTGCTCTCGAGCGGCGGGTCGACCTCGGTCGAGCCGACCGCCGGCAACGAAGGCGGCACCATCGACGCGAGCAGCGTCGTCGAGTCGAGCCCAGTCGACGCGACGCCCGAGCCCACGACCCGCGAGGTCGAAAAAGAGATCGACTGGGAGTCGTATCTCGAGAGCAACACCTACGCCCTGCCCGCGACCGCCGGCTCCGGCAACAGCGACGAGCTGCCGCCGTTCGAGGCCACGATGTCCGCGCCCGAATCGCTCCATGACCACCTGCGCTGGCAGGTGCAGATGAGCGAGATGTCCGATGAAGAGAGCATCGTCGCGATCATGCTCATCGAGGAGATCAACGACGACGGCTATCTCGCCGCCGACGCCATCGCCACGGTCGCCGAAGAGCTGGGCCAGTCCGTCGACGCCGTCGAGGTCGTGGCCGCGCAGCTACGCGAGCTCGATCCCCCAGGCGTCGCCGCGCGTGATCTGCGCGAGTGCCTGTTGATACAGGCCGAGAGGGTCAAGGCCGACCATCCGCTATTGCATCATATCATCGACAAGCACTTGAAGAACGTCGAGCGCCGTAACTACTCGGCCATCGCCAAGGATCTGAAGTGCACCCTGCAGGACGTCGGCGAGGCCGTGAAGCTCATCGGCCAGCTCGAGCCGCGCCCGGGCCGCATCTTCAGCGTCAAAGAGCCGCAGTACATCACGCCCGACATCTACGTGCACAAGGTCGGCGACGACTATCAGATCGTCTTGAACGAAGACGGCCTGCCCAAGCTCAAGATCTCGAACTACTACCGCGACGCGCTCCAGAGCAGCGGCGGTCAGACCAAGTCGTTCATCCAAGAGAAGCTGCGCAGCGCCGTGTGGCTCATCCGCAGCATCCACATGCGGCAGCGCACCATCTACCGCGTGGTCGAGAGCATCCTGAAGTTCCAGCGCGACTTCTTCGACAAGGGCGTGCAGCACCTGCGGCCGCTCATCTTGAAGGACGTCGCCGAGGACGTCGGCATGCACGAGTCGACCATCTCGCGCGTCACCTCCAACAAGTACGTGCACACGCCGCAGGGCATCTACGAGCTGAAGTTCTTCTTCAACTCGTCGATCAACCGCATGGGCGGCGAGAGCATCGCCTCGGAGTCGGTGCGCGACTTCATCAAGCAGCTCATCGACAACGAGAACCCCAAGTCACCGGTCAGCGATCAACAGATCGTCGAGCTCTTGAAGAAGCGTGACATCGACATCGCGCGCCGCACCGTCGCGAAGTATCGCGAGATGCTCAAGATCCCGTCGTCGTCGAAGCGCAAGCAGGTCTTCTAGCCCCGTCCTCACGCTTTTGTCCGCTCGAGCGGTCATTTCACGCTCACGGCGGGTGGAAACCGCTAAAACAGCCGCTGGATGTGCAGATGGTTGTCGTGGTTCGGGTACGCCATTACGCCCTTGATGCTATCGTCGTTGAACAGGATCGCGCTGGCGGGCGCGTTCGGGAACATCTCGCGAATGATGTTCACCAGCTCCTTCGTGGCTAGCCGGTCGTAGGCAGGGCTGTGCCAAGTGGCGTTGCGCGAGTTGCGCTCGGGCTCGACATCGGTCCGCCCGTCGCTGAAGGCCATGTCCAGGTCGAAGATGTTGCCCGACGTGTGCGAGCGGTGATCGGGGATGGTGCCGCCGCCGCGCGCCGCGATGTCACCGACGCGCAGCACCAGGCCAGTGCGCTCGTAGAACTGTTCGGCGATGCGCTTGATGGTCTCGATCGAGCGCGCCGTGCCGAAACGATAGGGCTTGTAGGTCGTGAAGGTACCACCTCGCGCCGGCAGCTCGACGCTCGGCGCGCGCGACGCATCGAGACTGCTCAAGCGGACGGACCAATCCGCGGCGCCGGCCAGCCGCTCACGGATCGGGGCGGTCGCGGCGTTGGGAATGCCGTCGATCGCGGCGCGCACGCGCCGTAGCGCGGCGTCGCGATTCTGCCGTGGGAACAGTGTTCGTGACACGCGCGCTATCGCGGCCTCCTGAAGCCGCTTCCGCTCGGGATCCGCCATCTCGAGATAGCGGCGAGCGATGGCGTCGTCGACGCGGTCACCGGTCGGCAAGCCATGCAAGAAGCGCATGTCGGCGAGGCTCTGGTCGAGCGTGTCCGCCGCCCACGGCAAGCGCTGAGTTTCGCTCACGCGGGCCCGGACCGTCTGCATACGCAGCGCCACCGCGGCATCGAGGTCGGCGGGGTTCGCGGCCATCCCCGGATTGTTCAGCGTCTCACGCAGAGCACCGAACATGTCATTCACGAAGCGGTTCGGCAGCCGCGCGAGGCGCCGAGCGTTCTCGGGAGTCAGACCTCCCGCAGTGAAGCGCCGCGCGAAGTCCAGCATGTCGCTCGGATTCACGTGGCGGCTGATCCGCTCATAGACCTTACCGAACTGGTCCGCCGGCAAGCTCGTGAGCCCGCTCATGTAACCATCGCGAAGCTGGCGGAGCCGCTCCACGGTCCGCGGGTTCACATTGGGGCCGTCGGCGAGCTTGTACGCCCGCATGAGCTGCTCGTGCTCGCGAAGCAACGCCTCATCGGGAGAGGCGCCGCCCCGCTGCGTGCGTTGCATGATGTCGCCGGAGCGTTGCCGCAAACGCTCTAGCGCCTCTTGCTGGACGCGCTCACGCATCGGCTCGAGCATGGCGGCGGCCCAACCACCGTCGTTCGCGCCACCGACGTAGTCGCGCTGCATTTGGCTGAAGCTGCGCGGCCCGTTGCCGAACGCGAGCTCCATGTCGGCGGCGAGATCACCGTTGAAGCCAGGCTCACGGGAGCGCGCGAATTCGCTGACCCGTGCCGCTAAAGCGGCCTCGCGCTCGGGCTGGCTGAGCTCGGCGAATGGACGTGCGCTCAGAGACGCGCTGACGCTCCGCAGAACGTCGGGTGGCAGTGTATTGAGTGCGCCGACCGGCCGGCCATCGGCGCCTAGTGCGCTATCGCGGCCAGGCAGCCTCGCGAGCTGCACTCCGAGAGCGCGCGTCGTGGCTTCGTCGGGTCCGAAACGGCGCCAGAGATCGGCCGCCACCGCCGGGTCGCCGCTGGCGACGAGGCGCGCGAAGCGTTGCAGATTCTCGGGGGTCGCGGTGCGCTGCCCAGGGACGCGCATGCTGTCGATGATGCCGCGGGCCGCGCGGTCGTAGTCCGAGCCCTCACCCGAGCCGTTGGCGCGCAGCTGCGCGAGCTGTTGGCCGACGGTCTTGGCCTGCGTGTCGCCAGCCGGGCCAACCGGCAAGCGTGATGCATCATCGACGATCGACTGGACGCTCCCCAATGGCGTCGCCGCGGCGATGGGCTGCGCGGCCGGTGCCGCCGGCGTACCAGCGACGTAGCGGCGCACGTTGTCGACGAGCTCGGCGGGGCTCCGCGCCGGCGGAATCTCGAGGTCACGCGCCACACGGGTGAGGTGGGCGCGCAAGTCCGGGCGGCCATCCATCCCCGGGGTGAGCGCGAGCAACTCTCCCACCACGGCCGAGACGTCGGGATTGGTGGGCCCGGCCGCGGCGCCGGCGATGATGATGTTGCGCAAGCTCTGCTCGGGGTTGCGTGCAATAGCGGAATAAACTTGCTCGAGCTGCGCCCGGTAGAGCGGCGAGGTCGCTCCTTCCACGCGGCGTGTCTCGGCGAGCGTGGTGACCAGCGCGCGTGCACGCGCCTGCGCGGGATCGATGTTCTGCTCGGGAGAAGATGGCGTGACGGCCGTGGGCGTGCCGAGCTGCGCGACACGAACCGGCGGCATCTCGACGGTCACCTCCTGACGGGCACGGAGCGCGGGCGCTTTGCCGTCCTCTTCGGCAACCGCGGGCGTCGGGAGGACCCCACTTCGCTTGGCTACGGCAGGCAAAACCATGGTCGACCACTTGTTACCGACGAGTGCCACTGCGGCGTGGCCCGGCGAGTATTTCACTGGACGGATCTACACAGCTTTGGAGATGCTAGGATTCAAGACCTTGGGGGACCGGGCTTTTTGGCCCCCGTGGTGAAAAAACCCACACTGGCCTACGAAGAATGGAACCGCCACAAACCCCCGCTGGGTATGTAGGCGTGACCTGTTCAGCGCGCCGCCAGCTGCGATGGATAAGGGCGAAATAAGGTGAGCAGCAACAGACTACCTCCTCTTCGCACGACGAGCATCCGCGCCAACGTGGAGGGCGCCGCGCTCGAACGTTTGAGTGGTCGCGGTGAACAGCCCCGCGGTGGCGACATCGACGTCCTTCTCAACGTCGCCTTGCAGCGCTGGTCGGGGAACCGCGGCGCGAATGGCCGCGTCTTCAAGATTGGACCGCTCGCGGCAGACGGCAGCTCAAACGATCGTCAGACCCGCGCCTTTGCCCAAGCCTTCGCCAACATGGCCGGCGTGCAGCTCGGAGCCAACGAAGACCCGGCGCAGAATCCCGCGTTCGTCCGCGCGCTGGTCAACCACGTAGGTCGCGGGATCGCTGGCCGCAGCTTCCAGCAGGTGACCGATACGCAGGTCCCGCGCTCCGAGCCACGCAGCGAGCCCGCCGACGCCGACCGCGTCGAGCCACCGCGCGACAGCGTAACGACTCCCGAGCGGCGTCCGGTGACGGTGCCACTGCCGCGCCCCGCCGAGGAGCGCCCGGTCGACGCGTCGCCCAGCGCGGTCGCCACCGACGCGCTCACCATAGCCCAGGCCGTTTCAGCGGATCCCAACGCCGCTGTCCCCGCCAATCAGCTCGCCGCGCGTCTCAACCGCGCCAAGGCCAACGAGGAAACGTACACCGCGGCGGTCAGCGGCGCGGTCCAAGCGGTCGATCAGCAGAGCCAGAATCGCGGCGCGGCGCTCGATGCCGTCGTGCGCGCCGCCGGCCCGGATCACGTTCGTAAGTTCCTCGATGCCGTCGGCAGAGAGCGCGAGGTCCCCTCGGGAGCGTCTCCTTGGACCGACGACGAGAGCCGCGACTTCTTCCGCCGCTCGGGTATACCCGATGCGCAAGGTCGTACGCCGCTGCTCGATGCGGCGTCACCGGACGAGCTCGCCGCCATGAGCCGCGCCATGCTCACGCAGCCCGGCGAAGGTGGCCGAGATGTCCCACGCACGCTCGCGGACAACGAGCGCGTGGCCGCCGCGACGATTCACGCACGCGCCGTCGCGGCACGGCCCGATGACCAGGTGCTGCCGAACGCGGAGCTCGACGTACGCTTTGCCTTCGGAACAGGCCCAACTGGCTTGTCGTCGCTCGACCAGGCTCGCGATGCGCTGCCCACCACGGAGCGCGAGCGTCTCCAGGCTCGGCTCGCCGAGCGTATCGGCGGCATCACGCCAACGCCGGAGAACGAGGCTCAGCTGCGGGCGGCGCTCGCCGCCTTCCCCACCGAGAACGCGCCTGCATCGATCGTCGCCATGCGGCAACGCCTCGATCCATCGGCCACGGTCACGCAGCCCGCCGCCGACAACGGCGAGGCACGCACGCGCGCGACCGCCCTGCTCACCCCCGAAGGCGATCGTTACCAGGCGGTGCGCGATGCGCTCGCGCAGACCACCGATCCCGCTCAGCGCCGAGCCCTCACCGAGATGCTCATGCAGCCGGGTGAGCAGCGCGCGCTCACGCCGCAAGAGCTCGGACAGCTTGGCGTCGATCTGCGCTTGGGGCATGCCGATGCCCGCTCCAGCGTACACGATTCGTTCCGCGCCGCCGCCGACGCGGCCATCGCGAGCGCGCCCAATACGCCACGTCGCGAGCTCGCGCAGGCCATCCAGAACGTCGATCGCCCGAACGCGGTCGGCGGCAGCTTCATGACCCTCACGCGCCTCTTGCGCGAGACGCCCGACCTCGACGCGAACGCGCGCGCCGCGGGCTTCGAGGCACTGCGCGCCGGCTTCGAGCGTCAGCCCGGCATCCTCGCGAACGGCTGGAACCGCACGGGCATCGTCAGCAGCGTCCTGCACGAGCAGCCCACCGCGGACCACGTCCGCTTCGTGAATGATTTTCTCGCCACCGTGCCGCAAACCCAGCGCGCCGCGGTGGACGAGCAGATCGCCAGGAGCCTCGCGACACGCGCCAACAGCGCTTACGCATGGAACGCCGACCGCGCCGGCCCAGTCGCGGAGCTTGCCAACGGCCTCACCGCCACGCAGCCCGCGCTCGCGGCGAGAATTCACCGCGCCGCTATCGCGGAGATGAACGAGCGCAACCGCGAGCACTACCTCGCGGCGATGTCCGATGACGCGTTGAGAACGGTCATTGCTGGACAGCGCGACGTCACCGGTCCGAATCCGCTCAAGACGACGATGCAGAACGAGCTCATGCGCCGCGAGATGGCCCCGGTCATCGAAGCGAGGGCCCGCCTCAACATCGGCGAGCGCTGGAACGATTTCAACGACCCCACCGAGACGTTACGGCCAAGCACGCCGGAGGATAGCGCGAAGCTCGCCGAGAGCATCGGCGCCCACCTGGACTACTTCAGGGCCAACAACTTCCGCGGCATCAGCGATACGCAGCTCGCGAACTTCGCGTCCTTCGTGCCCGAGGGCCCGGTGCGCCAAGCGCTGCAGGCGGAGATGCAACGCCGCGGTGTCCAAGCCACGCCGTTCAATCCTTATGCTGCTCAACGGGTGGAGAACCCAGCCGTCTCGACGCTGCCTGCCGGGGTCCCTCCGACTCTCAGCGCCGATGACCTGCGGGCGCAGACCTACCTCACGGCCTTCGCGGGCACCGCCCCGCTCACCGCCGACCAGCTCAGCGGTCTATTCTCGGCGAGCGGCAACGGCATCTCGCGCGAGCTGCGCGAGCAAGCCATCAAGGCCTACTTCGCGCGCGTCTCCCGCGCCCCGGCAAACGAGCGCGGGCTGATGGTGGAGAGCGCGTACCGAGCGATCGGTGACGACCCCGAGATGTTGCGCTCGACGCGCCTCTTGGTGCCCGAGCCTCTCCTCACGTTCTGGGAGCTCTCTCGAATCACCGCGCCCATGTGATGCATCGGAGCTCGAGGGGGCTTCGGAGTGTGGGCGTCCTGACCTCGCCGTGCTACAAGCGCCGGAGCCCCTGAGGAAGGGGCGCTGGCGAGGCTGGGCAGCGCGATGTTGCGAATCAGCGAATTTCTAACCGAGGAGATGATTCTCCCGGCTCTCAAAGCGACCGACAAAGAGGGCGTGCTGCGTGAAATGGCGCACCACCTCTGCACGGTCGTGCCCGGCATGCGCGATGCCGAAGAACGCGTGGTGCGTGCCCTCCTCGACCGCGAGCGTCTCGGCTCGACCGGCGTCGGCGAAGGCGTGGCCATTCCCCACGCCAAGGTGCATGGCCTCACGCGCCTCACCGCCGCCTTCGGGCGGAGCGTCGGCGGCATTCCTTTCGAAGCCATCGATCAGCAGCCGGTGAGCCTCGTCGTCGCCCTGCTCGTTCCCGAAAACTCGGCGGGCGTGCACTTGAAGGCGCTGGCCCGCATCTCCCGCCTCCTGAAGAACCCGGCGTTTCGCGAAGGACTCCAACGCGCCAGCGGACAAGCGCCGCTCTACCGCGCGTTTCTCGAAGAGGATGCGCGCTGCTGATGACCGTTCTCGCCAAAGCGCTGCGCGATGACCTCGACTTCAAGCTCGAGCTCGAGCTGATCGCCGGCGCCGCGGGCCTGCGCCGCGAGATCGATCACGTGCGCACGCAGCGCCCTGGCCTCGCGCTCACGGGCTTCACCGCGTCACTGCAAGCCGGGCGCATGCAGGTCGTCGGCGCCACCGAGATCTCCTATCTCGCGAGCTTGGGTGACGAGGCGCGCCAGAAGGCCGTCGAGCATCTGGGGAGCGTCAACATCCCCTGCTTGGTGGTGACCAGCGATTTGTCCGCGCCGAACGAGCTCATCTCCATGTGCGAGCGCCTCGAGCTACCGCTATTCCGGACACCGCTCGTCACCCACGTCTTCACGAGCCGCCTCCATCAGTTCCTCGACGAGCACCTCGCGCCCGAGATGTCGCTGCACGGCGTGTTGCTCGATGTCTTCGGCGTCGGCGTGTTGCTGACCGGTCCGTCGGGCATCGGCAAGAGCGAGTGCGCCCTCGACCTGGTGCTGCGCGGCCACCGCCTCGTCGCGGACGACGTCATCCAGGTGAAGCGCCGCTCGGGTTATCTCGAAGGCTTCTCGCCCCAGGTCACCAAGCACCACATGGAGGTCCGTGGCCTCGGCATCATCAACGCCGCCGATCTCTTCGGCGCCGCCTCTGTCCGCGATCGCAAACGCGTCGAGCTGGTGGTCGAGATGGTCGAGTGGCGCAGCGAAGACCACTACGACCGCTTGGGCGTCGATGATCTCTACGAGTCCATCCTCGATGTTTCGATCGCCAAGGTCCGCCTGCCCATCCAGCCGGGCCGAAACGTCGCCTCCATCGTCGAGGTGGCGGCGCGCAATCAGCTGCTCAAGCTGCGCGGCCACAACGCGGCGGTGAAGTTCAAGGAAGCTCTCGAGAAGCGCCTCATGCGCGGCATGGTGGAGAGCGAATGAAGCGGCAGATCGTCATTCTCACCGGCCAGTCCGGCTCGGGGAAGTCGACCGCGGTCCGCGTGCTCGAGGACCAAGGCTTCTACTGCGTCGACAACTTGCCGACGTCGCTGGTCGGCGAGCTGGTGCGCACCCTCCCCGATGATCCGACCACGGCGCGCGTCGTGCTGGTGATGGACGCGCGCAATCCCGCGTCGCTCCGCGGCGCCCCCGCGCTGGTCGAGACCTTGCGCTCGATGCACACCGTACGCGTCGTCTACTTCGAGGCGCGCGAGGAGGCGTTGCTGCGCCGCTACTCGGAGACGCGCCGCAAGCATCCGCTCGACCAAGGTGGCGGTCTGCGTGACGCCATCGAGCGCGAGCGCGAGCTCCTGGTGCCCTTGCGCGAGATCGCCGACGATACCCTCGACACCTCGGCGATGTCACCGCACGAGCTCAAGGCGCGCGTCATCGAGCAGATCGCTGGCGTCAGCATGCGCGATACCTTGCGCGTCGCGGTGCTGAGCTTCGGCTTCAAGCACGGTTTGCCGCTCGACGCCGACATGGTCTTCGACGTGCGCTTCCTCGCCAATCCGTTCTTCGTACCAGGGCTGCGCGAGCTCACGGGGCTCGACGAGCCGGTGCAGAGAGCGGTCATGGACAGCGCCGAGACGCAGGAGTTCATCAGCCAAGCGATGAGCTTCTTGAAGTTCCTGGCGCCGCGCTTCCAGAGCGAAGGCAAGCGCTACCTCACGCTCGCCATCGGCTGCACGGGTGGCCAGCACCGCTCGGTGGCGATCGCCGGCGCCATCGCCGAGAAGCTTCGCGCCCTCGGTTTGAATGTCGACCTGCGTCACCGCGACGTCCACAACGCGGCCCGTCTCGCCCCGCCATCATCGTCCGCTAAAACAGGCAAGGAGTCACCGTGATTGGTGTGGTCATCGCAACACATGCCCGTCTCGCCGAGGCGCTCCTCGCCACGGCGCGCGGTGTCGTCGCCAATGCGACACGCGTGGTTGCAGTCGAGATAAGCGAGGGCGACACGACACAAGCCTTCGATACGCGCCTGCGCGAAGCGGTGCAGAGCGTCCAGAGCGAGCATGGGGTCCTCGTCATCACCGACATGTTCGGCGGCACCCCCTCGAACGTCGGGCTCACTCTCCACAAGGTCGGCGTCGTCGAAGTGCTGACCGGCGCCAATCTTCCCATGGCGATCAAGGCGCTGCAGTGCAGCGTCAAGGACGTCGACCTCGCGACCGCGGCGCGCCAAGTGAAAGAAGCTGGTCTGCGCTCGATCGCCGTCGCCAGTGAAGTGCTCGGCGCCGCGCTCAAGGAGACTGCGTCTTGAACCCGCGAGTCCGTCGTAGCGTCCGGGTGTCGAACGACCTCGGCCTTCATCTGCGCGCCGCCGGTGTGCTGGTACAAGCAGCCGGCCGCTTCGCGTCGGAGATCACGCTCGAGCGGGATGGCGGGAGTGGTCAGCGCGCCAACGCCAAGAGCATCATGAGCGTGCTCGCCTTGGCGGCCGCGCGTGGTACCGAGCTGGTGGTCGAGGCCGAAGGCAGCGACGCCGAGCGCGCCGTCGAAGCGCTCTGCGCCCTCATCGATCGGGGCTTCGAGTCGTGAAGACGGACCCGCCGGGCAGCGGCCGGCCGCGGACATTTCGCGGCATCGGCACTTCGGCGGGGGTAGCCATCGGTCGGGTCGTTTTGCTCGACCGCCGCAGCGTACGGTTCCGCCGCTTCCACATCGAGACGAGCGACGTCGACGGCGAGATCGCGCGTCTCGAAGCGGCCATCGACGCTTCGGCGGCCCAGCTCGAGGCAGTGCGCACCTCGTTCACCGGCGCCGCCATGGATCACAAAGCGATCCTCGAAGCGCACGAGATGATGCTGCGCGACCGCTCGTTGTTCACAGAAGCTTCACGCACCATCCGCGACGAGCTGGTGAACGCCGAGTGGGCCGTGTCGCAGGTCATCGCGCGCATCCGCAGCCTCTTCGACAGCGTCGCCGATCCGTACTTCCGCGAGCGCAAGGGCGACGTCGAGTTCGCAGGTGAGCGCATCCTGCGCAACCTCGTCGGTCAGATGAACGACATCGCCGAGGTGCCGGCGCACGCGGAGGGCGTGGTGCTGGTGGCGCACGACCTGTCACCCGTCGACACCGCAGTGCTCTCGCAACACAAGGTGAAGGCCTTCGTCACCGAGGTCGGCGGCAAGACCTCGCACAGCTCGATCATCGCGCGCGCCCTCGAGATCCCCGCGGTCGTCGGCGTGCGTGGCATCGTCGACGCCGCTGGCTCGGGCGACCAGATCATCATCGATGGTCTCGACGGTCAGGTCGTGCTGCGGCCCACCAAGGCGCAGATCGATCGCAGCGAGCGCCGCCGCGTCATCTTCGACCGCATGACCCTCGAGCTGCTCGAGGCGCAGTCGCTCCCAGCCGAGACCACCGATGGTCATGCCATCCGCGTCGCCGGCAACATCGAGCTGCCAGTCGAGGTCGCGACGGTCATCAGCCGCGGCGGCGAAGCCATCGGCCTCTACCGCACCGAGTTCATGTTCCTCGGCCGCCGTGAGCCACCGAGCGAGGACGACCACTATCAGACCTACCGCAAGGTGCTCGCCGAGGTCGCGGGCCGCCAGGTGACCATTCGCACCTTCGACCTGGGCGGCGACAAGATGTTCACCGGCATGGCCCCCGTCGAAGTCGAGGCGAACCCCGCGCTAGGATTGCGGGCCATCCGCTATTGCCTACGCCACCCGGAGATCTTCGAGCCGCAGATCGCGGGCGTGTTGCGCGCCGCATCGC
>JBDHVB010000020.1:0-35464 GCA_039809465.1 Myxococcota bacterium
TCCGCCCGCGCGAACACCGCATCCCGCGCGGCGTGCGTGTCCTCGGGTTGGTGGGTGGCTTCCTCGATGCCATCGGTGGCGGCGGCTGGGGCTCGGTGGTCACCACGACGTTGATTGGTGGCGGGAGCGCGGCGCGCTTCGCCATCGGCTCGGCGAACGCGGCCGAGTTCTTCGTGACCGTCGTCATCTCGGCCACGTTCCTCGCGACGTCGGGCTTCTCGATTTGGCCGATCATGACCGGTCTGCTCATCGGTGGCATCCTGGCGGCGCCGCTCGCCGCGCGGGTCGCCAAGTACGTGCCCGAGCGGCCACTGATGTTCGTGGTAGGGATCATGATCATGCTTTTGTCGGCGCGCGGTATCGTAAACTTCTTCTGGCCCGGGACGTTGTGGTGAGCCGCCGCCGCGTCGAAGCCAGTGAGCTCAAGCGCGAGCTCGCGCCCGGCCAATCCGTCGAGCTGCTCAAGGACCTGCACCTGGTCACGCGCGACGGCGCCATGAACGCCGACACGCTGCGCAAGCTCAAGCAAGTGAACCACCTGGTGCAGCTCGTGCAACCCGCTTTGGACGACGTGCTGGCGCGCTACGCCGACCCGGTCATCGTCGACTGCGGCGCGGGCAAGAGCTACCTCGGCTTCATCTTGTACGAGCTCTTCTTGCGCGACGCCGGCAAGGGCCGCCTGCAGCTCGTCGAGTCCCGCGAAGATCTGGTGAAGGGCGCCGCGGAGCGCGCCAAGCGCTTGGGCTTCGAGCGGCTCGAGGTGATCGGCGCCGGCATCGCCGACGCGAAGCTCCCCGAGCGCGTGAACCTGGTCGTCGCCCTCCACGCCTGCGACACGGCGACCGACGATGCCCTGGCGCTCGCCATCCAACACAACGCCGATCACGTGGCCGTCGTGCCGTGCTGCCAGGCCGAAGTCGCCCGTCAGCTCAAGGAGCGCGAAGGCGCCTCGCCCGTCATGGCGGAGCTGCACGCGCACCCGTGGCACCGCCGCGAGTTCGGCTCGCATCTCACCAACGTCATCCGCGCGCTGACGCTCGAGGCCCACGGCTACAGCGTGACCGTCACCGAGCTCGCCGGCTGGGAGCACTCGCTCAAGAACGAGCTGATCATCGGCAAGAAGGTGCGCTCCGCGAACGCGGATGCGCGCAGACGGCTAGAGCTGCTGCTCGCGGCGACGGGCGTGCTGCCGAAGCTCACGCGCACGCTGCGCCCTAGCTAGCCCTACCAAGCGCGTCCTGATTGCAATGCGTTCGTCTCGATATGCTTGGTGGACCAGTGCTGCTCGATGGTCTGCAAGAACTCCGCCCTCACGAGCTTTGCCCGCTGTAGCAGACGATCGGGGCCCTCGCGCCTCACGTAGATCCCCTCGGCTTCTCCCTCCGAGAGGCGCGACGGTCCGAGGAAGCTCTTGAGCCGAGCAAGGCTGAAGTGACCTCTCCCGAGCTCAGGAGCGGTCGCCATGCCGAGCTCCACGGCCAGCGCGTTGCGTCGGTCCACCGGCCAGAAGAGGCCCTGGGCGCGGTCATAGACGTCGAAGGCCAAGAACCAATCGGGCAGACGTGTGTAGCGAACGGAGTGCACCGCGTAACACCACTCGCCAAACAGAATGAGCTGTGGCGAGAGGTGGGCTTGCAATGCCTCCCGCCGCGGACCGAGCCAACGCTTTAGCGGCTTCCACTGTCCCGCCGCCGTGCCGATGTCGATGAAGCTCCCGCGGTTCTGCGCGCACAGCTCTCCGTGAGCGTTCACGGACAAGCCCAGATTCGCTCCGTCGACTTTCTCCTCGACGATGACGTCGCCCGCGAGGAACAGCCGCGCTTGCTCCGGGTCCAGAACCTTGTCGGCGCGCGGCTTCCCGCTGGCCAACCATGCGAGGTGCGGAGTGTGGGGAAAACCAAAGTGCGGCATCATCACTGCGAGGCCTTGCGCGCTTTTTTCTTCTTTTTGTTGTCCGCGAACGTCTGGATGTCCTTCGTGCAGACATACTCGACCACGATGCCGTGATGCGCGAGCGGCTCCGTCCAGCCGAGCCATTTCGAGTCGGACGCCTGGATGATCCGCGGCTTTTCGGCATGGGCCGCGGCCACCGCCACGAACTTGCGGTCCGCGTCATCGAAGTTCGCGAGCAAGTCGTCAGCCGGGAAGCTCGCGAAGCCTCGCTGGGGATGCTCGGTGAGGTGAACCTGGTCGCAGCGCTCCGGGCTCGCCATGTTCTTGAACAGCCAGCGGACGAAGGCGTCACCGTCGCGCCGGCCGGCGTTCGGCTCCGTCTTGTTCTGGTACTCCTTGATGATGCGAAAGCCATCGTCGATCGCGACGCGTCCGCTCTTGCGTATCTCGTCGAGGCGCCGCACGCAGGCGAGGATGCAGTCTTCGCTCACCCCTTCATGCTGGCGGTTGGCGATCAGAATGACGTTCGTGTCGATGACGAAGGTCACTTGGGCTTGGCCTGCTTCTGACGCAGCAAGAACGCCGCCTCGGTCTTGGCGACGAGATCTCCCATCTCGTCACCGAAGAAGTTCTCCGGCCAGTTCACGATATCGCCGTACGCGTTGAGCTCGAGCGCTTCCAGCTCCGCGCCCTTGCCCGTCGTCTTCGCGAAGTAGATGGCGACATCGTCGCGCTTGATCGCCTCCTCGGCGATGCGCCTCTGCAGCCGCGTGAGGAGATGCTCCGAGTGGGTCTCGACGATCAGCTGCACGCCACGCGGGTGACCCTTCTCGTACGATCCAACGGCGGAGATGAAGACGTCGGCGAGACTCGCCTGCACGTGAGGATGCAGATGGATCTCCGGCTGCTCCATCCAAACCGTGGAGCCTGGGGGGCAATAGAACGACTGGACGAGCGCCGGGAGGACCTGGGAGATGCCGAAGCCCACGTCGGGCAAGGCCACCTCGGTGAGGCCGCCGCGCGTCTTCACGCGCACCTCGTAGTCCTTGCGGCCTTCGCCGGAGCGCTTCACCTCGAAGCTCTCGATGACGCCAAGCTCGACCAGCCACGAGGCGATGAACTCGGCGAACGGCTCCTTCTTTTTGCCGCGGCCGCGGTTGAGCTTCCTACCCTCTGCCTTCGCCGCGAGGATGCACGCGATAGCGTACTCTCCCTTGGCGCCGACGCTCTCCGGAGTGTTGCCGGACCACCCGTAGCTTCGGCGCGGGTGCTCGCGCAGCGGCCCGAGGTAGCTGAGGCCGTCCAGCGCGCGCTCGATCTCCAGCGCGAAGTCGGCGAGGAAGTCGGCGTTCTTGTAACGCGCGAGCGAGCGGTCGGAGACGCGATAAAATTTCTCCGGTGCTTCGAGCGGCCACTTGCGCCCGTCGGCATGCACGAGGCGGTAGGGATCCGCCTTCAGGTTGACTTTCCCCTCCGCCGTTTGGGTCAGGGTCACCTCGAGGCTCGCGACGCTGTTTGCAAGCAGCTCGTAGCGCATCCGCTTGACCGTCGGCTGATCGGTCTCCGAGGCGCGCAGCTCCGTTTCGAGGCGGAGGTGATCGCCACTGAATTTCTGGGAGGAGTCGAGCGGATTCGTGACTTCGAGCGGCTCGCGCAGCGCCCAATCGAGCGTGAGCTCCAGCTGTGCGTTGCGATCACGGCCATGGAGACAATCGATGAACGTCCCCAGATCGATCAGCGAATTCTCGTCGCCCGTGTGCAGCGCGCGCCGGCGGTCGGCGGAGCTCGCCGTCTGCTTCAGCGCCAGGAGGAGATGGCCAATGCTGCTCTTGCCCGCGCTGTTCGCCCCAAAGAGAACGGTGAGAGGCGCAAGGCGGATGCTACCGGTGTCACGCCACGCCTTGAAGTTCTTGATGTGAAGGCTGGTGAGCATAGCCCTATGTATATCTCGATTTCCGGCGAGGCTGCGTGATTAGGTCAGCTGACTCGCTTCTGAATCCGCAAGGCCGCCGCCTTGGCGTCGCGCAGCGCCTTCTTCACGTCGAAGGTCAGCAGCTCGCCTTCGCGGACGACGACGCGGCCGTCGATGATCGAGGTGTGCACGTCCGTCGGGCGTGAGGAATAGACGACGCGCGAGACGAGGTCGCCGACGCTCGGGTAGACGTGCGGCTTGTGCAGGTCGAGCAAGATCATGTCGGCGCGCATGCCGGGCGCGATGATGCCGCCGTCCTCGACGCCGAGCGCCTGCGAGCCGGCGCGAGTCGCCATGTGCAACGCCGTGCGGGCAGGGATGGCGGTTGGGCCGCCGCGGACCTTGTGCAACACGGCCGCCAAGCGCATCTCCATGAACGCGTCGAGTCCGTTATTGCAGGCGGCGCCGTCGGCCCCGAGGGCCACGTGGATGTCCATCGCCAGGAGCTCGTCGACCCGCGCGATGCCGCTCGCGAGCTTCAAGTTCGAGGAGGGGCAGTGGGCAAGACGCGTCTTGGTGTCGCGGAGGATGCGGCGCTCCTCGGCGGACAGCCACACGCCGTGCGCCAGCACCACGTCGGGGCCGGTGAGGCCGAGGCTGTGCAGGTACTCGATGTTGCTCTTGCCGCTGCGCTCGCGGACCAGCTCGATCTCCTCGGCGTTCTCCGAGGCGTGGGTGTGCAGCATGGCGCCGTGGGTGCGCGCGTTGGCGGCGCACATCTTCATGGCGTGCTCGCTGCAGGACAACGCGAAGCGCGGCGAGAAGGCGTAGCGCAGGCGGTTGTCGGCGGTGCCGTGCCAGCGCTCGCAGAGCGTCACGCTCTCGTCGATGGCGCTCTCGGTGGTCTCGCGCAGGCCGGCGGGGTAGCCCTGGCCCACGTCCATCAGGCACTTGCCTCCGACATAGCGGATGCCAGAGCGCGCCGCCTCCTCGAAGAGCACGTCGGCGTGGCGCACCGTCCCCATGTCGAGGATGCCGGTGGTGCCCGAGAGCAGGAGCTCGGCGAGGCCCAGGCGCGCGGCGGCGGACATGTCCTCGCGCTCGAGGGCGCCCTCCATCGGCCAGATGCGCTCGCGCAGCCAGTCGAGCAGCACCATGTCGTCGGCCTGGGCGCGGAAGAGCGTCTGGCACAGGTGGATGTGGCACTGCACGAAGCCCGGCATGAGGACCAGGCCTTTGGCGTCGATGACCATGTCGGCGCCGCGCGTCGGGAGCTTGGTGGCGACCGCGGTGATGCGCCCGCCGTCGATCGCGACGTCGAGCTTCGCCACGTCGAAGCGCTCGTTCATGGTGATGACGTCGGCGCCGCGGATGACGATCTTGCCGTCGCGCTTGACGGGGACGTGCTTCTTCTTCGCGGGCTCGCGTGGTGCGCTATGGCGGATGGTCATCGTGCTAGTGATTGCACCGCGCGCGCCAAGGCCATGCGCAACGGCTTCTGGACGCGGCCAGCGACCTCTTTGACCTCGTCGTGGGACAACGTGGTCTTCGAGATGCCGGCGGCGCTGTTGGTGATGATGGATAGGCCGGCCACCGTGAGGCCCATGTGCCGCGCCACGATGACCTCGGGCACGGTGGACATGCCGACGGCGTCGGCGCCCAGGGTGCGCAGCATGCGGACCTCCGCCGGGGTCTCGTAGCAGGGGCCAGGCAGGAAGGCATAAACGCCTTCGCGGACGGTGGCGCCGGCGGATTCGCACGCTTCGCGGAGCTTGGCGCGCGCGTCCTTCGAGTACGCCTCGGTGAAGTCGGGGAAGCGTACGCCGAAGCGGTCTTCGTTCATGCCGCGCAGCGGGTTGTCGGCGACCAGGTTGAGCTGGTCGTTGATGACCATGAAATCACCGGGCGCGAAGTCCGGGTTCACGGCTCCCGCGGCGTTGGTGACCAGCAGCGTCTTGATGCCCAGCCCCGCGAGCATGCGGATGGGGAAGGTCACCGCGCTCATGGCGTGACCCTCGTAGTAGTGGACGCGTCCGCTCATGACGACGATGCGGGCGTCGCCAATCTTGCCGAGCACCAAGTCGCCTTTGTGGCCTTCGACCTGGACCTTGCTCACCGGGAAATTGGGGATGTCGCGGTAAGGGATGACGCGTGGCTCGTCGATTTGCTCGACGAAAGCGGACAGGCCGGAGCCCAAGACCACGCCGACGGTCGGCCGATCCGTGGCTGCGATGGCCCGAACCGCTTCCTGCACCTGATCGTAATATGTGCTCACTGCCCGGGATATATTGTGATAGCGATGCGCCCGCAATGCTGCGAAGAGCGTTCATCAACCGACGTTTGGCACTTTCGCTCATCGGGACCGCCATGACGGTCGCTGTCGTGTTCGCCTTACCGGACGTACGCGCGCAGACGACGGACCAGGCGAATGAAGCACAGGTGCAGACGCGCGAGCCGCCGGAGCCCTCGATGCCCGAGCGGCCAGGTTGGGCTGCCTATTGCGGGCCGCAAACCATCACCGTGCCGGATGTCGGCGAAGCGTATCAGCGCGCCGAGCGCTTGGTTCGCCTCGGCCAGCTCGACAACGCCGCGGATCAACTCTGCGGCGTCATCGCGAGCGGTGACGCGTCGCTGCAGCTCAAGGCACACGAAAAGCTGCGTCGCGTCTTCATCAACTGGCAGCGCCGCCAAGGCATGGCGGATCTGCTCGTGCGTACAGCGCATTTGGCGCTCGACGCGGGAGATCGCGATCTCGCCGAGCGCCGTCTCGACGACCTGATCGCGCTCAACCCACAGCACCCGGAGCGAAAAGGGCTCGAGACCGCCCTGGCGCTCGTCTACACCCAAGACGCTCAGCAAAAAGTGCCGATTTGGCTTCGCCTGCGCAGCCTCCTCGGCATGGCCGTCCTCCTTGGTCTAGCGGTGCTCATGTCGGTGAACCGCAAGGCCATCGACTGGCGCATCGTACGCTGGGGGCTGGCGCTGCAGTTCGGCTTTGGCTTGCTCGTGCTCATCTTGCCGGCGGGCCGCATGGTGTTTTCGTACGCCAACGCGGGGGTGACGAAGCTCATCTCGTTCACCGACGCCGGCGCGAGCTTCGTGTTCGGGCAGCTCTATAACGGTGTCGCGGCGAGCGCGACACGTGGACCGATGTCGCTCGTCGATGGGACGAGCGGGGACGCCCTCGGTATCGGCGTCATCTTCGCCTTCCACGTGCTGCCGACCATCATCTTCTTCGGCGCTCTCATGTCGGTGCTCTACCACTTTGGCGTCATCCAGCGGATCGTCCGCGTCATCGCCTGGGTGATGACCAAGGCGCTGCGCACCAGTGGCTCCGAGTCGCTCTCGGCTGCCATCAACATCTTCGTGGGCCAAACCGAGGCGCCGCTCGTCGTGAAGCCCTACCTCGCCAAGATGACCATGTCCGAGCTCATGGCCGTGATGACTGGCGGCTTCGCGTCGGTCGCGGGGGGCGTGCTCGCGGCGTACGTGCGCTTCGGGATCGACGCCGGTCACTTGGTGGCGGCGAGCGTCATGAGCGCTCCTGCCGGCTTGATGATGGCGAAGATCATCTGGCCCGAGACCGAAGAATCCGAGACGAAGGGCGGCCAAGTGCAGGATCCGCCGCGCATCTCGTCCAACGTCATCGATGCCGCGGCCGCGGGTGCGGGCGATGGTTTGCAGCTCGCGCTCAATGTCGCGGCGATGCTCATCGCCTTCATCGCGCTGATCGCCGTCCTCAACTGGATCCTCGGTGTCATGGGTGGGTGGATGGGCCACCCAGGCCTACAGTTGGGCGAGATCTTTGGATGGCTCTTCTACCCTCTCTCCTGGTGCATGGGCATCGAGAGCGCGGATGTGCTCTCCTTTGGGAAGCTCCTGGGGCTCAAGCTCTCGCTGAACGAGTTCGTGGCCTATGTGGAGCTTGGCGCGCTGCGTAATCAGATTTCGCCCCGGACCTTCACGATCGCCACCTATGCTCTTTGTGGCTTCGCCAACTTCTCCTCCATCGGCATCCAAATCGGTGGCATCAGCGCCATGGTCCCGCAGCGACGCGCAGATCTGGCGAAATTAGGCCTACGCGCTATGCTAGCAGGGGCTATGACGACGGCTCTTACTGGCTGCGTCGCTGGCCTGCTGATCTGACGCAACGCCCCGATTTTTCGGGCGATACTGTTTCCCAGATGTCTGTGAAGGTTCCCAGCGGCAATTTGGCCCCAAGGCCCGTCGAGCCCCCCAAAGTGCGGAGTGGTGTCGGCGCCCCGGTCTCGTTCAAGCCGCAGCCCCTTCCGACCGAAGCCTCCGAAGGCAAGCCGAAGGTCATCCCGGGCCAGTTCAAGCTCGCTCCTTCTTCGGACATCTTCCTGGGCGACGACGCGAAGGACGAGCTCGCCTTTGCATTCCGCACGTTGGGCGGTGCCGCGGGTCACGAGCCCGGTCTACCCAAGTTCGATGCCATTACCGGCATGGCGGTCATCGCCGCGCTCGGTGAATCGCGTGACGCCCGCATCGCCGCGCTCGAGCGTGGCATCAAGTCGGTCAACAGTGAAGCTGTCGTGCGCCCACTCAGCCGCGAAGAGACGAAGAACGCCGCCATCGGCGAGCACCACGAGCCTGCCTACGTCAAAGTCATCGTGGGCGGCCGCGAGCTACGCTTCGCCGTCACCGGGATGGGCTTCGAGCGCTTCATGGAAGCTGCCCCAGGCGCTTCACTTGGGCTTCCAAAGAAGAAGCCGTAACGTTCTCGGGTTGGATCTCCGGCTCCACGAGCAACGTGACCTTCGACCAGACGCGCTTCCCCAGGCGCTTGTCCTTGTTCTTGCTGAACATGCTGCCCCACATGCCGACCAGGGCCATGGGGACGACCGGCACCGGGTTGCGGGCGATGATCTTCTCGATGCCGGGGCGGAAGACGTTCATCTTGCCGTCGGTGGTGAGCTTGCCCTCGGGGAAGATGCAGACGATCTCGTTGTCCGCTAAAGCGTTGGAGATGCGCTCGAAGGCTTTCTCGAGGGTCTCGGGATCCTCCTTGGCGCCGGCGATGGGGATGATCTTCGCGTCCTTGAACAGGTACTTGGCGACCGGGATGTTCATGAAGCTGTAGTGCATCACGAAGCGCAGCGGCAGGGGCGAGGCGCTGCCGATGATCAGCCAGTCCACGAACGTGACGTGGTTGCACACGAGCACGGCCGGGCCACGCAGCGGCAGGTTCTCGCGGCCGACGACGCGTACGCGATAAAAGACATGCGAGAGCAGCCAGATGACGAAGCGCAGCGCGAACTCCGGCATGTACGCGTAGATGAAGAACGCGACCGCGGCGTTCATGGCGGCGATGGTGAGGAACGCCCAGTGCGCCGGCCAGCCCTGAACGTAGGCGGCCCAGAGAACGAGAGCGGCGGCCACGGCGAGGGCGCTGCTGATGCGGTCACAGCGTGCGGCGACACGCGCGGCCTGGCTGGGCTCGTTGCGGTGGTAGATGAGCGCGTAGAGCGGCACCACGTACCAGGCGAGGGACATGCCGCAGAACACGCTGCCCAGGTAGGCGTGGAGGATGTTCGGTGTGGCGACCATGCCGCCGACCCAAAGCGCCGCGGACCAGAGCGTGATGCCGAGCGCGCCCAAGGGCACGACGCCGAGCTCGAGCACGCCGCGCGACAGCCACGAGCAGGTGAGGGCGCCGACGATGAACCCGCCCGCGAGACAGGTGACGAGATAGGTCACGGTGTCGCTGGTGCCGCCGAGCGTGGTGATGCCGTAGGGCACCATCAGCCCTACCAGCAAGGCGGCGAGCGCCCAGAACCAGCCGATGCCGAGGAGCGACAGGTCGAGCGTCCGCGGCGACATGACGGCCGGCGCGGAGGGCTCGTGCGTGGGCTGCGCGCGGCTGCCCGCCGCCGGCACCATGAGCCAGCCGATGAGGCTGAGGCCCGCGAGACACGCCGCCACGATGGGGTAGCCGACGAGGTGCCGCAGATACCACCCGCCGACGATGCCGATGATCATCGACACCGCTGTAGCGGTCGCGACCAGCATGCTGGCGCGCAGGAGCTCGTCGCCGCGATTTCCCAGACGCGGCGCGCCGGCATATTTGATAGGGGCGAGCAACGCGCCCTTGGCGCCGAGCACGCGCAGGCTCAAGTAAATGCCTGACGGAAAGCCCGCGGTGGCGCAGAGCGCGATGCCCGCGAGCTCCACCATCTTCGCGATGTGCAGCGCCTTGTGGATGCCATAGCGGTCAACGAGCCTCGCGCCCAGCGGCGCCAGCAAGATGCTCGGCAAGGTGAGCGCGATGAGCGAGAGCGGCGCGCGTTGGAAGGCGTCGCCGTTCAGCGAGGCGCCGAGCGCCAGGTTGTCCACCAGGGTCGCGAGCGCCGCGATGATCGCGAGATACGGGAGGCGCTTCACTTAGCTGATGACGTCCACGACGAGGGGGCGCTTGGCGGGGGCCTTCTCGCCGATGTGCATGCCGGCCTCGATGGCCTTGAGCTCGCGCTCGATGATGCTGCCGCCGCGGTGGTACACGTATGCAATGGGCTCACCACGCTCGACGCTGTCGCCGACCTTCTTGGCGAGCACGATGCCGACGGCGTGATCGACCTTGTCCTCGGCCTTGGCGCGGCCGGCGCCCAGGCGCATCGCGGCGGTGCCGAGCGCGTACGGATCGATGTCGGTGATGACACCCTGGCTCTTCGCGAGGACCGCCGACTTGTGCTCGGTGGTCGGGAGCTTGTCTGGGTTGTCGATGACCGACGGATCACCGTGCTGCGCCTCGACGATGGCGCGCAGCTTCGCGAGCCCCGCGCCGCTGCGCAACGCGTTCCCTAGCTGTGAGCGCGCCTCGGTGACGTCCTTGGCGACGCCACCCAGCACCAGCATCTCGGCGCCGAGCGCCATGGTGAGCTCGGTCGTGTCCTCGGGACCACGGCCGCGCAGGATGTCGATCGACTCGCGGATCTCGAGGGCGTTGCCGATGGTCGTGCCGAGCGGCTGATCCATGTCGGTGATGAGGGCGCGCATCTTCTTGCCGGCCTGCGTGCCGACGCGCACCAGCGACTGCGCGAGCGCCCGCGCGTCCGCTTCGGTCTTCATGAATGCGCCACGGCCGACCTTCACGTCGAGGACCAGGGCGTCGATGCCTTCGGCGAGCTTCTTCGAGAGGATGCTCGAGGTGATGAGCGGGATCGACTCGACGGTGCCGGTCACGTCGCGCAGCGCGTAGAGCTTCTTGTCCGCTGGAGCGAGATCGGCGGTCTGGCCGATGAGGCACAAGCCCAAGCTCCCGACCAGCTCGACGAAGCGGGTGAGCGACAGGTCGACCTTGAAGCCCGGGATGGACTCGAGCTTGTCGAGGGTGCCGCCGGTGTGACCGAGGCCGCGGCCGCTGACCATCGGGACCGGCACGCCGCAGGCCGCGACCAGGGGAGCGAGCGGGATGGAGATCTTGTCGCCGACGCCGCCCGTCGAGTGTTTGTCGACCTTGATGCCCGGCACGCTCGCGAGATCGATGACCCGGCCGGAGTCGCGCATGGCCAAGGTCATGGCGGCGGTGAGCTGATCCGAGAGGCCGTTGAAGTACACGGCCATCAGGAAGGCGCTCGCCTGGTAATCGGGGATGTCGCCCTTGGCGATGCCTTGGACGAAGGCGGTGAGGTCCGCGGTGGCGATATCCGACTTGTCACGAACCGAACGAATCAAATCGACGCTGCGCATCGGGGTGAAACCTCTTACACATCGGCGCGGCCCGCAAGCCCGGGCGGCTCGCGGGATGACGCTGCGACAGGGTGTCCGGGGGTGAATCAGTCGCATTTGGAACAGGGGGCGCCCGATAAACGTTTGAACCGTCGAAGGGTGGGTGTGTGGCGTGACAGGTGGAGCGATGGACCCCGACAGCATCGTGGCAGCAATCGAAGAGGTCCGCGCCGCTCTCCGGCGTGACGTCGAGGCCGCCCAAGCCGAGCGCCGGGACGTCTTCGTGCCGCTCAGCGTCGAGGAGTGGCTCGAGCGTCTGGCGAAGGCTGCCCGCGAGCGCGCCGCCGAAGCCACCTAGCGTTTGCGACCCGGGCGCTTGTCGAGCCCCGGTCAATCGTGCGACGCAGGCGGGCCATGAAGCGCATCTTCTCAGGCGTTCAGCCCACGGGCGATTTCCACCTCGGTAACTACCTCGGCGCCGTCCGCAACTGGGTCGCTCTGCAGAAGGACTTCGACTGCATCTACTGCATCGTCGATCTGCACGCCCTGACCGTTCAGCCGGACCCGGCGAAGCTCGCGGCGCGCACCCGTGAGGTCGCCGCGGCGTATGTCGCCGCCGGTGTCGACCCCCAGCGCTGCATCATCTTCAACCAGAGCATGGTCTCGGGCCACGCCGAGCTCTCGTGGATCCTGTCGTGCCACACCCCGCTCGGCTGGCTGAATCGCATGACGCAGTTCAAGGACAAGGCCGGCAAGCACAAGGACGCCGCGGTCTTGGGCCTGTACGGCTACCCGGTGCTGATGGCCGCCGACATTCTGCTCTACAAGGCGACGCACGTGCCCGTCGGCGAGGATCAAAAGCAGCACCTCGAGCTGTCGCGTGACATCGCGGGGGCGTTCAACCGCGCCTACAAGACCGAGCTGTTCCCGCTGCCCGAGCCGCAGATCTTCGGCGTCGCGACCCGCATCATGTCGCTGCGTGATGGCACCAAGAAAATGAGCTCGTCGGATCCGTCGGACGCGTCGCGCATCAACATGACGGACGACGCCGACACGATCGCCGCGAAGGTGCGTAAGGCAAAGACCGACCCCGAGCCGCTCCCCTTGGATGTCACCGGGCTCGAGAACCGCCCCGAGGCCGCGAACCTCATCGCCATCTACGCCGCGCTCGCCGAGACCACGAAGGAAGAAGCGCTAGCCCCCTACGCCGGCCAGCAGTTCTCCGCCTTCAAGAACGCTTTAGTGGACTTGGCGGTGAGCAAGCTGTCGCCGATCACCGGGGAGATGAAGCGCCTGCTCGCAGACCCTGGTGCGATCGACGCGATCTTGAAAGACGGCGCCGACCGCGCAAACGCTATCGCGCACAAGACGTTCCGCGAAGTGAAAGACCTCGTGGGCTTGGTCTCCCCCTGACCGCCCCTCTCAAATAAACCCCAATTCCCCCGCCGGCTTGAACCCCGGAAACACGGTCTCGAGCCTCGCCGCCCGCATGTGCTTCTCCGCCACTCTCCACAGCACATCTCGAAAGTCGGTCGTCACCGCGAGATCGCGCTTCTCGAACAGCTGATCTTCCGCGAGCCCCGGCCACTTGCCGTACACCTGCCCGCCCTTTACCGCGCCATGGGCAACCAGCATGAAGTTGCCATGCCCATGATCCGTACCCCGTGATCCATTTTCGCGGACGGTGCGCCCGAACTCCGACATGGCGACCACCACGACGTTATCCATGCGCTTGCCGAGGTCCGTCGCGAAGGCACTCAACCCCTTCGAGAACACCTCGAGGCGCCGCGCGAGCTGCCCGGTGCCCGCCCCCTGCGCCGCATGCGTGTCCCAGCCGCCGATATCGGTGAACGCCACCTGCACGCCGACGTCCGCCTTGATGAGCGCCGCGATCTCCGACAACCCGCGTCCATAGGCGTCGTTCGGCGGATACACCGCGCCGTTCTCGGGCTTCATCTTGGTGACGCCCGCCTTCTCGAGCTTGCGCGCCACGTCGAACACTTCCCCCGTCGGCTCCCGCAGCGCGTCCTGCACCGCCGCGGCGTACATGGCCTCGAAGGTCGTGCCGGCAGCTATCCCCGCCTTGCCGCCACCGAAGGACAAGTCCGACAAACGCGTGAACACCACCGACTTCACGTCACCGCTCATGATGCGTGGCATGGCATTGGTGACCGCGATAGCGCGCAGCGGATTGTCGGGCCCTTTCGAAGCGGCTAGCAGGCGGTTCAAGAACCCATCCTCGGTGGATTTCTTGTCCGGCGTCCCGCTCTCCATGAAGTCCTGCGCGTCGAAGTGCGAGCGCGTCACCGCCGGTGACCCCGCCGCGTGCACGAACGCCAAGCGCTTCTCCATGAACGCCGCATGCAACGGCGCCATCGCCGGATGCAGACCAAACCGAT
This sequence comes from Myxococcota bacterium, assembly GCA_039809465.1. Taxonomy (GTDB): domain Bacteria; phylum Myxococcota; class XYA12-FULL-58-9; order XYA12-FULL-58-9; family JALHOP01; genus JALHOP01. The sequence continues at coordinate 13,894 of JBDHVB010000020.1, forward strand.
CATCCAAGCGCAGCAGCCGCTCGCTCTCGGGCTTCGCCGCGTCGTCAGGCCGCGGAATCGCGATCGTCGGCCGCGCCGCGTAGTACGCATCCTCGGTGTGCGGCACCACGACCGATAGCCCGTCAACCGCGCCGCGCAGCATCACCACCACCAGCACCTTGTTCGATTCGGCCGCGCCAAAAGCGAGCCGGCTCAAGAAGCTCGGCGCCACGGCTCCAAGCAGACCAGCCTGCAGAAGCTGTCGTCGGTCGAGCATCATCGGTGTTGGAACTCCGGCGATCCCAAGAGCAAGCCCACGGCCCGAGCCACGCGCGGGTCTGGCGTGCGGTTTTTGTCCGCTAAAGCATCCTTGACGTTGGCGCGTATCGACTGCTGGTCACCCCCATCGGGAGGTGTCGCGGCGGGCGTCACGTCACCGAGCGCCGCGATGATCGTCTCGCGCGTCCCCTTCGACACCCCGGCGCCAAGCAAGCGCGCCGCGATCGTGTCGACCAGCTCGTTCGCCGGCGCGTTGCCGCCCCCATAGGCCATCTCGGCGCCGACGAGCTTCGCGAGATCGACCGCCGTCCCCTGAATGGTGTTGCCCGCCAAGGCGATGCCGAACTTCAAGCGCTGCGTGAGCGCGCCGACGTTGGTCCAGCGCCCAGCCTCCTCGGGATAGCCGTTGGGCGTCTGCCAGGCGTACGGCTGCTGATTCAAGGTGCCCAGGAAGCGCTTGTTCACCGCGCGGCCGTCGGTGTCGGCGTCCAGGGCGCGCAACGAGCTCACCACCAGATCGAAGGGCCGCTTCACCTTCACGTGCGCGCGCGCCGCCGCGATGGTCAGCGGGTCGAGCGCCAACGTCTTCATGACCGCGCGCAGGTCGCCGTGCGTCGCGACGAACCTCGCGGCGACCTTGTCGACGAGCGCCGCCGGCGGCGCGTCGTTCACGAACCGCCGCACCAGCTTCGTCGCGATGAAGCGCGCCGTCGCCGGATGCTCGGCCAGCATGTGCAGCACCTTCAGCCCTTCGTCGCGCCCCGCACCGGCCAGCACGGTGCCCAGCACCGTCTTCTCACCGCCGTCGTGCAGCTCGGGCACGAACACCGCGCGCCCCGAATCCTTGCAGCCCAGCGACCCCTCCGGATCGAACACCGTCCAGCCCGTGAACACCCGCGCCAGCTCGCTCACGTCCTTCTGAGTGTAGCCGCCATCGACGCCGAGCGTGTGCAGCTCGAGCAGCTCGCGCGCGTAGTTCTCGTTGATGCCGCGCTCGCGCTTGGGCTCCTTGCCGGGCTTCGCCGGTTTGTTCTTCGAGGCCCGCCGCGTCAGCTTCTCGATGCGCTCCTCCGGCAGATACTTGCAGGCGCGCAGATCGACGTCGTCGGGGATCGCCTGCATGGGCCACGGCGCGTTGGGCCGCACGTTGTCGTCGTTGTCCAGATACTCCGCCATCGCGGAGCTCGACGCCACCGCCACCAGCAAGTCCTCGAACTTGCCCAGCGCATGCGGCCGCACCGCGCCATCTTCGTATGCCGTGATGGCGTACATCACGCCACGCTTGCGCGCGAACACGTTGAAGTGATCGAGCCAAAACTCGACCATCGCCTCGTAGAGCTGCCGCTCGCTCGCCACCGCCCGCACCACGCGGCGCGCCTGCAGCGCCTGAATGAGCTCTCCCGGCTTGTCGACGTCGGCCACCGGCATCCGATCGATGCCCATGCGCTCCATGCCCTTTTGCAACATGCTCGGCTTGGGGAAGCGCGCGATCTGCTCGGCCGGGGAAGCCGGCACGTCGTCCAACCGCGTGAGCAACGCCGTGGCCGCCGCGTCATCGATGCGCTCGAACGCGAGCTGCTTCTCGATGACCTCGCTCCACGAGGTCCTCTCCAGAGCCGCGCGCTGACTGCCCCGCGGACCGTAGCCAAAACGCGTCAACGCCAGCGCGCCCGAAGCGGGGGCCGATTCGGCGCCGAGGAGCGCGAGCAACAAGAGGCAGGGAGCCATGTGCCTACATCATAACTACTGGCACACCCCGTAGCACTTGTCGGAATCACCGCACTCGCCCGCTGGCAGGTGACACGCCTGTACGGCACAGGTCGACAGGTTATCGCGGACGCACGACTTTCCGTCGGCGCAGTCCTGGTTGCCGAGGCAGACGTCGAGGCACTTCGGACAACAACCACTCCCGAACGACACGACTTGGTCGGGGCGGCACTCCGTCTCGAGGCAGATGGTCTCGCCGTTGTAGGTCACCGCGCGGCCCTCGAGGCCCGACTTGCGCGCTCCGCAATAGCCGCCAATGCACACCGAGCCGGGCACTGGTTGGCCGCCGCAATCGCTGTCTTGTACGCAAGCGCGCGGGGGTGGCGAGCAGACGGCGTCGGGCTTGGGACAGCAGGGATTGCAGGTGTTGCGCGTGACCGTGTCACCGTTGTCGCAGAACAGATCGAGGATGCAGACGATCGGCGTCAGCGCGCAGTGATCGACGCACGAGGTGCCGCTGCCCGCGGGATAGAGGTCGGGACAAATGCATGTCGGCGGTAGCGGACAGCCCTGCGTGTCGGGGTCGATGCGCCAATAGCCCGGACACTCCACGGGATTGGGATCGTCGATCGCGGGACAGGTCACGCCACCATCGGCGTGCTGACAGAGGCCCGCGACACACGTGGCGGGCGCTTGGCAGTCGACGTCCGCGTCGCAGCCGCCGACATTGTCCGGTACGCACACCGAGCAGCATGGCGGAGATATGGGGTCGAGGCGGTAGCCCGCTGGGCATCGATCCAATGCTTCGTCGGAGCACTCGCCGCTGCACGTGTCGAAGACGCAGATCTCTCGGCAGCAGTCGATGGCGTCGCGCTCGGCGTGCTGACCGGACGGACAGGTGAGTGGATTGACGATGACACAGCTCGAGTTGCCGCAGTCGTTCGCGGGCACGCAGGTCGGACAGCACTGACCCGACACGGTGACCAAGCGCTCGTTGGCCGAGCACTTCGGGTTCACGCAGAGCCCGCAGCTCGAGGGGCAACTGGTGCTCGCGAGGTTGCCGTTGCGGTCCTGACAGGTCTCGCAGCTCTCACCGCTCGCGAGCGGGACGCGCGTGCAGACGTTCTCGAGCTCCCCAAACGGCCGCGTGCTGTACGAGCAGCTGGCGGCAAGGAGCAGGAGCAAGGCGGCAATGGAGGAGCGAATCATCGAACGACGCCCCGCTATTGTGCCACAGAGAACGACGGTTCGCGGCGCTCCGAAAAAGAGAGGGGGTGTCAGTCACCCGGGACGATGGTCGTGTCCTCGTCTTCCTGGTCTACTTCGTCTTCCTCGCCCTCGTACTCTTCTTCGTATTCTTCTTCGCCGTCATCGCCGGCGGCTTGCTCGAGGTGCTGCGCGGCGGGGGAGAGCTGGATGCTCAGGCGACTCTCGGCGTCACCGCTCTCGACGCGCAAAATCGGAACGAGAATGAAGCCTTGCGAGGCATCCTCGCGCGACGCAGGGGCGGTCCAGACTTCCATGGCTGGGGCCAGCGTGACGTCGAGGGCGCTGCCGTCGCTGCCTTCGACGCGGAGCGAGCGCACGTCGTCGTGGCGGGCGACGCCTGCCTTGGCGCCGGAGCCGTTCACCAGGAGCTTGGTGTTCTCGTCACCCAAGCGGACCGGGATGCGCGTCGCCAGCAAGACGCCCTGGCCACTCGTGACACGCGCCTTGGTGTTCAAGGTGAGCTCGGCCTTGTCGATAGCGATGCCGAGCGACTTGGTCACCTCGATGGTGCTCGCGGTGTGGCCGCTGGTCGCGATCTTGCCGGTGACCTCGAGGTGATAGGTGAGGTCGCCGTCCTCGTCGATGGCGCTGGCGCGCTGCTCGTACTCTCCCGCCGCGAGCTCCTTGGCGGAGCCCGAGAACAGCTCTTCGGCCGAGGTGCCGGCGTCGAGGACCATCTCGCGCATGCCCTGCGTGGTCGGCTTCTCGCGCTCGACGCTGCCGACGTCGAACACGTTGCGTCCGCTCAAGCGGTCATCGAGGGTGCGCACGCGGGCGCCTTCGCCTGGGATGATCCAGGCGGCCAGGTGGCGGCTCGAGACCAGCACTTCGTCGACCAGGTCGCCGTCGCGGTCTTCTTCCTCGGCGCTGATCCAGTCGTCCTCGCCTTGCACCAGCGCGTCGATGAGACGCTCGGCGCGGGTGAGGCGCGTCATGACGGCGTCACGCAGCTTGGGATCGGCGAAGCCCTTGCCGCGGCCGCGCCAGTACGCGTCGGGTGCCTGGGCGGAGAAGATGCAGCGCTGGGCGGTGGCGAGATCGCTCGACCACTCTTCTTCCATCGCCTCTTCTTCCATGGTCGCGATGGCCTCGCGCAGCTTGTCGGAGGCGCGCAGCATGCGGCGGTGCAGCGCATCGACCTCGGGGAATTGCAGCGCGAAGTCCGGCCAATCGACACCGTCGGCCGCGCCCACGACCTCGGCGCAGCGGTGCAAGAGCTTCACGGGGCGCGCCGGGCGGGCCGTTGCGTAGGACTCGCTCGGCAGCACCGTCGACAGCTCGCCGCGCCCACCGCTCACGGCCTCGAGCCACTCGGGGAGCCAAGCACGCGCCCAGTCCTGGGAGCCGCCCTCGAGACCCAGGGCCTCGGCGCGCAGCCAGACGGTGTGCACCTGGTTGCGGTGGCGCTGCATGTTGTCGACCGCGCCTTCGGCCCACTCGCTCGCGTCACTGCCGAGCGCCGCCTTCGAGAGCTTGTCCGCCAAAACGAACGCGTGCGTCGCTGCTCCACCGCGCTCGATGGTGACGAGGCCGTACTGCGCGTCGCCGTCGAGCGAGGTCTGACCGGCGGAGATGAAGCCGTAGTCGACGCCAGTCTCATCGAGCATGCGCGGCAGCTCGGCGGTCCAAGCGAGCTCGGGCAGCCAGAAGCCGCTCGGCGCGCGGCCGATGAACGACTCCCAGTACTCGGCGGTCATCTGCACCTGGGCGCGGACGTCGGCCTCGGGGAGCAGCGCCGGCAGGCTGCCATAGAACAGACCGCCCAAGATCTCGACGCGGCCAGCCCGGGCCAGCGCCTTCAGACGCATGAGGAAGTCCTCACGCTTGCGCGACAGGTGATCGAGGAGGTGGCCGGAGAAGTGCACGGCGACGCGCGCCTTCGCGGCTTCTTCGAGCGCCACGAGGATCGGCTCGTAGCAAACCGACACGGCGTGCTCGATGGCGTCGCTCTCGGCGGCGAGCGGCTGATGAAAGGGAATGACCACCTGCAAACGAATGGGATCCATGAAGTCCTCGGACGAGAGACGAACGAACGATTAAGGGGCGTTGCCTATGCCGAGCTCGGCTAGACGCGCTTTGGCGGCTTGGTGACGTGGGTCATTGGCATCCGGAAAGTAGCGCAAGACATCGCGTAGGGCATCGCGGGCACGCTCCGTGTCGCCGAAGCGCAGGGCTTGCTCGGCGGAGAAGATATGCGCTTCGAAGGTGGTTTGCAGCTCGGCCTTCACTTTGATGAGCTCTTTGTCGATGCTCACCGCGAGATCAGAGGGCTGCGTCTCGGCGGCGGTGAACAGCTCGGCCTCCTCCAGGTAGGCGAGCGCGCGCGTGAGGTTCTGCGGCGCGGCCGAGCGGCTGTCGAAGGCGGCTTTGCCGAGCTCGAAGTACTGGTTCGCCTTGGCGGGGCTCGGCTCGGGGAGCGCGGTCTCGGTGACGGTGAGCTGGCCGATCCCCCAGCGGTCGTCGGCATGGCCGTTGCGGGCGGGGATATCGAGGTTGTCGAACATGACGATATTGCGTCCGGCTTTGAGAAGCTGTCGTGGGACGGTGACGCTCAAGCCAGTGGTCCATCCACTTGCGGTTTGCGGAGCGTAGCCGACGCGCTCACCATTCACCACAATCTCTACCTGGTCGGCGCGCTCCACCGAGGTCGCCGCGTACCCGAGCGTGACGCGGCCGCCCCGGCTGTCGAAAGCGAAGCTAACCCGGTCACTTGCGAGGACGTCGACGTTGCCTTGGCCGTACGAGGTGGTCTTCGCGGCGGCGTCGATTGGGAAAATGCTCGCTGACTGGTCGGGCTTTCTGTGCGTGAGGATCCAGTAGACGGCGCAGAGCGCGATGATGAGGCCGGTGATGCCGGAGAGCGTGATGATGCGCCTATAGGAAGGCGAGCCGTCGCCGCGCTGCGCCACCGGTTGGCTCTTGAAGATGCCGGTGAGCTTGTTGACGGCCTTCTTGGGCGGCGCCGAGGGTCTGGTGCCCGGGTCGCCTTCGCCCATCGGCTTGGGCGCGGGTCCGTCTGTTTTAGCGGTGTCGATCTCCAGGACCTCGAAGATCACGGGGCCCATGCCGATGCTGTCACCGGCTTTCAGCTCGGTCTCGGTGGCGATGACGTCGTTCACCTTGGTGCCGTTGGCGGACGCGAGGTCGCGCAGCATGAGGCCGGCGGGCTCGATGAGCAGCTCGCATTGCAGGCGGGAGATGCCGTCGTCGTTGAGCACGAGATCGTTCTCGGCGCCACGCCCGATGCGCACCGGAGCCTTGGTGAAGACGAACGACTTTCCCTCACCGGCACCTTTGACGATTTTCAAGCGCAGCTTCATCGGCCGCCGTCAGTCGTAGCGCATCGCATCTACCGGGTTTTGATTGGCGGCGCGCATGGCGGGGTAGATGGTCGCCAGGTGCGAGATCACGAAGGCCGCTACAGCGGTCAGCACGATCTCGAGGGGCCGGATGCGGACGGTGAGCGAGTCGACCATGTAGACGTCGGCGGCGATCTGCAGCTTGAGCTGCGACAAGCCGATGGCGACGCCGATGCCGAGGAGCAGGCCGATGCCCGTGCCGATGAGCCCGACGATCCAGCCCTCGAGCACGAAGATCTTCATGATGCTGCCGTTGCGCGCGCCCATCGACTTCAAGACGCCGATCTCGCGCGACTTCTCGATGACCGTCATGAACAAGGTCGAGGCGATGTTGAAGGCCGCGACGATGATGATCATGACCAGGATGCTATAGAAGACGGCCTTCTGGAGGAAGAGGGCGCGGAAGATGCCCTGGTTGAGCTCGCGCCAGTCGAGGGTGCGGTAGGGATAGCGGCCGACGGCGCGCAGCACCTTGGTGGCGATGGCCTCGACGCGCTGCGGGTCGGTGAGGCGCACCTCGATGCCGGAGATCGAGTTGCCGAGGCCCAGGAGGCTCTGCGCCGCGCCGAGCTCCAGATAGGTGAGGCGCGAGTCGAACTCGTGCATGCCGGAGCGGAAGACGCCGGTGACCACGAACTGCATGCGCTTGGGCGCCGCGTTGCGCAGGGTCGCGAGGCTCACCGGCATGGTGAGGGTGATCTGGTCGCCGATCGCGAGACCTTGGCGCTTGAAGAGCTCGAGGCCGACGACGATGCCCGGGACGCTCCCCTCGGGCCGCAACATCTTGATGAAGGGGCCGGCCTCCTCGCTGGCGAAGGGGATGCAGCGGCCCGCTTCGACGCGCTCGCAGAGGTTGCGGTAGATCTCGGTGACCTCGCCAGCGGACTCGGGGACGACGCCCTTGAGCAGCACGCCGAGGCCGCGGTCACCGAAGCTGAACGACGCTTCGTTGAAGACGAAGGGCGAGGTGGCGAGCACCTCCGGGACTTCGCGGGCGGTCTCGGCGACGCGCTCGTGCTCGCTGAAGTCGACGCCGTACTTCTGGATGTTGAGGTGCGAGTTCGTCGAGAGGATGCGGTCCTGGATGTCGCTCTGGTAGCCGCTCATGACCGCGGTGACGGCGACGAGCGCGGCGACACCGACGGCGACTCCCGTGACCGCCACCAACGCTGTCGCGGACACGAGGCCGCGCCGCTGGCTGGCGAGCTGGCGCAGGCCGATGAAGCGCTCGTAGCCCATCTTGAAGTCGCGCACGCCGTCGTCGCCGTAGATGAGGAAGACGAGCGAGCCGCCGAAGACCATGAGCACGAAGCCGATGATCGCCCAGGTGAGCCAGAGGGCGCCGAAGAGGTCGCCGAACATGCGCTGGCCGGGGCTCATGAGGCCGAGCATGTCGAGGCGCATGCTGATCTCGTCGCCCATGAGCTTCGACCAGATCATCTGGAGGCGCGCTGGTATCGTGCGGACGTCGAAGAAGAGGTGCAGCGCCGCGAGCCCAGAGGTGAGCAGCATCGCCGCGTAGCTCTCCCAGTAGCCCAGGCGCCGCGACAGGCGGGCGATGACGCCGCCGACGATGGTCGACACGCCGAGCGCCGCGGCCCAGGTGATCACGGTCGCGTCGTCGCCAAAGCGGAACGGATCGACCTGGATGGCCATGGTGGTCGCGGTGACGCCGGCGGTCATGAGCACCGTGCCGAGCAAGAACACCCATCCGCGAAAGCGGCCCTTGAAGATGTCGTCGAGCAGGCCGAGCAGCAGCACCCAGGCGAGGCCGAAGATCGCCTTGCCGAGCTGCGCCAAGCCCCAAGCGCCCAGGGTCTGGGAGGTTTTCGGAAGGCGCGCCGCGGGCACATCGATGCTGGTCATGACGTAGGCGGCTACATCGCCCGTGCGGGCGGCTTTTTCAAGGCGAAGCGGGTGATGACGGGGTCAGCGTTTCCACTGCTCTTCGATTTGCGCGGCCGTGGGTGCCGGCGGCCGGTAGAGCTCGGGGTGGCGCTGCTGGTCGACGCGTAGCAGGGCGAGCGTGAAGGCGTCGATGTCGGGGAGGGCCGCGTCAGGCAGTTGCCGGCGCTCGCGCCCATCGGTGTAGGCCTGCACGGCGCGCCCATCCTCGAAGGTCACCTGCATGATCAGCGGCAGCGGGCCTTCGTAGGTGCACCGGCGGTGGCCCGGAACCTCGCCGATGCGTGTGCCGTCGGCCAGCACGAGCTCGTACTGGAAGGTGTTGTAGCGGCTCTCGTCGCGCGGCCCGTTGCGGCAGCCCGTGGTGGCCGCGCGCAGCTTGCCCAGCCAGGCCCGTGCTTGCTCAGGGGCGCCGGGCAGGAGCACGTCGCGCGGGTTGCCGTGCATGCCGCCGATGTGTCGGTCCAGGCTTTCGTTGATCAGCTCGGCCAGCCGGGGGTTGGCCTCATCGCCCGGTGTTTCGCGCGCGCCGCCCGTGCAGGCCGCGAGCAGAAGGATGGAAAGGGAGGAGAGCAGCACGCGGCTCGGCGGGAGGGACGACATGACGCGCATTGAACTAGGAACGGGGCCGTCCTTTCAAGCAAAGGTGCTGCCTCACGTGGAATTGGGCGCGTGACAGGTTGCCAGATACCGGTTGCCTGGTTTACATCGCCGCCCGCTGGACATGCGCTCGTTCTCATCAGCCCTGCTCGTCGTGCTCTTGGCCCTCACCAATGTGGGCTCGGCCTTGCACTACGCCCTGGTGAAGCACGCTATCGCGGACGATGGCGGGCTCATCCACGTCGACGAGCGGGCGGACACCTCGCACGCGGCGCCGAACAGCGTCTCGGAAGACGAGACGGTCACCCAGCTCCCGAGCACCGGTTGCGCGGTGTCGGCGTTCCAGCGCCAAGCGTACGAATCACCCGCGCCCGCCCAGGCCGTCACGACCTTCGGCACCGCGTACGACCCGCTCCCGATCTTCTGCCTGCGTGTCGCCGATAGTGGCGACATCTATCGCCTCGCGCCGAAAAGCGGTCCGCCAGCCTGACGACGAGAAGTCGTTTGGTGATGGGTGTCTAGGACGCTTTTGTTGGAGCGCGCGTGCGCATCCTGTTCGTATGGCTGACCGCTATCGCGGCGGTCACTCCGCCAGTTCCCACGGTTACGACGCCCGCCAATTATCCGGAGGCGTTGCTCGCCGAACGGGTGGCGGGGCAGGTCGAGCTCTCGGTCACGGTGCTCGCGGACGGTAACGTCGGCGAGGTGGCGGTGGTGTCGGCGGATCGGCCGGAGATGGCGGCGGCGGCGATCGAGGCGGTGCTGAAGTGGAAGTTCACGCCGGCGATGCGGGATGGGGTGGCGATCGCGGCGAGGATTCGGGTGCCGTTTCGCTTCGAGGCGCCGGTGGTGGAGGAGGTGGAGGCGGCGAGTGAGCAGTCGGGTGGCGATGGCCGAGAGCCGATTGCCGATGACCGATTGCCGATAACCGACGGCCGACAGCCGATAGCCGATGACCGATTGCCGATAACCGATGGCCGACAGCCGATTGCCGATAGCCGATCACCGATTGCCGATGACGACCAGGTGATCGACGTCAGCGTCCGCGGCAAGCGCCGCCCCCCGCAGCGCGCCGTCAGCGATTTCGTCCTCGATCACGACATTCTCAACGCCATGCCCCGCCAGAACGCCGCGGATCTGTTGGGCAGCGCGCCCGGGGTTTATGTCTCCCGCCCCGAAGGCGACGCCGTCGCACAGGAGATTTTTCTTCGCGGCTTCGACGCCTCCCACGGCCAAGACATCGAGCTCTCCGTCGGTGTCGTTCCGCTCAATCAACCCTCGCACATCCACGGCCAAGGCTACGCCGACACCAACTTCGTCATCCCCGAGGTCGTGCGCTCGCTGCGTGTCACCGAGGGCGTCTACGATCCCCGCCAGGGCGACTTCGCGGTCGCGGGCAGCGTTGGCTTCGATCTCGGGGTCGCCAAGCGCGGTATTCTATCGCGGACGTCGTACGGCTCCTTCGACACCAAGCGGCAGGTGCTCGTCTGGGCGCCCGAGGGCGAAGCCGACGAGACCTTCGGCGCCGTCGCGCTGCGCGAGACCGACGGCTTCGGCATGAACCGTGGCTCGCGCAGCGGCAGCGGCATCGCGCAGTACATGCTGCGCTTGGGGCAAAACACCACGTTGCTCATGCACGTCGCGGCGTACGGCGCGCGCGCCAACCTCGCGGGTGTCCTGCGCCGCGACGACGTGAACGAAGGCCGCGTCGGCTTCTACGACAGCTACCCGGATCCGACCGCGAACGCGCAGTCGGCGCTCACCTCGCGCGCGCAGGCGTCGGCGACCCTCGAGCACACCGGCGAGAACGGCGCGCGCACCCAGCTGTCGCTCTGGCTCATGCAAGCGAACTACCGCTCGCGTCAGAACTTCACCGGCTACCTGCAGCGCTCGCAGCAGAACCCGACCTGGGTGGGCCGCGGCGATCTCATCGAGCAAGCGAACGACGACTTCGGCCTCGGCGCCCAGGCCTCGCACCGTACGCAAACGCGGACACTCGTGGGCGAGCTCTCGGGCTCGCTCGAGGTCGGCCTCGCCTTCCGTACCGACGGCATCCATCAGCAGCAGAACCTCCTGCAGGCCCCCGAGAATCAGACCTGGGACCGCCGCGTCGACGCCAAGATCCGCGGCAGCGATCTCGGCGCCTACGCCGATGCCACGCTCACCTACTCGACCTGGCTCACCGCCCGCGCTGGGGTGCGCGCCGACGTGCTCTACTACGACGTCGACGACGCGCTCGGTAACTTCATCCCGACCTTCCAGCGCGCGACCTTCATCCCCGGCTTTCGCCGCACGGCGCTCGGTATCGCCAGCGGCCCGCGCGCGACCCTCGAGGCCCGTCCCGTCCGTGGCCTGCGTCTCATCGCGAGCTACGGCGAAGGCTACCGCTCCCCACAGGCGCGGCAGCTCACCGAGGGTGAGAACGCGCCGTACGCCAAGGTGCACGGCATGGAGCTCGGCGCCGCCTATCAACCGCCGGGCGCCGAGTGGCTGAACGCGAGCGTCGCCCTCTACCGCACGACGCTGAGCCAGGACCTCGCGTTCGACGCCGCCGAGGGTGCGCTCGAGCGGATTGGCCCGACGACGCGCAAGGGAGCCGTGGCGCACCTCATCGCCCAGCCTTGGAGCTGGGCGCTCGCCTCGCTGTCGGTCACCTACGTGCACGCGACGCTCGACGCGCCGCCGGCCGCTTCAGCGGAGAACCCGACGCCAGCCTTCACCAAGGGTGAGCTCTTGCCGTACGTGCCGCCGCTCGTGGTGCGCGGCGACGCCAGCATCCAGAGGCCCATCGTCGACATCGCCGAATCACCGCTCGGCTACCGCGTGGGCAGCGGCTTCACCTTCTTGTCGAAGCGGCCGCTGCCGTACGCGCAGTTCGGTCAGACCGTGGCGCTCTGGGATGCCTCGGCCGCGCTCAACTGGCGCTTCGTCGAGCTCGGCTGCGAGGTCTACAACCTGCTCGACCGCCAATATGCCGCGAGCGAGTACTCGTTCGTCTCCGACTGGGGCAATCGCGAGGTGCCGTCGCGCGTCCCCGCCCGTCACTTCTCGGCCGGCGCGCCCCGCACGGTCTTCGGCACCCTCACGTTGAGCTTCTGACGATGAAACACTTCAGCCTCGTCTTCGCGTTCGTTTGTGTGGCTTGCGGCGAGACCGGTCAGGAGCGCCTCGGCGTCGATGTCTCGGTGCGCGGCGGCGAGACCACGTTCACCGCCGGCCTCTGGGAGGTGACGCTCAGCGAAGCGACCGTCGCCATCGGCCCCGTCTACTTCTGCGCCACCGCGGCCGCTTCAGCGGACTTGTGCCCGGCGGCGACCTTCGAATTCACCGAGAGCGTCACCGTCGACGCGCTGTCCGCGCAGGCTCAGGGCGTGGGCACCGCCTCGGGCGTCACCGGCAACGTGCGCTCGGCCGCGTACGACTACGGCATCTCGTGGCTCACCACTCAGAACCAGGCGACGCCGACCTCGGGCGCGGTCGACGGACACTCGGCGCGCTTTTCGGGCGTCGCGACCACGACCGGCCGCACGCTCGCGTTCACCGCGCTGCTCGACGTCACGCCGCAGCTCCAAGGCACCTACGCGGTGCAAGGCGCCCGCGCGGCCGCCAGCATCACCGGCGACACCACGCAGCTCGTCATCACGGCGCGCCCCGATCTCTGGTTCGCCGCCGTCGACTTCGACTCGGCCGCTCCAGCGGACGCCACCGAGCTCGAGATCGGCAGCAACTCGGTCGCAGGCAACACGGTTCGCATTGGCATGTCCGCCAATGCACCACTGACGTTTACTTGGGAGTAAGGACAATGAAGAAGCTTGGTTGTGTTCTGGGGCTCACGTTTCTCGCCGCGTGCGGTGACGATGGTGGCAGCACTGGTAGGGTTCAGGCGTTCCTCGTGGCGGAAGAGACCATCCCCGATGGCCTCGAGCCGGGAACCGATGAAGAGAACATCCAGGACGGCTGGGCGGTGAGCTACAGCAAGTTCCTCGCCGTCGTGGGTAACTTCCGCGCCGGCCGTCAGGAGAGCGGTGACGAGAAGCGCTCGAACGCCGTGTACATCGTCGACATGAAGAACCTGCCGACGAGCGGCTTCAGCCTCGCCGAGCTCGACGACCTCGCCGCCAAGCGCTGGGACAAGGTCGGCTACGACATGCCGCGCGCCACCGCCGAGACGCCGTGCGCGCCGCAGGTCTCCGCCGAGGATTGCGCCTTCATGCGTGAGAACCGTTACTCGGTGTTCTTCCAGGCGACGATGGAGAAGGCGGACGGCCAGTCGTGCTTGCGCAACGCCAACGGCGGCTCGAGCAACTGCGTCCCATCGACCGAGGTCCAGTTCGAGTTCGGTCTCGCGAGCGGCACGTCGTTCGACGACTGCTCCGACGAGGACGGCGTCCCGGGCTTCGCGGTTCCGTCGGGCGGCACCGTGCAGGTGAAGCCGACCATTCACGGCGACCACTGGTTCTTCGACAACATCACGCAGGGCGCGGAGATCACCGAGCGTCAAGCGCAGTGGATCGCCGATGCCGACCGCAGCAACCCGAGCAACGAGCGTGACGGCGTGGTCACCACCGCGGAGCTGCAAGCTTCACCAGCGGGTGCTTTCTTCCCGTCGTCCCTGGGATACAACCTGTCCGGCACGATGGTGTCCGTCACCAACGGCTTTACCTATCTGCAGGCGCAGGCGCACACGCTCGGCGACTATCAGGGCGAAGGTGAATGCCCGACGCGTGAAATCTTGGAGTAAGCAATGAATGCCGTCGACGCGGTCAAACACCTTCTGCTGGAATCAGGCGCCTCTTGGGTGCTGTGGTTTCTCGGGGTGTTGTCGCTCATCACCATCGCCTTGGTGGTCGAGCGGGCGATCTTCTACCGAGCGGTCAGCACCAACCTGCGCTCGTTAGTGGCCGACGTCGACGGTTTGCTCGCCAAAGGTGATCGCACGGCCGCGATGGCGGAGCTCGGCAAGTCCGACTCCGTCGCCGCGGCCATCGCGATTGCCGGCATCCGCCTCTCCGAGCGTGGCGCCGCCGCCGCCGAGCATGGCATGGCGAGCGCCACCGCCTTGCAGCGCGCCCGCCTCGAGCGCTGGCTCGCGTACCTCGGCACCGTCGGCAACAACGCCCCGTTCGTCGGTCTCTTCGGCACGGTCATCGGCGTCATCCACGCCTTCGAGGAGCTGGGCCACAGCAGCGGCCAAGAAGCAGCCGCGAGCGCCTCGCAGGTCGCATCGCAAGCCGTCATGGCGGCGGTCGCCGAAGCCCTGGTCGCGACGGCGGTCGGTATCCTCGTCGCGCTCCCCGCGGTCGCGTTCTACAACTACTTTCAGCGGCGCGTGACCGGCATCCTGAACGAGTCCGAAGCCCTCTCGAACCTGGTGCTCGCATACATCGGCGACGGTGGGCGCAAGGGAGCCTAGATGGCAGGCTCACCACAGCGCGAGGGCGGCATGATCACCGGCATCAACGTGACGCCGCTGGTCGACATCATGCTGGTGCTGCTCATCATCTTCATCGTCACCGCGAAGATCATCGTCATGCCGGCGGTGCACCTCGATCTCCCGGCCGCGAAGAGCACCGAGGAGCACGAAGTCGTGCTGTCGGTCATCGTCCCCAAGGACGGCCCGACGCTGGTGAATGGCGTGACGGCCCAGGGTGACGAAGCCCTCATGCAAGCGGCCCGCGCCATCCACGACGCCGACCCGTCCGCTCGAGCGGTCATCAGCGCCGACGGTGACGTGCCGCACCGCACCATGCTGCACACCCTCGACCTGCTCAAGCAGGCGGGCTTCTCGGCCATCGCTTTCGCGGCGCGTCCGCTCGAGAGTACGCCGTGAGCCGCAGCATCGCCGAGGTTATCTACGAGACCACGCCAGCCGTGCCGCAGACCCGCTGGTTGGTGGGCGTGCTGTTCGCCATCGCGGCCCACGTCGGCATCCTCATCACGGTGCTCGAGAGTGAGCCGACGCTCGAGTTCTGGGCGAGCGATCTCGCGACCCACATCCACCGCGAGCTGTCGCGCCTGCACGAAGCGCCCCTCGAGCCGGCGACCCCACCGCCGAAGCCGCCCGAGCCGCCACCACCTCCTCCGCCGCAAGCCAAGGCGCCGCCGCCACCCGCGAACGCCCCCAAAGCACCGCCCTCGGCGCAGCCCGCCGCCGCTCCCGCGCAAGCCGCCGAGGTCGTCGCCATGGACGACGCGCCCGCCGACTTCACCGGCACGACCATCGTCACCGGCAGCGCCCAGGTCTACGCCGGTGGCGTCACCAGCAGCACGGGCACGAGCACGACGGCGGTGCCACCCACGGCCGAGGTCGCCAAAGAAGCACGCTCGTACGCTAAAGCGGTCGAGCCGACGAACGGCGACTGGGCGTGCCCGTGGCCCAAGGAAGCCGAGCGCGCCGACGTCAACGACGAGAGCGCCACGGTGCGCGTCTGGGTCGAGGCCGACGGCAAGCCGCTGTCGGTGCGCATCGTGCGCGACCCGGGCTTCGGCTTCGGCGCCGCCGCGGCCGCCTGCGCCATGCGCGAGCGCTACCTCGCCGCGCGTGATGCCGCCGGCAACGCCGTACGCGCCGAGTCGGCCCCCATCCGCGTGACGTTCAGCCGATGAAGCTCACCGCCCTCACGCTCTGCCTGCTCGCGTTGGCCGGCTGCCGGCGCCACGAGCGCGCCGATTTGCACCTGTGCGAGTCGATCATGGACCGCATCGTCGACCTCGAGCTCGCCGCCTTGAACATCCACGACACCGCCCTCAGCGAGCGCCGCCGCGCCGAGCTCCGTCACGACCTCGCCCCCGAGCTACAAAAGTGCGTCGGCCGCAGGGCGCCCAAGAACGCACACGTGTGTGTCGAGGAGGCCAAGACGATGGCTGAGCTGACACACGAGTGCCTGGCTCTCTAGAACGGCAGCCGGTAACCCACCGGCTCCACGGGAACGATGCGGCTACGCGGCACGTACGGCGCTGGCCCCGTGGTGTTGGCGGTACCGAAGCGGGCGACGAACATACGGTAAGCCGCCATGACGCGCAGGTCGCCGGCGCCTTCGATGTTCGCCGGCACGTTGGGGTTGTCGAACGAGGCCTCGGCGACGATGCGCTGGAACTCGCCGCTCTTCACCAGCTCGCGTGGATCCACGCGGAGCTCGCCTTTGCGGTACATCTCGAGGAGGCCCTGCCCGAGCGCGAGCAACGCGCCGCCAGTGATCGGTGAAGCCATCGAGGTACCGCTCATGCTGCCGTACGCGTCGTTCGGCAGGGTCGAGCGCACGTTGACGCCGCGCGCGGTGATGGTCGGCTTGCTGCCGCCTTCGCGGTCACGCGACGAGAAGCGCGCCACCACGTCGTCCGCGGTGCTCTCGGTGTTGCGGTGATCCATGGCGCCGACGGTGATGGCCAGCGGCGTGACGCCGGGCGTGCCGATGGTGCCGAGCCCCGGGCCTTTGTTGCCGGCCGAGAGGGTGAAGAGGATGCCGTGCTCGCGCATGGCGCGCTCGACGGCCTGCACCATCGGGTCGTCCTCTGGGTTGCCGCGGGCAGGAGCGCTGAGCGACATGTTCACCACGACGAAACCGTCGTGCTCGCGGCCAAAGTCGACCGCGCGCTCGATGCCGCGCAGGATGCTCGCCAGACTGCCACGGCCGTTGTCACCGAGCACCTGAACACCGGCGAGCTCGGCGCGCGGCGCCATGCCGCGGGTGCCGCCGGTCGCGGGATCGCCGTGCGCCACCGCCGAGCCGGACACGTGCGTGCCGTGACGGCGCACGTCCGCCTGCGGATCCTCCGGCGCGTCGGTGAAGACGCTGTCGAAGTGCGTGGTCGCCGGGAGGTCGCGGTGCCGGGCAACGCCGGTGTCGACGGTGATGAACAAGCCGCCTTTTCCCTCGAAGGCCGGCCCGAGCGCGTTGAGCTCCTGCACCTCGTGGATGTCGCGCGCGAAGGTGTTGTCCGCCTCGAAGGGCTCGTCCGCCGCCGGCTGCGGCGCGCTGAACGTGACGTCCTCGATGACACGCGCGCCGCGCTCCTCGAGAGCACGCGCTTGCGCGCTGGTGAGGCGCTGCTGGGTCCAGCTCTCGCCGGTGGGCAAGGTGCCACGCAGACCGACAGGACCCACGGGGGCCGAGGGGGCCAGAGCCTTGAGCGCCATCACCTCGGGCTCGATGACCACGTAGCTGCGCTGACGCACGTCGATCATGTCGGTGTAGCGGCGGAAGACCTCGGCGGTGCCCAAGGGCGCGGGGGGCTGCGGCATGGCGGCGGGACCGGCGGCGGCTGCAGCCTGCCCCGGACGGACGGTGAGGTCGCCCATGACGATTGGCTCCGAATTGTGTGGATTGGCCCGCGCGTGGAGACACCACGGGGGCGCTGACGTATCGGCAGGGTGACGGAGTTCGTTGCCTCGTGTCGCACCAAGTCACGGCAGAGCGGCGACGAGTCCGTCAGGCCCTCGTCAATCGCACACACTCGGCCCTTTGCAACCGCCCGTGCACTGGCCACCGCTACAGCCGCGATAACCGCTCGCGCACGAGCCGGTGGGATCTTCACAGCACGTACCCGACGGCACCTGTGACGTTGACGGGCACGTCGCGCTGGAGCCTGAGCAAAGCGCCGCTGGAGTGCCGCATTGTTCATCACCCGAGGGCGCGCGGCAGACATAGCCACCGGGTCTCAGGGTGTCTGGCGCGGTGCAGCCGTTGCTTATGCCATCACAGTACTCTGCGATGTCACAGCCCCCAGCGGCGGCGCGGCAGATCTGACCAGAGCCATATTTCAAATCGACGGGACAATTGACGTCGCCTGCCCCACAAGTCTCAGGTGCATCGCAAACGCCGACGGATGCGCGGCAAACTTGCCCGATCGGTCGTGCATCCACGCATCTGCTGCTCGTGCCATCGCAATAGTCGTCAATGTCGCATTGCACGCCCGCCACGGCATCTCGGCATTTCGTGCCGGCCGCTCTCTTGGCGTCTGCAGGGCAGCGGTTGTTGCCTCCACACGTCTCTTGAAGATCGCACGTAGCCCCAAGCTCGGTCACCGCCGCGCGACAAATCTTCGTGGGCGGTTCTCGCGCATCCGGTGGGCATTCTTTCGAGATCCCGTCACAGGCTTCGGTGCGGTCACAGTTCTCGGTACCAAGTGGGACATCGATGTCGGCGCGCTCGCGGCAAACGATCCCGTACACCTGAACGGCGTCGCTGCATTCCTTCGATACGCCATCGCAGAAGTCCGCTCGGTCGCAAGGCTGCGTCGGTGATTCGCCGCACGGCGTATTCGCCGGCGCGACGTTGTCGAGAGGACAGTTGGCGCTCGCGCCAGTGCAGATCTCCTCGACATCGCACGCGTCGGTTCGAGCGCGGCAAATCCTTCCCGCTTCGAGAAACGTATCGGCTGGACATAGCGCCGATGCGCCATCGCATACTTCCGCGACATCGCACGCGCCACCCGCGGGTCGACACACCGTTCCCATGGGTCTGCCCTCGCAAGATGTCGCGGTTGGAGTGTTGCCGACGCAGCCGCTCGCCGCGTCGCAGTGCTCGTCATCACCGCACTTCAAGTCATCAGGGAGTTGCAGACACAACGATGCCTGGCATTGGTTCACCAGGCAGCCGAGCGGCAACGGACAATCGTTCGGCTGTGTGCATTGCGCCGGCCCGCAGGCATCGGGCGTCGAGCGTGTGCAATGAGCGTCGACGCATTGCCCACCGTGACATGCTGCAGATCCCCTGCAGTCGACGTCCGCGCACGAGCGTGTGAGTGCTATTGCGACTGTCGTAGTGCTGGAGACATCGAGGGCGACTGGCCGCGCCGCGGTTGGCGCGCCTGCCTTGAGCAAGCTCACATGGAGCGTGTGCGAACCGTTCTCGAGCGACAATGAGCCAACCGTGACGGCGGGCGCCCAGGGCTCACCGCGTTGGACACCGATGCTGATATTCTGCGTCCCCGCGGTGACAAGGACACTGTCGAACTCATCACCAGGCGCGTAGTCCGTTAAAACGTCTATGCGCACTGCCGATGTGCCGTTTGAGCCCTTGTCTGAGCCGCAGCCGTGCCAAGTTGACAGAGCCGCGGCAAAGCAGATGCCCAAAGCGATCAACGGAATTTTGCGCATCATAGACCTCACAACTGAACGGGCGATGCACTGTGGATGACTTTGTCGTGGCAACGATGGCCTGTGTGTTTATTCAAGAAGAGTCACTGCGTTGCTAAGCAGGCCGTTGGCAGTAAATGCCAAGAGCTCACAGCGAAACGAGTGCATCGCGACGGCACTAATTCCGTAGGAGACGACAACGTGGCGCGCGCCGGCAACCAGCGGAAATGATTTCGTGAACGATGCCTCTGCAATGTCGAGCGTGACGTCACCGTCCGTCGGCACGCCGGTTGCGCTCGTTGAATTGGCTGTACCAAATGTGACTGCAGCGCTCGTCGCGTAGGCGCCCCGCGAAAGATCGAACGTCAGGACGTCGGCATCGGAGACTGCTTGAGCGAAAGCCAGGCTCGCGGTTGCGTCGAGCGGTTGTGGCGGTAGCGGAATGGGGCCGATGCAGGTGAGCGGCTGCTGGCCACCACTTGGATTGCCGAAACCTGTGAACACGAACACGTTCGTCGTGGCCCTGGCCATCTCTGGCAACTGCTCCTCGCGCACGAACGAACCGGATTGGATACGGACATTCCGATGTCCATCGACACCGATACCGTGGACAAAGAAGCGAGGCGTGACCTGACCGAACGCTGTTGGTTGTACGTCATCCACGGTGAGATCTTGATCGACGAATGTGTAATGGCCTGGATAGCCGACCGTGATGCTCGCAGGGCCCACCTCGGGATAAGCGAGCATGAAATAGACCGCCGCGTCGGAGACCACTGGAGAGCTTGCTTCCGTCGAGGTGCCCGCGACCGGCACCAAGATGAGCCGAAGACCATCGGCTGCGTCGAGTGACCGTTCTCGGCTGCCTATGGCGATCATCGTAAAGCGCTCGTTAGCACGGACGTCGAACGTAAACCGCGCCTCGACGCGGTCTGGAGTAAACACGGCGAAGTGAACAGCGCTCCCAATTCGGATTTCCGCGCCCGCCATTGCTGTCGCCTCCCCGAACGCCAGCATTCGCTCTAGCGGAATGAGCGCGTCGGCGCTGTCGCGGTCGAGCGCCAATTGCGGCGCGTCGAACGCGGCGTGAACGAATCGCGTTTGGGTGCGTCCCGAGCCCGGGAGAGCCGAGCCAAGATCTTCCTCCAGCACGATCGCCTGTAAGCTCTTAGCGTCGGCGCTCGGCTTGTTCGCCGAGCTGGCGTATCCCGCCAAGATCACCAGGTACGTCTTGTCCGCCGCGAATGTCGTCTCGGGCCCTGCGTAAACCACGGACCCACCCGCGTCTCGCGCTTCCAAGATGGTCGCCACGTCGGCCTCGACCGAGTCGATGGCCGAAAGGCCGGCGTAACTCAGAGTTGCTTGCGCAAACAGCGGCTGCGCCGCGGAGCCCGCGGTGGAAACAAGGATAGTGACTGCTCCTGCGTCAGGCGAAGCGTGCACGACGCGGATGCGCGCACGGCCGGCGAGCGGATCGTCGTCGGTTTGCGAATCACCATCGCCCGGATCGATCGGCGGCTTGTCGTTGCCGTCGCAAGCAGACGTCACCAGCAGAAACTGCGACAAACAAATCGCCCAGATCGACTGTCGAAAACCCATGACACACCTCGCTCCACACGCGGAACGGTTACGACACCCGCCGCGGGGCTATTTCGAAACGGATCGTCTACTACGTTTTAGAAGATTATATGCCTCAGTACTTCAGTACGTCACGCGATAGGAGAGCGAAGGCGGTGCACCCGTCAGGACTGACGACATCGATGAAGCCGGTGCTCCCAGGTGTGCGGCTCGCCCATGTTCCATCGAAACGCCAGATCTCGCCTGTCGTCTCGATAGCATAGCGGATGACACCCGCTGTCGAGAGGCCGGCGTACGTGGCGTTCGATAGCTCGCCGATGTTCGTGACACCGTTGGTCCGCTGAACGATGCGCTGGCCTGCTCCATTGTCCGTTATGACGATGTGATCGTTGCCCGGCAACGCCGCGCCGTCCAGGATGTCGATCGGAGCCGGCGCTGCTTGGCGGCCTCCCGGCCAGCTATAGTGAGCGAGCGCCGTGCCTTGAATGGTTACGAGCGCGCCGCTCCCGCTTCCTGCGAAAACGTTGTTCCCACGACGCCATAGCGCACGCCAGTCGTCAGTGCTGTCTGCGATGGCAGACCATGTCGTGCCGTTCCAACGGTAAATGGACGAGACACCAGCCACGTAAATCTCGGATGCCGACACGACGGCGACCGTCCTGAGCGTGACTGCCGTGGGAGTCGGAAGCGTCGTCCACGTGTCACCGTCGTGGAGGACAACGGTTCCCGCATCACCACCGACAACGGCTGCGTCGACCGCTCCATCGACCGCAGTGAGGTTCCGTCCGGCAATGTCCGATAGCTCGACGGTCTGCCAAAC
>JBDHVB010000021.1:0-35174 GCA_039809465.1 Myxococcota bacterium
ATATCGACCAACCGGGTTTGCACGTCGGGTTTAGGAGCCCAGAAAGCCACCAGCTCCTGCACTTCGAGCTTGGTCTTTCCGACAATGGCAGCAAGCCTCTCGCGGTGGTTTGCCTTCGTGAGAACCGGCGCCACCGTGCGGATGTTGGTCATCGTCAGCTCCCCACGCCTGAGCATGGCGAGTGCCACCGGATATTGCTGCACGACCCGGGCAACCCCAACGCGGTTGGCTGCAGCATCCTGCGAGTAGCCCATGCGCTCGATGCAGAACCCCGTCATGCTCGAGCACGCGGCATCGAGATAGAGCTGCCGCCTATCAATCTCGACGATGTACTCGATGACTGTCGCAATCGCCCAGCGCTCACGGGCGACGACACGTTTGAACTCGGCAAGAAGAGTGGAATTCGACAGATGGCGAAGCTTCATTCTTCTTTCTACCACGCGATTTTTCTCGCAATGCGGAGCGCTCTGAGCGCCGCAAATGCAGCAGAAGCGGAATTGTCGCCCTCGGGCGCGTCCAGGCGCACCAGCAGCGCGGCATTGCGTTTGACGGGCACTTTACGTGTTGCGTGCTATAGCGGACGGAGGCGCATCTGCAAGGTATGGCAAGAAGAAAATCATCGTCGATGTCGTTTTTTGCGGATACCGCGTACGCGCACGTTCCAGAACGAGCACCAACGACCGTCGGCATCTCTCAGGCAGTCTCCACGAAGCGCCTGCCTGGGTGGCTCTTTAGCCCGGGGCCTCACGCAGCTCGTTCCAGCACCACCGCGCTCATGCTGCCTACGGCAGCGCCGCTTCGACGCGCAGGTGATCGGTGTGGTTGCTTGTCACCAGGATGGCGACGACCGTGCCGGTGACCACGACGCCGGCCGCGGTCCAGAACCACCAGCGCTTCCAGATGGGAGGGGGCGGGAGGGATGCTTGCTCGAGGCGGTGCAGATCCTTGAGCTCGGCGTGGATGCGCTCGCCTCCGGAGCGCGCATTGGTGGGCTCGAGGATGATGGGGCCACGCACGTCCTCGAATGGCTTGCGGCTCACCATGGCTTGCATGGATCCGCCATAACGGTCGACGAGAACGACGTCGTCGGCGTCCTGCAGCGTCATGACCAGGCGGACGTCACCTAGCTTGCCTTCGTGCATCGAGGCACGCACGCGCTCGGCGGTGGTTGGCTCGAGGCTCAGGTCGACGTTGGTGGTCTCGTTCGCTTTCGCGGTCACCACGACGTCTCGGCGGATGCCGTTCGCTTCAGCGGTCACGAAGTGGCGGCCGGCTGGGACCTTGAGCTCGCACGGCGCGTCGCAGGTGCGTTTGTCGACGCGGACCTTCGCGGATGCCTCCACACGGATGATCGCGTTCACGTCGGCGGCGTTGCAGCTGCGGCGCAGCTCTTCGACGACGTGCGGCGGATAGGCCGTCAGCTTGGGGTGCCACTTCGGGTCGAGGGCGCAGACCGCGTCCAGATAACCGCGCGCCGCGGCGGAGTCATGACGCTCGATGGCGACCCAGGCGAGCAGCATCTGCGCTTCGACCGCGGTGGGCAGATCGCGCTCGGTGCGTGGCGACGCTTCGATGTCACCCATCAAGGTGCGTAGCACTTGCACGGCGCGGTCGACGTCGAGGGCGTCGAAGGCGGCGCGTCCCGCGGCGAGCGTGGCGCGGCGCTGATTGCCTTCGTCGGTGAGACACGGCGGCGCGTCACTCACCAGGCGCAAGGTCGTCGCCCCGAGGCTCGCGAGCTCGGGGATGAGGCTGCTCGCGACGCCGGCGAGCTCACCATCGACGCATGTCTGCACCACCGCCACCCGCTCCGGCTCATCGGCGGCGGCAGGTACGGCGAGCATGAGGCAAGCGATGCAAAGCGTGCTAGAACGCACCAGATGGTTCTAGACCTCCAGCGCGCCGGACGCCAACTCATCCTGCTCGCGTTGTGCGGAACGGCCTGTGGTGGCGACGTGCGCCTGCGCCTGGGCTTCGCGCTGCCCGAGGGCGGGAGCGCCTTGAGCGGCGCCGCGACGGTCGACCTCTGGGCCACCCGCGGCACCAGCCGCATCGCCTTCGCCACCGCCGACTACGCCCCAGGCAGCACCTTGGCCCTGGACGACATCGAGAAGGACGGCTCCGATCTGCGCATCTTCCTCACCGCCAACGACGCCGAGGGCGCGACCATCGCGTATGGCGAGCTCGGGCCGCCCGCCACGTCCACGATCGCGGACGCTGACGAAGTCTGCTGCCTCACCATGTGCTTGTGCTCGAACGCCTATCGGGCCGTGAGCGGCTGCGACTGCGGCTCGACCGCCTGTGGCAAGGGCTGCGAGTGATCTCGCCGTGATCGTCTATCTCATCGACGGCACCTACGAGCTCTTCCGTCACTTCTACGGCTTGCGCAGCTTCAACAAGGGGAAGGACAAGCCATACGGCGCGGCGGCCGGAGTGCTCGCCACCGTGCTCTCGATGATCGAGCAAGACGCGGGCGCGCCGGACGGCGTGCACATCGGCGTCGCCACCGATCACGTCATCGAGTCGTTCCGCAATGATCTCTATGACGGTTACAAGACCGGCGCCGGCATCGATCCCGTCTTATGGCGGCAGTTCCACCCGCTCGAGGACGCGCTCACGTGCATGGGCGTTGCGTGCTGGCCGATGGTCGAGCTCGAGGCGGACGACGGCTTGGCGTCCGCGGCGCACCTCGCGGCGCTGGACCCGCGTGTCGAGAAGGTTTGCATCTGGACCCCCGACAAGGACCTCGCGCAATGCGTCGTCGCGGGCCGCGTCGTCCAGGTCGACCGCAAATCGAATACCATCCGCGATGCCGCGGGTGTCATGGAGAAGTTCGGAGTCGTGCCCGAGCGCATCCCGGACTATCTCGCGCTCGTGGGCGACAGCTCGGACGGCTATCCTGGCATTCGTGGCATCGGCGCCAAGCGCGCCGCGAGCCTCATCGCTCAGTATGGACCCATCGAGGGCTTCCCCGCGAATGTCTTGGGCGACAAGCTCCACGAAGCCCTGCTCTTCAAGCAGCTCGCGACGTTGCGAACCGACGCGAAGCTCTTCGCCAACGTCGACGAGCTCCGTTATCGCGGTCCACTGAGAGGCTTCGACGAGGTCGCCGAGGCGCTCGAGTCACCCAAGCTCGCGACACGCGCGCGGAAGCTGGTAGAGTAAACGACGCATGTGGTTGTTGACCCTTCTCTTCGCCGCGGCCAGCCATGGCGAGGCCGATGCCACGGCCAAGCGCATCGATGCCGCTGGCGATGCGGGGGTCATCTACACCGTGAGCGCGGGCCAAGCGTATTCACTGGAAGGCAGCACGGGTGAAGCGGTCGCGGACCAGGAGGGCCGCGTCCGGAAGATCACGATGAGATTTTTCGGCGAGACCTACCGCCAGGATCTCGCCATCTACGTGGAGAACGGCAAGCCCGTGATGGCCCACTCGGTCACCGGCCGCTATCGCGGTGGTCTCGATGATCCCAAGGTGGTCGGCACCAGCAGCGAGCGCGTTTATTTCGACGGCAGCGACAAGAACCAAGAGCTCGCCGCGACCGCCATGAAGGTCGCCCAGCCGATCATCGACTGCATCGCCAAGGCCAAGGGCGCGGCGCCGAGCTGCGAAGAGGTCGACATGGTCTTCGACCCGCAGCCCACGGATACCGATCCGCGCATCAAGCACATCAAGGACGAGTTCGCCCGCACCGAGCGTGAGCGCGCTACGTACGCCAAAACGGACTTCAAACTTCCTGATTGGGCGCTCACCGGTACGGTCTACAAGACGAAGACCGGCGAGCTGCGCCTCGTAGCCATGGACGTCGCGCCCAAGACGCACATCGACTTCTATTTCGCGGGCAACGATTTGCTCTTTGGTCTCAAGCGCGGTGATCGAACCACGCGCGTTTACTACGGCCACGACCGCGTCATCCGCATCGTCGACACCAAGAACAAGCGCGTCCGCCTGAACAGTGACAACATCTCGACCCACGCGCAGCCGCTCGCCGACTATCTCACCACCGCGCGCGAGCAGGCGGCGCTGCCTTAGCCCCAGCGTGGGGGGTCAAGGCGCGCGTACGATATCGCGGACGACGAAATCGTAGGGCGTGTAGAGACCCAAGATGGGCTCGTAGCGGCCGCCGCGTTGAATCACCTGACGGAGCGGGACGGCGTCGAGGCCGGCGCCGATGACCGAGCCTTGCAGACCGCAGAGGCCCATCATGACGGAGCCACCCGCGAGCGCGAGCGGCCGGCTGGGGCGCGTCGTGCCCGAGAACGGACTGGACCAGCGAGGCTCGCCGTCGGGGTCGAGCTCGACGAGCAGGCCGACCGGGTCGGGGATCTCTTCGTTCATGTCGATGACCTTGTGAGGCGAGCCAGTCAGCACGACATCGTCGATGGCTTGCGCGACGGCGACGATGCGGTCGCCCGACACCGACAAGCCATAGGGCGTGACGCTGCCGCCGCTGGAGCCGAGCAGGCGTGACCACACGAGGTGCGGGGTTTGCCGCGTCACGCGCGCGATGAAGGCGGTCGCGAACCCGGGCTTGTAAGGATCGATGGGATCCGAGCCCAAGGGAATCTTGTCCGCGAAGTCACCGTAGACGATGAAGTCGTCGAGGTACGTGCGCAGCTCCCAGATGCGGTCTACGCCGGTGCCGTGCGGCTGCCAGAGGAGATTGAGCTTCGCGGACCCGGATGACCCGGTGGAGGCGTCGACGCGCACGAGCGTGCCATCCATGCGTGCCGCGGTGTCGATCTTCACGGTGCGGCCGAGCTCGAGATTGTAGCCGGCACCCGCCGTCCCGGCGCTGCACGCGTTGCCGGCGAGGGTGAAGCTCTGACCACCCGGATCGAGGAGCAGCGCGGTCGGCTCGTAGCTGACGCCGGTGGCGATGATCTCTCTCGCGCCGTCGAGCGTGCCGGCTTTGATGGGCAGGAGAGCCGTGTAGCCGGCGCTGCAGCCGGTCTCGGTCGGCGTTGGGAACGGTTGATCGATGTCCGCGAGCACCGCGCCCGCGCCGTCGATGCGCGGTGCAGGGGTGGCGCCGTTGACGATCCTGCCCGCCCAGATCTTGGCGTTCTCGGTGAGCCGCACGGCGACGTACGCTGTGTCCGCGTTGACGGACGCGACCACGCCGGCACGCGCGTTCGTGATCTTGGGGTCGGAGCCGGTCGCGGGCGTGGGATCCGGGTCGTGGATGCCGCTGCACCACACGACGACGCCGGTGAGCGCGTCGATGCGCGCCACGCTGGTCACGTAGCTCGTCTTGTCATCGGTGGAGCCGAGGGTGCATTGCTGCACGACGGCTTCGCCGCCGGCGACCGGTTTCTCGAAGCGCCACCCGGCTCCGGCGCCGTTGAACTCCGCGATAGCGACGACGTCGCCGCGTGAGACGTCGACGTCCTTGATGGTGACGTTGATGCCGCGCGAGGCGTTGTCGACACCGTAGAAGAGATCGACCCACTTCACGGTGCGCGCCGTCGGGTCGAAGCGCGCGATGAAGCCCTCGAGGCCGGTTTGCACCACGGCGGTGACCAGTGGCCCGCCCTCGCCGCGCTCACCCAGCAGCATGTCGTAGTTGAAGCTGCCGACCACGAGGATGTCGCCGTTGGAGAAGCGCTTGAGGTCGAGGATGTTCACCTGCGAGCCGCTGCGGCGTGACGGAGCGAAAGCTCGGGCGATGCCCATGCGCGTCGCCTCGACGTCGAGCGCCGAATTGACGAGATAGGGGCGAATACGCACGTGGGTCATCGCCGTGCTCTCGCCGTCGAACGCCGGCGTAAAGCGGAGCGGCGATGTCGCGAGGGTGCCGGTGTCGTTCTCCTGGATGATGGTGGGGGTGCCCTCGGGCGTGACCGCCCACTCGAGGGTCGCTGGCGCCGATTGTCCCGCGCTCAAGACGTTCGAAGTCGTCGAGGTGATGTGCGGAACGGTGATGTCGAAGAGGTTCGACTGCGACGCGGCGAGCGACGGAGCCGAGCTCGCATCGAATGCCACGAGCCGCAGGTTGTAAGCGACGAATGGCACGTACAGACCCTCGAGCGGCACGCGCGTCCGCGTCAGCGGAACGGTGCGCGACTCGACCGGGATGACCGTGCCCGCCTCGTTCACGAGCTGGATGGCGGCGGGGTTCACCTCGAGCTGCACCTCGACCTGGGTCGGCTCGTCCGGCGGATTGGCTGGCAAGGCGTCGGGATTGCCATAGATGTCGAGGCGGGTGACCGCGACTTGCGCGAGCGGCGAGCCGATGGGCGTGTCCGCGATGGAAGACGCGAAGCCAACGCTCACGGCGACGTCCGGGACCACTTGCACGAGGGTCGGCGTCGCGAGCGTGCTGCCGACGCGCAAGGTGAGGATCTTGGTGCCGGAGCCGGTCGAGGTGAAGGTCGCGGTGATGTTGCCGTTGGCGTCGGTCGTCCAGTCGTCGCTGGCGATGGTGTCGCACGTGGCGCAGGTGCTCTGGATGAGCACCTCGGCGGCCGAGCGCGCGATGGGGCGGCCATAGGCGTCGCGCACGGTGATGCGCACGTCGGTCGTGGTGCCGGCGACGATGGTCGAAGGCGTGACCACGAGGCTGCTGCTCGTGATCGATGCGCTGCCACACGAGCCCCCCGGCCCCGGATCGATGCAGGCACCACGCACGCAACACTGCTCGAACGGACAACCGCCGTCGTCCTCGCAGAGGACGGGGACGTTGCCATCGGCGGTGCAGGCCGAGATCAGGAGAGCGATCGGTCCTAGTAGCCGCGGGCTCATTCGAGGTTCACGACGCGGCGCACGACCTGGCCCGGCTGCAGGTTCAGCGACAGGCTCTGTGTCTTACCGTTGGCCGCGCGCAGCTGGATGGTGTGCGGACCCGGCTCGAGCGGGTAGTCGAAGAGTGGTGTCGGCTTTGGCAGACGCTGGCCGTCGAGGATCACGTAAGCCCAGGGGACCGAGTTCAAGGTGAGGAGGGCTGGCTTTGCGCTCTTCACGACGCTCTTGCTGGCGCGGCGCTGTGTCGCGTCGCGCTTGCGCTTGCCTTCGCCGGCGGCGTCATCGCCAACTGGAGCCGCCTCGGCTGCGTCCTCGAGAGCAGGCTCGGGCAAATCCTCGGGCGGCTGGTGCTCGACGAGCGGCGGATCCGTGCCTGGACCGGTGGGCTGTGGCGGTGGCTGGAACCAAATGTAGCCGGCTGCCATGATCGCGATAGCGAACAGGCCACCGGCAAGGGCGCCCATCGCGGCACGTGACCATGTCCGCTTCGGCGCATCGGTAATCATGGTCGGCGGCGTTGCCCCGTTGGGACCGGCCGTGCCCACGCCGTCGCGCGTCAGGTTGCCGGTGAAGTCCGCGACCAGGTCGACGAGCCACTGCCGTGAATCCTCGATGCTCTCGGTGCCCGCGGCTTCGAGGAGCGCGCGGCGCATGGCGGTGGCGCTGTGGAAGCGATCATCGGGATTCACCGAGCAGGCGCGCTCGACGACCGCCGCGACCTCGATGGGCGTGTCGTTGGCGACGTCGTAGAACGACGGGCGGTCGCCGTGCAGCACCGCCTTCGACAAATCGGCGGCGTTGTTGGCGGTGAAGGCGCGGTTGCCGGAGATGGCCTCGAACATCATGATGCCGACCGCGTAGATGTCGGCGCGCGCGTCGAGTGTGTTATCGCGGATGGACTCCGGCGCCATGTACGCGAGCTTGCCCCAGCGCTCGCGCTGCGTGGCTTCCTGATTCGCCGAGCGCAGGAGCTTGGCGACTCCGAAGTCGCAGAGCTTGGCGCGCCCCTGGTGGTTGATCATCACGTTTTGCGGCGAGACGTCGGCGTGGATGATGCCGCGGATGCCAAGCGAGCTGTCGCTGTACTCGTGCGCGTACGAGAGAGCCTCGAGCAGATCATTGGCGACGGTGACGACGACCTGGAAGGGGAGGCGCCGGCCTTCGTTGGTGAAGCGCAGCAACAAGCTCGCGAGCGTGACGCCGGAGACGAACTCCATCGCCATGAACAAGTCGTCGCCATCGGTGCCGAGCTCGATGACCTGCACGATGTTCGGGTGCGTGAGCTGCGCGACGAGCTTTGCTTCACGCACGAAGAGCTGACGGTGCTTCTGACTGCCGGCGAGGTGGGGGTAGATGCGCTTCAACGCCACGTCTTTGACGAAGCCCTCCGCGCCCAGCATGCGGGCGGCGAAGACTTCGCCCATCCCCCCACCCGCGAGGCGTCGCACGAGCTCGTATCGGCCGACTGTGGTCACTGCGTCTGCCACCGTAGCTCAAGGCTACCATGGCGATATAGACTACGCCGGGCATGCCCGACCGGAACCAGACCAGCGACTGGGTCACCGAAAGACAGGATATCGAGCCCAATTCCGCCCCGGTTGGCTGCCACCTGCGGGTCCTCCACGGGAATGCCGAGGACCTGGCCAAACACTTCGAATTGCCCCGGGGAACCGCCTTGGTGGGGACTTCGTCCAGCTGCGACCTTCACCTGGCCGATAAACGGGTTTCGCGGCGCCATCTCGAGGTCCGCGTTGTACCGCACGGCTTCGAGGTACGCGACCTCGGCAGCAGCAATGGTACGTTTGTCCTTGGGAATCGGGTCGTCGAGGCGGTTTTGCCCTACGGCGCCCAGGTGCAGCTCGGAAACACCACGCTCGAGCTCCTGCCGCTGACCTCGGATCTCGCCGCCGAGAGCTACGGAGCCCTCATCGGGGCCTCCGAGAGCATGCGCCACCTCTACGGTCTGCTGCGGCGCATCGAGAGCAGCGACGTCACCGTGCTCATCCTGGCCGAGACCGGCACCGGCAAGGAGCTCGTGGCGCGCGCCATCCACGCGCAAGGCATGCGCAAGAGCAAGCCGTTCGTCGTCTTCGATTGCGCCTCGGTGCCGCGCGAGCTGGTCGAGAGCGAGCTCTTCGGTCACACCAAGGGCGCGTTCACGGGGGCGCACGCCGACCGCGCGGGGGTCTTCGAGGACGCCGACGGCGGCACGCTCTTCCTCGACGAGATCGGCGAGCTCTCGCCCGACACGCAGACCCGTTTGTTGCGCGTGCTCGAGCGCGGCGAGGTGAAGCGCGTCGGCAGCAACGACTACCGGCCGGTGAACGTGCGGGTCGTCGCGGCGACGCACCGGGATCTCCTCGACAGCATCCAGCGCGGGAGCTTTCGCGCCGATCTGTATTACCGCCTCGCCATCGTGCCCATCACCATTCCGCCATTGCGGGAGCGCGCCGACGACATCCCCGCCCTGGCGCGTCACTTCGCGGCGGCCTTCGGGGCGCCGAACAGCCTCTCGGAGAGCGCGTTGCGCGGTCTCATGAGCACCTCTTGGCCAGGCAACGTGCGCGAGCTGCGCAACGCCGTGCACCGCCTGGTCGTCTTGGGCGATACGAGCACGGAGATCGCTAGTCCGTTGAAGAAGACCGAGCCCGCGGAGGGTCTGTCTTACAAGGAAGCCAAGGAGAAGCTCGTCGATGCCTTCGAGGTTGGCTACGTGCGCGACCTCATGCAGAAGCACGACGGCAACGTTTCGGCCGCGGCGCGCGAGGCTGGCTTGTCGCGCCGTCACATGCATGAGCTCCTGAAGAAGCACGGGCTCGCGAAGTCCTGAGAGTGCTCGTGACGCCGCTCACGGTGCGCGCGAAGCTCAGACGATCGCCGCGGTGATCTTCTTGCCGCCGTTGATGCGCTGCTCGATGCGCGCGTTGGACACGCCCACCGCCGCGGCCAATGTCTTCGCCGCCGCTTGCAGCGTTTCGTCCGCTGGAATGTCGAGCGTCGCGCCGCCGTCCGAGGACATCGCGGTGGCGCCAAAGTCGTTGCCGACGCGCGCGAGTCCGCCATAGACGCCACCGCGCACGCGCCGGCCGATGATCGTCATCACGTGGTGCTCTTGATTGTGCGTGCGGCCGTCGTTGGCGCGCAGCAAGGTGCGGCCGAAGCAGTTGAGGCTCGCGTAGGTGACGCGGTCCGCGATGCCGTACTCGACCATCTTGTTCCACATCGACTTGAGCGCCTCGACGCCCGCGATGGTCTGGCTCATCTCGTTGGTGAAGTCCGGGTCGGTGTGATTGTCGCCGCCGTAGGGGATGGTGATGCTGACGGCGGGCGTGACGTTGAGCTTGAAGAGCGCGATGGCGGTCAGCACCTGGCCGGCGGCGCCATCGGCCTCGGCGGCGGCCGCGGGCAGCTCGTCGAGGAGCGCGCCCAGGCAGTCACCCAGCGCCCGCGCTTGTGAGCGGCCAGCCACGTAGCGGTCGAGGAAGCGCCTCTGCGCCTTGGTGCCGGTGGCCTTGAGCTGGGCGCTCAGGGCATCGACCGTCTGATCGCGCAGGCCAGCGAGGTTCGTCAGCGTCGTGGTCTTCGGCTGGAAGAGCGCGAGCAGGCCGGTCGGCTTCATCTGCTGCACGGGCACGCCGCGCAGGGTGAGCGGCGCGGTGGACAGCGACACGGGCTCGGCTTGGATGGTGCCGAGCGCCGCAGCGGTCTCCGTCGCGATAGCGGACGGCAAGGTCTCTTCACCGCGGCCGTCCTCGTTCTTCACGGCGCCGAAGAGCTTGGTGACGGCCTGGAACTGGTTGTGGCCGATGGCGCCGGTGCGGTTGTGCACGAAAGCGGTGCGGGCGGCCATGGCGGGCGGCAGGGTCGACCACGGCAGAGCCGCGCGGGTCGGACGGCCGCCGAGGTTGAAGCTCGTCGGCGCCATCTCCGGGTTGGGGTTGTTGATGACGCCGGCGACGTACGACCCCGGGCAGTTGGCGTTCAGGGGGTCGCCGCTCGGTCCCAGCGACATGATCAGGAAATCCGGAGCCGCGGGGTCGGTGAGCATGGCGGGTGAGCACGCGTCCGCCGCGTAGGCGAGCGGCGAGCGCACGAACGAGAGCGGGAGGCCGACCGCCGCGGCGCGCAGCGCCCACAGACCCGAACCAGCAAGCGCGCTCTTCAGCAAATCTCGACGGTGCATTGAAGCCTCACATTCCTAGAGCAAGGACATCGGTCGACATGCAGGCCGCGACGAACGCCGAGCGGACTGCATCCTGGGCGGTGGCGCCGGCGGCGCGCGCGGCCGTGACGTGGTCATCGAGCGCGTCCACCGAGAGATCGTGTCTGCTATGGCCGACCGGCAAGCCCATCAAGCCCGCGACGATGTTCTCGATGACGTTGGCGTCGCTGGGCTTGTAGCGCGAGGTCGTGGTCACCGCGATGGGCGCGACCGCGTTGCACAGACGCTCGGCCGCCGCCATGTGGAAGGCGGAGGTGGCTCCCGCTTGCACGAGGTCGACCTCGCCACGCGCGAAGCTGTCACCGGAGATCTGATTGAGCGCTGGCACCACGTTCTTGTTGGTACAGATGGTCGCGACGCCGGTGCGCTCCTCGAGGAAGTTGCAGAGGGAAGCACGGCGGTTGACGCTGATGAAGGGCTCGACGCTCTCGAAGGTCTGCACGTGCTCGGCGCGGGTGACCAGCGGTGAGGTGAAGAGCTCGACGACCAGTCTCTTGAACTTGAAGCCGCTGTCCTTGAACACCTTGGCGATGCGTTGCACCTCGGGGTCGGACTCGTCGCAGCGGTGCGCCGTAGCGAACATGCAGAGCTTCTGTGTCCAGGCGAGGGCGAAGCGCGGGTGCTTGCCGAGCTCGGCGGCGAAGGTCTCGATGTCGCCGCCTTTGCGCTTGTGGCCGAAGAAGGCGAAGGCGGCGGGCGTCGCGTTCTTCTTGTACGAGTAGTCGACGTTCATGGTGGACGAGAAGTAACCGCGGATCGGGTCCATCAAGCGGTGGCAGCCGTAGCATTGCGTGCCGGGCGCGGCGTGATCGGTGGCGATCTGCGAGGGGAGCAGGTCGTCGGTCGGGTCGGCGGCGGAGAACGTCGCGTCGAGCGTTGCGATGAGCGTCTGATTGATGAGGACGCGGTAGTCGTTGTCGGCGTTGGTGACCCAGTTGGCCTGGAAGGCGGGCTGCGAGAAGAAACCGACGCGGGGTTGTTTGACCGTGAGCTGCGTCGCGGCGCGCATCTGGATGAGGTCGTACCAGGGATGCGCCGTGCCGCTGCTGGTGAAGTCGACGTAGCGCCAGTCCTCGTAGTCCGCCGCCTTCAAGATCTGGCTGGCCTCGTCCAAGATGATGTTGGTCTTGCAGGTGAACGCGCCGTTGAAGATGCCGAGCATGTTGTAGGCGGTCTGCGAGGTGATGGTGCAGTCCTCGGGGAGCTGCGGGAACACCCAGGTCTTGGTGGCGATCGACGTCGCGAGCGTCGGCACCGCGCCGCGTCCGATGGTGTGACGCTCGCTGGTCGCGGTGCGCTCGGCGGTCGTGAGATCGAACCACGAGATGGCCGTGAGCAGCGCGGTGTTCATCCACCAGCGGTGTGTCGTGAGGATCTCGGTGAACGGCCGGTCGGCGTCGATGATGTCGAGCGCGGTGTGCACCACGGATTCGTTCACGGCCCCCACGAGCTTCACGCCGTTGGCGCGGACGATGCGGTTGCCGCCCGTGCCGAACAGCAAGGGGAGCTGGGCGCGCTCGACCTTCGATTGCAACGCGTTGGCGAGGAAGTCGGAGATGCTCGCGCGGAACGCCTCGGTCTCGACCCAGCCCTCGACGTAGTCACGCAAGACACCCGGGTTGGCGTTGAGGCCGCCGAGCTCGCTCGCGCTGAGCGGTTGGCTGGTGAGCAATGTCTTCACCATGGCGGCGTAGGTCTCGGGGAGCGCCGGCTGGAAGACCTCGACCTCCGGCGGCTCGTACGCATCGACCACTTCTTGCACCCACTGCGCGACGCAGGCGCGGTCCTCGGCGGACATGGCGTCGCGGTCCATCGGCATCTGCTGCGTGCAGACACCGCCAGCGTGGATCGCGTCGGGGTTGATGACCTGGAGCAGGAGGCTGTTCTCGGGCTCGGCCGGATCGATGAGCAAGTGACCCGAGCACGAGGCTGTTTGTGAGCGCACGTCGATCAAGCGCTCGGCGAGACCCACGGAGGCGAGATCGAGACCGCCGACGTAGCTTGCGCCGTGACAGCCCGACTGCGTGCAGCCGTTGCGCGCGAGCGTGATGGTGATGTCGCACTGGCCCTGCGGGTCGAAACCGTCGAGGTCGTCGTCGTCGTCGATGGGCGTCTGGTGGGAGTCGCCGATGAGACCGCTGCAAGCTTGGCTGGCCGCGGCGAGCCCGAGGAGGAGAGCGAGGGTGGAGGTGCGCATCGAAGCTCCCGGCATCCTGGGAGCTTCAGCAACCGGCGTGCCGGCCTCGAAGGCGCGCGAATCGCTGGTTCTCGGCGGCGGCTGTTACCCGGGGCTCACACCTGCGCATCACAGGTGTGAGCTGGACTTCACAGGGGGATCGACGCGGGAGTGTTAGCGGCCGCCGACGCGCACGCCGCCGAAGGTCCGCGGATGCTCGGGCTGCAGGCGGCTCGCGGGGAAGCTGCTCCAGCCGAGGAAGCGCGGGTAGGCCCTGCCGCCGCGCGGGTTCATGGCGATCGCCTCTTCCTCGAAGGTGGGGTTGCGCCAGCGGATGCCTTCACAGGCGCGGTCACCCATCGTTTCCTTGGAGGGCTTGAAGGTGCGCTCGTGCCCAGCGCGGACCTGCGTGACCTGCCCATCGGGACTGGTGACGTCGTAGGTGCAGTTGAAGCGGACGGTGACGCGGCTCCCCGGACGGCCAAAGAGCCCTGGCGCGCGGTAGCCGTTCTCGGCCGTCGACTGCCCGGCGGCGATCTGTGCCTCGTGCTCGGGGCTCACAGGGACGTACTCTTTTGCCCCAGCGTTGCTGTCGGGATTCGTGACACGCGCGGATCCCTGCCTACCAATTGGAGTCGCCATGCGTGGGGTTATCGATCGATCGTGGCGCGGGTTGTGAGCTTCGGCGTAGTTGCTGGCCGACACGGGGTCGGCATAGCATTCACGCCAAACCCACGGAGTGCTCGTTCGCATGATGATGGTCGATACCGAGCTGAGGATGAGCTCGATTCACGGGATCGGTGTGTTCACCACGGAGCCGGTCAAGAAGGGGCAGCTCGTCTGGCGCTTCGATTCGCGCATCGACCGGGTCTACTCGGAGGACGAGCTCGAGAGTCTTCCGGAGCGGACGCAGCGCTTCCTGCGCATGTATTTGACCTACTACGATCAGGCGAAGCTCTGGGTGCTGTGCGGTGACCACGGCCGGCACTTCAACCACTCGGACGAGCCATCGACGATCTCGGACTCCATCGCCTTTGGCCATGACTACGCGGCGCGCGATCTGCCCGCGGGCACCGAGCTGACCTCGGACTACAACACCATCTGCGACGACGCGCGCATGACGGGCGTGAAGTTCTAGGGGCGGGTTCCGTGGTGCTGCGGTGCCAGCCTGGCATGGCTTCAGCGCGCCGCGCGACAACTCGCGTCGGAAACTGCCGATGAAATGCGACCGTGTCAGCTTCAACCGTGGTTATTCCCGGACTTTTCGACAGTCCGGGACGGGCTCCCGCGCCCAGCTTGCCCGCAGCCCCCGTTCGCCCGGCCCCCGCTCGTCTGGAAGGCCCCGCCGCGCCTGCTGACCAGCCTGCCCCCGCGCCGGCGCGTCGGACGGTTCAGGAGTCGCGGGGTGTCGCGCCCGCGACCGCGGCGGGATTAGCGGCGCCGCGTGCACAGGAGCGCTCATCGATCGCGGGGGCCTTCGCCGCGCTCCCTGGCCAGGCCGCCACGGCGCGGGTGCGCGGCATCCACGACAACAACGAGTCGTGGCTCGCCATGTGGCACGTGCTCGGCTCGGCGCAGCGCCGGGTCGACATGAGCTACTTCATCCTCGACCGCGACGTCTTCGGTCACGCGGTGCTGGGGCAGCTCCTGCGCCACCGCCACCGCAACATCCCCGTGAACCTGCTGCTCGACGCGAGCGGCGACACCTTCGGCCGCAGCGGCTTCACGCAGACGCTGCGTGGCCAGGATTACCTGCAGGAGCTCGTGGCCGCTGGAGCGGACGTCTCGATCTACAACCCGGCGCACCGCAAAGTGGTGCGGCAGATCATGAATCCGAGCTCGACGTTCGGCATCGCGTCGAACCACGACAAGATCATCGCGACCGAGCGCTTCGGCATGACGGGCGGCCGCAACATCGGCGCCGAGTACTTCAGCTCGCGCCGCGACTTCGACATGCCGTACCGCGATAGCGATGTCGTCGTCGATGGCGCCGCCGCCGCGAGCCAGCTGCGCCGCGCCGTGACCGTCGAGATGCAGCGCGGTGACCTCAACTACCGCATCCAGCCGGACATCATCAACTTGGTCTCGCGCGAAGCGGAGCTCCTGGGCGCGGCCGCGATGATGGACGCGTGGTTGGGGCGCGAGCCGCTGCCGCCGGCGGTGCGTGAGCGCCTGCGCAAGGACGAGAGCGCCCGCGCGCCTTATGCCCGCGCCTTGGTGCAAGCGGCGCAACGTGATCTCGCGCGGCGCAACGTCCGCGCCACCAATGGAGCGCTCGAGAATCTCTACACGCGCGCCATGCAGCTCGCCGGCAACCCGGACCTGGCCGGCGGCAACCGCACCTTCCGCATCGATACCAACATGGTCGAGGCCCAGGTGAAGGCGCTCGACCGGACGTCGAACGGGCAGTATCCGACGAGCTTCGATCAAATCGAGCCGGGCATCGAGCGGCTGCTCGCTGGCGCGCGTGACCGCGTCATCATCACCAACCCCTACATCGTGGTGAGCGAGCGCGTGCGTCGGGCGCTGGCCGAGGCAGGGCGGCGGGGCGTGAAGATTACGCTGCTGACGGATAGCCCGAACACCGCCGACAATTCGCTGGCCATCGCGTTCTTCATGCGCCAGTGGCCGCGCCTCCTCGCGACCGTCCCGAACATGCGCGTCTTCGTGCTCAACGGCGACATGCGCATGCACGCGAAGACGATCGTCGCCGACGGCGAGGTCGCGCTCATCGGCTCGTCGAACATGGATTTGCTGTCGAGCGAGATCAACGGCGAGATCGTCGAGGTCATCCACTCGCGCGAGGCCGCCAGGCGCCTCGAGGAGCAGTTCGAGCGCGATCGTACAGACCCACGTCACCGCGTCGTCGAGTACACGATTGCCCGTGATCGCAACGGCCGGCCCGTGCTGCGCGATCGCCGGCCGGTCATCACCTTTGGTCCCGAGAACCACGTACCGAGCGAACGTCTGAGGATGCAGGACGCCTTCTGGCAGCCGTTCACCCGGATGATCGAGGACGTGCCACAGGCGCGATCGCTGCGCTGGTAACTTGAGGGTTTGACGCGCCGCCTCCAACGCGCGATGTGACGCGTATGAAGAGAGCCCTGTTGCCATTGGCCGCGCTCGCGCTCGCGGGTTGCGCCGCCCTCCAGAACCTTTCCCAAGCCGCCGGTATCAAGCCACCCGAGGTCACGTACGACACGGTGAATTACCGCGCGCTGGACTTCGATGCCCTGCACTGTGACGTCGTCTTCGACGTGAAGAACCCGAACCGCGTTGGCGGACGGCTCGAGGGCTATGATCTGAAGCTCGTCGTCGATGGCGTGACCCTCGCGGACGGCAAGGTCGACCAGGCGCTCGACCTGGGGCCGGGCAAGAGCACCAAGTTCGTGATCCCGGCGGTCGTCCGCTGGAGCGACATCATCAACCGCCTCACCGCCAAGCCGACCATGCCCGATGACCTGCCGTGGAAGGTGTCCGGCACGGCGTTCGTGAAGGTCGCCGACCAAGCGATCGGCTTGCCGTTCGAACGCGAGGGCGCCTTGCCGGTCATTCGCCCCCCGAGCATCATGCCGGTCGCGGTGCGCGTGGGCTCGCCGTCGTTCACCAACATTCATGTCGACGTCGACGTGGAGATGAAGAGCAATGGTGGCCACTCCTTCTCGATCGGCGAGATGAGCCACGACCTGTCGATTGCCGGCCAGGACGTCATCAAGGGCAGCATCGCGCCGCCAGGAAAGGTCGTCGGCAACTCGGTGCGCACCGTGAGCGCGGATCTGTCGACGCTACAGGTTGGCCTCAGCATGATGAAGGTGCTGCAGAGCAAGGAGCCGGTGGCTGTCCGCTTTCGCGGGCAGACCGCGGTCGACACGGGCTTCGGCGTCGTGCCGTTCCCGTTCGATTCCACGACGAAGCTGGACCCGCGCTAGTCGGAGTGAAGTGACCGGCTCGGGTCGCGGTGTCGTAGGTTGCGCGTCCGTAGGGCACTCTTGTGCTCGCGACGGCCTTGTCTGGCGCGGAGCGCGCCGCCTACGCGGGCGGCGGCGCCGCGGCATGGCGCTTCGTTGGCGACTCGATCTTGGCTTCGACGTTGGTGCTGGTGAGCGCCGTGATGAACGGCCGGTAGTAGCGCGCCACCTCTTCGGAGGGCGCGCCGCTCCGCGTGACGTCCTCGAGGGCGAGCGCGCGAAGCTCGGCGAGCTGGTCGTCGCTCAGCCCGTCGAAGTGCGGCCCGAGCTTCATGCACACGAGCTCGAAGCCGCGGGTGAGCGGCGAGAACTCGAAGTGGGTCTGGCGGAGATACTGCATGGCGCCCGAGAGGAAAGCGGCGGCGCCTCGTAGGTCGCCCTCGCGCAGGCAGGCTTCGGCGTCCAAGACGTTGAGATGCAAGAAGCGCTCGAGCTGCATGAGCGCGAGACGCGCCGGCTGGACACGGCCGTCGTTGGTGAGGACACGCAAGAAGTGATCGAGGAGATCGCGCTCGACCGCGAGGCCCAGCGAGAGCTTTTGCGGCGTGCTGTAGCTCACGGCGCGGCCGTAGGCGTCGAGGCGCTCCTTGAAGAACTTGCCGGTGGCGCCCATGAAGAAGCCGACGATGGTGAAGACCACCGGGTCGATGGCCGCCGCGACGGCTGGGTCGAGCTTGCCCATGGCCGCCTTGGGGATGGCCGCGGCGGCGCCGACCGCGACGAAGGCCCCGACCGACGCGGCGGTGGCTGCCCACTCGATGCGGGCGCTCGCGCCGGTCTCGATGGCGACCGTGACGAGGCTCCAGATCTCCTGGAGCGTCGCGGGCCGGCCAACCTTGGCCTCGAAGGCGGCGAGCGACGCGGTGACCGCTCTGCTCAAGCGGACACGGGCCCGCTTGGCCGAGAGCGCTCCGAAGACGCCGCCGTGAGCCGACTTGCCGAAGAGATCATCGACGTACTTGCGCAGCGCGACGGCCTTGTCGCTCTCGCCGGTGAGGATGGCCGCGAGCTCGTCACGATTGGCGTGCCTGGCGACCTCGACGAGCGGACCGCTGCCCACCGCGAGCCGCGGCGCGTGCTCGGTGGCGGTGCGCGTGAGACCTTCGGCGATGGGGCGGGCGTGCAGGGTCACGGCGGCGCGCTCGGCCTCGGGGACGAGCTTTTCGGCCTCGGCGAGGACGAGCTTCACGAAGCGCTGGCGCTCCTCGAGCGAGAGCTTGGCGAAATAGGGGTGGAGCTTCACGTAAGCCAGCTCGTGCAGGCTCTCGAGGCTCGGGGTGAGCTCGTAACGTAGGATGCGATCGCGGACGATGGCCGCGCCCAACCGCCGCGCCGCGCCGTGATGGTCGCCAGCCTCGAGACGGTCACGGACGCCGCCGCAGACCAGCTGCATCATGCGCAGGTAGCCGGTGAAGAAGCCATCGGTCTGGCCGCGCACGCGGTCGTCGACCTGGCTGCGGCGCCTGAAGGACGCGACGCACTCTTCCGCGAGCTTGGCGTCGAACACTTTCAAGGTGGCGTCGGTCTTCTTTTGCGGAGCGATCCAGCGCGCGGCGGCGGCTTTGAGCGGATTACTCCAAGCATCGTTGAAGCGGGCGCCGAGGCTCTCTTGAGCGGTGTTGTTGACGCGCCAGATGAGCGGGTCGAAGGCGCTGCGGACGTTGGGCTGCAAGGCGGCGTTGAGGCCAACGCGCAACAACCCGCTGAACAAACCCACGCCCGCCCAGGCCCCAAGAGAGCGCCAGAACCCTCCACGGTTGCTCGCGGGCGGCGCGTCGGTCTTTGCCACTTCGCT
The DNA here is from genome assembly GCA_039809465.1 of Myxococcota bacterium. GTDB lineage: Bacteria > Myxococcota > XYA12-FULL-58-9 > XYA12-FULL-58-9 > JALHOP01 > JALHOP01. The sequence goes on from JBDHVB010000021.1 coordinate 18,907, forward strand.
GATGGAGTCGACGAAGGGCGCGTCGGCCTTTGCGGCTGCGGTGGCGGCTACGGCGACAGGGCTGTCGGCTTTTGCGGTCTGGTCGCCGAGTGGGGCGGCAGGTGTATCGGCCTTCGTGCCCTTGCTGGCGGGCGCGGTGCCGAAGGACTCGGTGGCCATCGCGGGCAGGGTGGGCTGCGCCGTGGGGCGCTGCTCAAGCCGCACGTGGGGCTCGCTTCAGCAGCTGCTCCAGCACCGGCGCGTAGTACTCGCTCACCGCGTCATCGACGCCGAGGCGGGCCTGGTCGGCGATCTCGCGTCTGTTTTGGCGGACGTAGTCGAGGGTGGCGGTCTTGAGCTTCGTCAGGTCGGCGTCGCTCACGGCGAGCAGGTGCGGCGAGATGGGCTTGCGGACCAGGTCGAAGATGGCGTCGCTCTGGGGGACGACCCAGAACCACAGGGTCTCGGACGAGATGAGGTCACCGCCCAAGAACGCCGCGGCGCTCTCGATGTCGCCACGCCGCATGGCGCGCTGCACCTCGCCGAAGGTGATCTTCCAGGCCATGCACATCTCGGTGACGTTCCAGCGGCCGGCGAGGACGCGCGCATCGACGGTCTGCTCGGTCTGCCAGCTGTGGATGAGCTCGGCTTGCACCTGCGGGTCGAGCCGCACCTTCTCGGGGCTGCGGCTCATGACCCAACGGGTGGTGAGCGGCCGCAGCGGACCCGTGACGTTCTCGTTGAAGAACGAGGCGACGCCCGCCGTGAACATGCCGACCATCGCGAACAGGGTCGGGTCGAAGACGCGCTTCAGGGTCTCGTGGAACTTCGGGTCGGCGATGATGCCGGCATTGTTGAGGGCGGTGGAGATGCCGGTGAACGCGAGGCCCAGGCCGTAGCCGACGACGCCACTGGCGAGCATGGCGCCGAGCCAGACCGCGCCCGAGCGCCAGAAGGCCTGACGGCGCGAAGCTTTGACTTCTTTGTCGTGGGCAGCGCGCTCCTCGATGATGTCGAGCTTGGCTGGCGGCAGGTGAGCGGTTTTGGCCGCGCTTATGGCCGGCTCTTCGGGGATCTCACTTCGCCGAGCCAACCGCTCGACGGTGGCTGCTGGGCGTACCTCCGCCTTGGGAGCGGGGGAACGACCGGACGATGGGAGACCTGGTAGGGCCGACACGGACGTACGTATCGGCAGAGCCGGGGCGCGCAGCCGTAAAAAGCGTCGATCTAACTGGGGCGGCGGGTGCTACGGCGGCACGCGTGTCACCCAGTGCTCAGGCAACCGAGCTCGAGGCTCGTCCTGCAAGGCTCACGCAACCGCCTCCAAGGCCCTGTCCAGCTTCACGTCGAGGGCCGCGGCCTGGTCGTACTTTTCGACCTTCACTTGGACGAGCTTGGTGGCGTGGCCGGGAGCGGAGACCTCGACGTCCCACGTACCGAGCGGCAGCCAGAGACTGAAGCGGCCGTCGCTGGCGCGTGAGCTCGCGTGCTCGCCGTGATTGTAGATGGGCTGCTTCACCGTGAAGGTCGCGGCGAGCGGCTGGCCGTCGGCGCCGATGACCTGGCCGCGGGCGGCGGGTGCCCAGGTGGTGAGGGCGGCCTCGAGGCCCTTCCATACTTTCTTCTCGTCCTCGATGCTCTCCTCGAAGCGCGGCTGGAAGGCCGTGCCGACCTCGATGAGGTAGGAGAGGGTGCCTTCGCTCCAGTGCCAGTGCGGACCCTCGCCCGAGCCGGAGGCCTCTCGCGTGTGGAAGCCCATGGGTTGCGCGAGCCGGCCGAGGTAGTGCGCGTCGAATTGCTTGACGGCTTTGTCCACTTTAGCGCACGGCGGATAGAGCTCCAGGACCTCGTTGCCGTGGTTGTGGAAGTCGATGAGCAGCTCGGGGCGCAGCTCGCGCTGCAGGGCCATCATGGTCCGCACCTCGGGCTCGCTGCCCGCCGACGGACCCTTGTAGATCTCGGACGAGCCGCTCGCCGACGTGCCGCACAGGCCCCAGAGGAACGGGTAGTTGCGGTTGATGTCGACACCGCGCGAGCCGTCGCCGTTCTTCGACTTGTTCTTGCGCCACATGCGCTCTTCGTTGAACACCGTGTGGACGCCGTCGGGGTTCACGATGGGCACGATGTAGACTTCGCGCTCGTCGAGGAGCTTGGTGATGCTCGGGTCCACGCCGTAGCCCGCGGCGATGCGCTCCATGGCGGCTTGTGCGATGAAGCCCGCGTTGAGCTCGCGCGCGTGATGTTGAGCGACGATGACCACCGCGGGCTTGCCGCTGGCTGCGCCTTTGCCGCTGGTCAGCTTGAGCGCGAAGATGGAGCGACCTTCGTGTGTCTTGGCCGCGCCTGGCAGCGCCGACAGATCCACCTTGCTCGCGATCGCCGGGTATTTCGCCACCAGCCTGTCGATGTTTTCGACCGCGCGCGTGACGTCGAAGTAACGCGGGTCGACGGACGGAGCATCGCGGCCATCGGCGTTGGCAACGCGCAAGTCCAGGACGCTCATGCTCTCGCGCATCTCGGCGGGAGAAGCCCGGCGACTATCGCACGGAATGAAGGCGCTACGGCGTGCTGGAGCCACCACACCATCACGCACGTCGAAGCCCATGCCCGACTGCGGAGCGGGGCCGCTCAGTGCCATGCTGGCCTTCGGAGCGGGGGCACTTCGTGTCGCTCCGGACTGCGGGGCGGGGCCGCTCAGTGCCGTGCTGGTCTTCGGAGCGGGGTCACTCCGTGTCGCTCCGGACTGCGGGGCGGCGCCGCTCCGTGTCGCGCTGGCCTTCGGGGCGGAGCCACTGCGTGTGGCTCCGGACTTCGGGATGAGGCCACTCCGCGGTGCGCCGGCCTTTGCGGCGGCGCCGCTTCGTGTTGCCATGTCTGCTTTCGCGGACGACGGCATGGCGCTTTCCTGCCGAGTGACCTTCATCGCGTCAGACCTTGCGGCCGCCAGCGGCGACGAGCGCGAAGGGCACTTCGAGAGGGCCGCCTTCGCTCACGGGGGCGTTGATCGCGGCGGCGATGACCTCGATGGTCCACTTGCCGGCCTTGGGCTTCTCGACGAACACGTTCTCGACCGTGTCGAGGCGGTCCGGCTCGCCACCGGGCTTGCTGTACATGCCGTCGAGCAGGCCGACGTTGCCCCAGTAGACCGTGCCGTCCGGCGCCGTGACCTTGAGGTCGATGTCGTTGACCTGCGCCTTGCCGGCGGAGACCAGACCCGGCGGGTCCTTGTAGACCATCGCGATCTTGAGCTCGGCTTCGCCTTCCTTCACCTCGACGGTGAAGCTCGCGGTGTCCTTGGGCTTGAGCGCGATGTCCTCGTTGACGACGAGCATGTTGGCGCGCGAGTCGTACAGCTTGCGCAGATCGACCATGCCCCAGCCCTGCTGGTAGCGGTTGTTCTCCGCGTCGCGGCTGGCGAACGGCATCTGGCGCGCGGTGGCGATGGCGAGGGCCGCGGCGGTCGCGGAGCGCGCGCGCTTGCCCTGGAAGCTCGCTGGATTGAGCAGCGAGCTCGTGAAGACGCCCTCCTTGTACATCTGCTGCATCGCCTGCAGCAGGCCTTGGGTCATCGGCGTCGCGCCCGAGGTGCCGCCGAAGTCCGCGGTGTACTTGCCGCCGGTCGCGGTGGTGCCGATCTTGTCGTAGTAGCCACGCAGCGTGCGGCCGATGCGCTTGTCGGCGCCGGCGCGGGTGCTCGAGCCACCGTTCCAGCGGTCATCGTCCACGTTGGCGTTGTCGAAGTGGTAGAGCGCCGTCACGGGGATGACGTTCTTCGCCCAGGCCTGCGGCCGCGATTGCGGACTGCCGGTGTTGCTCTGGCTCTGCGTGACCATCAGGTCGAAGTCGACCAGGATCTGGTCGAGCTCGCGCGAGCGCTCGTCGTACTTGGAGTTGGTGGCGTAGCCCCACGACGCGGTCTGGCCGTCGATGTCGTACTTCTCGACGAGCTCCTTGGTGACCGCCCAGCGGCTGCCCGGCTCCTTGCTGCCCGGCGCCGCGTTCATCACGTAGTTGGCGTTGGTGTAGAGCGCCTGCGCGTGGGGGACGATGCCCTTCCACTCGGGCTTACCCGCGCCGTTACCGAAGACTTCGCCCGCGGTGTTGGTGCCGTGACCCGAGCTCTCCTCGGCGCCGGCGCCACCGACGACGATGGGCGCTTGCCGATGCTCGCTGGCCGCGAAAGCGGGGTGACCCTTCTCGATGCCTTCGAGGATGTGCGCCTTCATGCCCTGGCCCTGGAAGCCAGAGGTGTTGGGGAGCGTCGCGAGGTAGTCGGCGCCGTTCACGGCGCGGATGTTGTCGAGGTCGAAGCCGGCCTCGGTCGACGGGCCGATCCAGAGGACGTCGTCGTGTCGCGCGGCGCGCTCGATCTGCGCCTGCGTGCCTTGGGCGACGATGGTGTCGCCGCCGAGCTGGATCTTGGTGAAGCCCTGGCTGCGCATCTCCGCGGCGACCTGCTTCAGCACGTCCTTGCTCGTGACCGAGATGATGACCTTGTGGGCGCTGCCGTCCGCCGGCGCATCGCCGCTATTGCGGAAGGCGGTGTCGAGCTTGAACTCCGGCGGCATCGCCAGGGTGGCGCGGACGCACGCGAGGCCGCGAATGGCCTTCAAGGTCGCGCCACGGGCGCGGACGATGTAGGCATTGTCGGGGAAGTAACCCACGACACGGCCGCCAGCGTTCTCGATCTGCGCCTTCGTCTCGGGCGTGATGGCCGTCTTGCATTGGACGATGTACTGGCCCGATTGACCTTCCGGCGGCGCGAAGCCCGGCTTGCGGGCAGCCTCGAGCGGATCGATGGAGATGCCGTTGAGGTGGACGAGGGTGGAAGGAACACTGCTGCCACCGCCGGGGGTACCGGCGTGGTCCGTACGGGAGGTTTTCATTGGGTGCTCGGACGGCTCCAGCTTCTGAGGAAGCTGGATTAGGGTAGGATGAGACTTGCCGAGATATCGGAAGCCGGGGAGGAAAGTTGTGTCGACCCGCAGCCCAGCGGGAAGTCTGCGAACGATCATCGCGGGAGGCCTGCAAGCGATCTTCAAGCTCGCGTTGCCGCTCGCGATGTGCGCCTCGGCCGCCTGCGTTTCGCGCAGCGGCTTCGAGGGCGGCGGCAACCTGCTCGACCTCGATCCCACCTGCGAGGTCGAGGTCTGCAATGGCGTAGACGACGACTGCGACGGCTTGGCCGACGAGGGCTGCGACACGAGCTGCGGCTCGCTCTCGAGCTTCCACGACGACTTCGACGATCAAGTGACGGGCACGGCCTGGGATCGGACCATGACGAACGGCGTGCTGCTCGAGACCGGCGGCGCTCTCGAGCTACGACCTAGCGCCTCCACGGGATCGGTAGCGTACCGCTCGAACGAAGGCTTGTTGGTGCGCGGCGGCGAGGTGGCGATCGAGGTGACGGGCATGGTCGACGTCACGACCACCGCGCGCTTCACGCTCGGCCTCATCCGCAGCAACGCCGGCTTCGTGAACATTCGCCAGACGGCGGGCGAGCTGCTGGTGGAGATGGGCACCACGAGCGGCGGCTTCACGCCCGTCATCAGCATGCCTTATGACCCGGTCGCGCAGCGCTGGTGGCGCCTCGTCTTCGACGCGACACCGGGCTCGCGCGAAGGCGCCGCCGAAGTCAGCCCGGATGGTCGTGCCTGGACGCAGCTCACCACCTTCACCGCGCCGTTTCCAGCCGACCTCGTGCACGTGTCCTTGGCCGCGGATGCGGCGGGTGCCGTGGAGCCGGGCTTCGTGCGCGTCGACACCTTCAACGGCCCCGGCTCGGGGGACTTCTCGAACTGCTCAATCGCTGGTCTGCAGGACGACTTCAACGACGACGAGATTGGCGCGCTCTGGGACAAGAGCTTCGCCGACGGCGGCTCGACGCTCACCGAGGCGGCGGGCGAGGTCGTGCTGACTCCACCCGTGAACGGCAGCGGCGGCGTCGGATTGTACTCGACCAACCGTTACGACCTACGTAACGCCTCGATCACCGCCCGAGTCACGCAGGTGCTCTCGCACAGCACCTCGACGGAGAACGTCTTCCGCGTCATCTCGGGGACCCACGAAGGGTTCTTTCTGGTCCGCAATAACAGACTCGTCGCCTTGCTCGCCCAGGAAGGCTCGAACGTCTTGGCGGACGTGCCCTACGACCCAACCCAGCACCGCTGCTGGCGCTTCCGTGAGAGCGCCGGCGACCTCAACTGGGAGGTCGCTGGAGGCGCCTGTGCGTCGTTCACGACGCTCGCGACCATGGCGGTGGCCTCGGAGCTCTCGTCGGTCAGCGTCATCGTCTTTGCTCAGGCGTTCACGCCGATGCCCGCCCCAGGCAGCATGCACGTGGATAGCATCACCATCCCGTAAGTCGTCGAGCATCCCCAAGCAACTCCGCGGCACTTCGGACCGATGAGTCTACCCTCTGGGAGGGGTGTCCTTTGACCGACCGCGTTCGCCAAATCGGCGCCACCGGCGCCAACATCGTCAGCTCCGCCGCTGCCTCCGCCGTGGACGAGGCTGTGCCTTCCGCCGCTGTGGGCGTGGTTGTGCCCACTGCCACTGCGGACATGGCTCTGCCCGCGGGCAAGACCGACGTCGGTGTGGCCGCGACCGTCGCCGCCGGTGCTGATCAGCGCGCGCGCCCGCGTCCCGCATCGTCCGCCATCCGCGTCACTCAACCGCACGCCGCCGCCGTCGCTCAACCCGCCACGACACGTCTCGCCTGCGGGACCTCGACCTGTCTCGAGCTACGCGCCGAGATGCACCACTTCCTCGACGGTCTCGACATCGCCGAGATCCCCGACGGCCCCGGCAAGGCCGAAGCGCAACGTGCGCAGCGCGCGGCAGAGCTCGACTGCGTCGGTATCAACGCCGCTTGGGCCCGCCGCTTCGTCGAGCTCCCGAACATCGAAGAGCCCGACCTCCGCCATCAGCTGCGTCAGTGGCGCAACGCTATAGCGGAGCATGGGCGGCGCGAAGCCGGGTCGACCGCCGAGTCGCTGCTCGAGACGCCGTACGGCGCGGGACCACCTCCGATTGCCTTCCGGCCTCCGAGCATGGTCGCTCCCACCCTCGACCGCGCCCGTATCGCGACGCCCGGCAAGCTCTCGACCGCGGACTCCACCTCCATTCACAAAGATCTCCGCGCCCTGGGTTACGCGACCGGCGCGCGTGGCGCCGCGGGCGCCTGGGACGCCGACGCTTTCGAGGGCTACAAAGACTTCGTCGAGCGCGCCGTCCGCGCCGGCAAGCTGACCGCCGAGCAAGCAACCAGCGCGAACGCCGCCAGCCGCGGCGCCGTTCGTGCGCTATTACGGAGCGCTGCCCGCACCCCGAACGCCGACGCCGACATGCGCGCCACTCCCGCGCAGGCCACCATGAACAGCACCGTCGCGCCCGAGACCAAGCTGGTGCGCGTCAACAAGCGCTGGGTGCGCCGCCCATCGGGGCACACCAACAAGCCGGAAGACGTCCGCCTCGTGCAGCAAGCGCTCATCGCGCGTGGCTTCCACGTGGACCCCGCGAAGATGGGCACGTACGACGCCACCACGCAGCAGGCGGTGCAGCTCTACAACGCGACGTATCGTGGCTTACACGCGCGCGCCGGCGGCTTGTCGACGCTGGTCCCGGGCGCCATGATGACCCGCTCGCTCTTCGGCAACCCGGAAGAGACTCCGCATCTCGTCGATGGACCGCGCTGGGGCGAGCTGCAGGACGATCCGTCGATCGGCCTGCGCACCTACCACACGCCCGGCTCGTACGTGACCCCGTGGGGCACGCAGCGCGCCCGCGACTTCGCCATCGACTTCGCCCGCAACCTGCGCACCATCCGTCCGGACTCGGAGATCCTGGCGAATGACATCAGCCTACGCGAAGGCGGCCCGCACCCGTTCCACTCTGGACATGAAGTCGGCCTCGAGCTCGACTTCACGCACCCCGACCAAGCAGAAGGTCAGACCCGCGAGCAGTGGCTCGAAGAGCGCAAGCAAGAGCTGCTCGCGATGGTGCCCTTCAACGACCGCATCGCGTTGATCTACTCGTCGAACCCCGAGCTGGTCACGTATGGCCGCGGCATCGGCCTGAACATGATCCAGATCGGTGGCCACCGCATGCACTACCACGTGGGTATCCGCGGTTGGACCGGCGAGCTGAACCGCAGCTGACACGACGCGGTGTGCGGTGGCCGCTTGCGTCGCTCTGGCAAAGCACGACGGCGCTCCGCGATTGCAGACGCCGAGAAATTTCAAAGAGCATGCTCGCTTCGGCGCCTGTCCGATGCGAGCCGGGATTCAAAGTCAGCTCGCGACCTCCTTTGATCTCACCCTAACAAATGGGACTGACAATTTGTTCAGTGCGCGTCTAGGAGACGCGGCTGCCCGCGGGCTAGGACATCAGGCCGGGGAGGGTGCCGGTGTATTTGGGGTCGCCGAAGTAATTCACTTCCAAGCCGAACATTTGGGCGATCGAGGTGAGTACTTGGTTGTGCGCGGTTTGGTCGCGGAATGGGTCGGATGCCGGGCAGTTGCCGTAGACGCCGGAGCAGCGTGGCTCCGAGCTGGTGCTGTACTTGAGCCAGCGGCCGGTCTGGAAGGCGCCCGCGCCGCCACCGGCCATGATCATCGGGATGTTCACCGAGCTGTGGAGCGACGGTTGGCCGAGCTCGTTGCCCCAGAGGACGACGGTGTTGTCGAGCACCGAGCCGCCCTGCGGATCTTGGATGGCGTCGAGGCGCGCGAAGAGCTCGGCGACCTTCTGTGAGTACCAGCGCTGCATGGTGAGGTACTTCGCGTCGACAGCCGAGTCGCCGGTGCCGGCGAAGTGCGCGAGACCGTCGTGCAGGTCGCCGGTGAGGCCGATCCATTCCATGGGAGTGATGGAGCCACCCTGGAGGAACTGGAACGAGATGACGCGGGTGAGGTCGCAGGCGAACGCCTGCGCGATGATGTCGAACTGCAGGTCGATGATGGTGGGGATGTTGCTTATTCTGTGTGGGTCGAGGGTGCCGCCGCTGATGAGCGACGGGTCGCAGCTGTCACCGGCGCTGCCGCCGATCGTCGGGCCGCTCAAACGGCGCTCGATGTCCGCTAAAGCGTCGATGTGCCGCTGCAGCTTCTCGCGCTCCTGGCCGGCGAGGCGCGGCATGACGCGGTTGGCTTCGCCGTTCAGGTAGCTCACCAGCGCCATCTTGCGGCGTTGGTCCGCTGTAGCGGCCGGGTCCGGTGGGGCGCCGCCGCCGCCGGGTGGGACGACACCGGTGAAGAGCAGCGGATAGATGGTGCGCGGATCGATGAGGCTCTTCACGGGCTGGGCGCTGCTGTCGAAGATCATCGAGTTGGCTTTGTACGTGCCTCCTTCGTCATAGACGCCCAGCGAGAGTGTGTCGCGCGGGGCGAGGCCGTGGAGCTTCGCGCCGATGACCTGATCGATCGACGGGCCAGTCGGAGGGACTTCGGTGGTGCTCTTCTCATAGGGCGGGGTGCCGGTGAGGAACGTGGAGTGGCCGTAGTCATGGCCAGTGGTCGCCTTCTCGTGGAGCACCTTGTAGTCGATGCCGTCCAAGACGCAGATCTTGTCCTTGAAGGCGTTGAGCGGCCCGAGGATCGCGTTCGGGTAGTTGATGTCGAAGTCGGTGCCGACGGCCTTCGGACGCCAGTTGTTGACGAGGGTGCCGTGCGGCGACATCAAGATGAGCAAGCGGCGGGGCCGGGCGCTCTGCGCGTAGACGACCGAGCTCTCGAGCAGGCGCACGAAGGGGAGACCCAGGCTCAGCGAGCCCATGGTCTTCAAGAATGATCGGCGTGATGGCTTGCGCATGATTACTGTCCCCGCGCCGCGCGACGGCGGATGAAGTTGTCGGCGGTGACCATCGACAACACCATCTCGCGGATGTTGGTGCCTTGGGCCTTGAAGCTTTGCGTTTGCGTGTTGATGCCGCAGATGTCGTTCACTGTCTCGACGTGACCTTGCGAGAAGCGGGTGAACTGGGTGACGAAGCAGTTCTTGGCGTCGTCGCTCTCGGCGAGCAGGCGGGCGAGCTCGGCGCCGCCCACGAAGTCACGTGAGACGCCGTCGGCGCCGTCGAGCGTGCCCGAGCTGTCGACGGGCTTGCCGTTCTCGGTGTCGCGGACGCGGCCGATGCCGTCGTACATCTCGAAGCCGAAGCCGATGGGATCGATGAGCGCGTGGCACGCGTTGCACGACGGCGCCTCGGTGTGGGCCGCGAAGCGCTCGCGCGTCGTCAACGCGGGGTTCGGGGGAGGGACGACGATGACGTTGACGGGCGGCGGCGGCGGCAAGGGCTGGCAGAGGATGTTTTGGCGGACGAACTTGCCGCGAAACACTGGGCCGCTCTGGTTGTCGTGCGCGTACCAGGACTGCACCGAGCCTTGCGTGAGGATACCGGCGCGTTGCTCGGAGGGCAGGTTGGTCTTCACCAGCTCGGCGCCACCGGGGGCGCTGATGCCGTAGATGCTCGCGACATCGTCGTTCACGTAGGAGTAGGGCGCGCTCATGAAGGCGGTGAAGGTGCCTTCGTTGTCGAAGATGACGTGCTCGATGAAGGCCTTGGTCTCGGCTTCGAGGCTCGCGCGCATCGACGGCGTGAACTGTGGGTATGCCGTGGCGCTCTTCTCGAGACGGCCGTAGTTGGTGAGGCCGAACCACTCCATGACGAAGCGGACCATGCGGGCGCGGCCAGCGGGTGAGTCGATGAGGCGCTCGGCCTGCGCTCTGCGGATGTCCGCTTTAGCGATCTCCGTGCCGTTGGCCGCGACCTCGAGCAGCGTGGCGTCGGGGGGCGCGCCGGTGAGCATGTACGCGAGGCTCGTCGCGATCTCGTAGCTGGTGAGAGAGGTGTCGCCCGAGCCGCCGCCGATCTCGGAGCGGTAGAGGGTCTGCGGCGCCTGGGCGAGGCCCTGGCCGGCGAGGGAGATGCCTTCGGCGTAACCACCGATGTCCTTGCCCGTATCGAAGAGGTTCATGCCCGCGATGACCTCTTCATCGCTCATCGGGCGGCGGAACATCTTCGCTCCGAAGCTACGTACGAAGCGGCGGGCACACTCGCGCTCCTCGCAGCCGCTCGTCGGCGCGAGCTCGGTGATGCGCGCCTTGATGCGGGCGCCGACGGTCTCACCGATGGACATGTACTGCTCGGTGGAGACGTCGCTGACCTTGAGCACATCGGCGTTGTTCGAGAAGCCGGCGACCTTCTCGTCGGAGGTGAGCTTACCGACGACGTCGACGGTCTCGCCGAGCGCGGCCGCGATGCTCGCCTCGTACTCGATGGGCGTGAGACGCCACAGGCGCGCGGGCAGCACCGCGACGTCGTTGCAGTTCTTGGTCTCGGAGCAGATCGTGGGATCGGCCAGCATCTCGGTGAGCATGGTGAGGGCACGCAGGCCGGCGGAGCCGCGCTCGAGGACGACACCGCCACCATGGTTCAGCGCGCCTTGTGGCTTGGCGAGGAGGAGAGGTGTGCCTTTGTAGTCGACCTTCGCGACCTGGCGGACGAGCTCGAGGTTGAAAGCGAGGTCTTCCTGGCTGAGCTCCGTCTGGCCCTCGGGCGGTGTGCGCAGCTTCATGCGCGTCGCGGCCGCGATGCCGTCGGAGTAGTGGCAGCTCGCGCAGGTGTCGGCCATCACCGGATACCAAACTTGCTCTTCGAAGAACTGCTGCGGTGACTGGCAGCTGTCGAGACCCGTCTCCGAGATCTTGCCGTCACACGCCGCGAGACACGCCAGCCCAATGCCGCAAATCGTGAGGGCAATCCGCTTGAACATCATGGGTACTACGGCCACTAGGCTAATCCGGTTCGTTTGCCAACCCTGCACAAGGTCATCCAGGCGTTTTCAGGTGGGGGACTGTAGACGCCTGCGGGTGGTCGAACATTCGTAGCGCGTCGCCGATAGCCACGCCAAAAACGCACTCCCACGTGCTCGGGGCACGCGGGGTGCGTTGCGTCTCGAAATTCGAGCGACGTCGTTACTTATCGACGTTGTTGTTGGTGCGATCCTGGAGCTTCTCGCCAGCCTTCTCGATGGGGCTGGTGGTGTCGTGATCGACATTCGTGTTGGTGCGCTCGCGGGCACGCTCGAGGGCGCTGTCCGAGTCTTTGATCTTCTGATCCGGGCACCCGAACAAAACCGCCAAGCCAACGATAGCCAAGAGCTTACGCATTCTATTTTCCCCCTTAGCGACGCAAAGTAAGTGCGCGTTCGGGGAAGGCAAGGCTCACGGCGTGCCGGGCTCGTCACGCAGGGCGAGCCAGACCGCCTTCATCTCGCTCGGCGTGAGGTTCTTCGTCATGCCCCAGGGCATGTCGGCCGGGCTCATGGGCTTGCCGTCGCGCTTGATGCCTTGACGCAAGGCCTTCTCCAGCTGCGCGAAGGTCCAGGACGCCATCGCGGACGGGGAGATGTCCGACGAGACCGGCGCGCCTGGGTGCGTCGCGATGCCGCCCTTGTAGTCGACGCCGTGGCAACCTTGGCAGACGGCGATGAGATACTTGCCGTACTCCCTGGTCTCATCGGGCTCGGGGACGTCCTCGGGCGCTTTGCGCTTGGCCGCGAGCTCGGCGGCGTACACCGGCGCGTTGGTGAGACCGAAGACCACCGCGCCCATGATGCTCGCCTTCGTGGGTGGTATCTCCCGATCCACGGGTGGCACTTGCATGAGGTAGCTGACGACCGCGGCGAGGTCCGCGTCGGCGATCTTGCCGAGCTCCTCGGAGGGCATGGCGATCAAGGTGCGGCCGTCACGGCGCACGCCGTACGCGATAGCGCGCATCCAGTCGTCGGGCTTGTAGCCGGCGACGACGCTGCCTTTGCCGCTCGTGATGTTCGGGGGCGCCATGGTGAACATCGGGTCTTGCGCCATGATGGTGCCGCCGAAGTCGCTGCCGTGACACTCGGCGCAGCCGCCGATGGTGCGCGCGATGTGCTCGCCACGGTCCAAGGTCTCGGGATCGTCGGTGGTGTGGACCACGAAGCCCGGGGGTGAGTGCGCTTGCTCGAGGTGCGATTGGAAGCGCATGAAGCCGAACACGGCCGCGCCGGCGACGAGAAGGAAGAGGCCAAGGAGGAGGATGCCTAGGGCCCGAAGGACTCGCATTGGCGTCCCTTTTAGCGCACCCGGCGATGCGCTCCCAGGTCGTCTTGCAACGAAATGTGTCCGACCACGCCGTGGTTACCCGCGCCGAAGACGTTCGACGGATCGACCGCCTTCTTCACTTCGCGATTCACCGCGAGCGCGGCCTCCGAATAGATCGACGGCAGGAACTCCTGTCGGATCTTGCCGACGCCGTGGTGGTGCGACAGCGAGCCGCCCGCGGCGAGGATCTCTTCACGCGCCGCGTGCTCGAGCTCGGTGTAGGCCTGCACCGGGTCGTCGACGCCCTTGGCGTAGAAGCCCATGTAGAAGTACATGGCGACACCGGCCTGGTAGACCTGGGTGATGCGGCCGGTGAAGAAGGGCTTGCCCGGGAGCTTGCGCGCCGCGTGCTCTTTTTGTACGCGATCACGGACGCGCTCGTAGAGCTCCATGGCGCGGCTCCAGGGCACGCTGGTCTCGAAGCTCTCGGCGATGGCCCAGTGCTCGAAGGTGAGATCGCGGATGTAGGCGATGCCGAAGGTCAGCTGATAGCCGCGCTCGCCGTTGGTGGCGCCGGCCTTCATGCCGCCGTGCTTCTTGGCGATCGGGTAGAGCAGCTTTTCCTGATGCGCGACCTCGGCGGCGGTGCCTTCGAAGACGATGGTGGCGACCGCGAGCTTGTCGACCTCGTAACCTTTGACCTTGAGCACCAGCCACTTCTCGAGGGCGCTCTTGGTCTTGGCGAGCATGCCGTGCTTTTCGGGCTTCAACGCCTGGCCGAACTGGAACTGCACGCTGTCCATGACGCGGACGCTCGCGGGCACGACACCGGCGGCTTGCAGGTCGTAGAGGAAGGCGAGGCCGGCATCGAGCGACGGGAAGAGCACGCTGCCGTAGCGCTGCGCTTGCGGCTTGTCGAAGATCTTCACGACGGCGCTGGTGATGATGCCGAGGTTGCCCTCGCTGCCGAACGCGAGGTTCTTGGGGTTGGCGCCGACGCTCTCGCGCGGGCCGACCGACGGGCGCTCGACGACGCCGTGGCTCGTGACCATCTGCACGTCGAGGACCAGGTCTTCGATGTTGCCGTAGCGGTTCTTCTTCATGCCGCTGGCGTTGGTGGCGATCCAACCGCCGAGGGTCGAGAACTCGAGGCTGTCGGGCTCGTGGCCCATGGTGAAGCCGTAGCGCTCGAGCTCCGCCATGATGTAGCGGCCGGTCGCGCCCGCTTCGATGCAGGCGGTGTGGTTCACCGGATCGATCCAGAGGACGCGGGTCATGCGGCGCATGTCGACCGCGATGACGAAGCGCTTCTCCTCGGGCGACAGGCGCAGCGCTTCGGTGACGTTGGTGCCGCCGCCGAAGGGCAGGAGCACCGCGCCGTGCTTCTTGGCGGTGCGCACCAGCTCGACGACTTGCTCGTGGGCCGTCGGGTAGACCACGAGGTCGGGGATGCGCGGCAGGCTGCGATAGCGGATTGCCCAGATCTCGCCGCCGGTGTGGCCGTGACCGTGGCGCAGGCGCGTTTGCGGGTCATCCGAGAGCTGGTCGGCGGTGAAGGTCTGCCGCAGCTCGGTGAGCAGGGCAGGGGCCTCGAGCGCGGCGGGGATCGCCTTGGGCGGGTACTGCGCCGGGTGGCGGTTCTCGTAGGAGAGCGGCGCCTCCAGCATCTTCGAGAACCACGGCATGAGCGTCGGCAGCTCGTCACCGCAGAGCTGGTAACGCTTGCCGGTGAGGATCACCGCTTGGTTGGGTTGAACGACGAAGCGCGTGTCGGCGAAGCCCCAGCCATCGTTGGCCTCGGCTTCGCCGTCCACGGGGCGCGGCGCGGGATAGATGCGGGTATCACCGCGCTGCACGTCGGACATGGCTTACGCCTCGCTCTTGGCCTCGGCGGCGGGCGCCGGTTGCGGGGCCGGACGCGGAGCCTGGTGCTGGGGGGCCTGCGGCGGCGACGCGTGCTGTTGCGGCGCCTGCTGCTGTGTCCGCTGCTGCGGTGCGTGTTGTTGCGGCGCCTGTTGCTGCGGCGCTGCTTGCTGCTCGCCAGCACCCGCGGCGGCTTCACCGGCCTGGGCCTGCGGCTGACCGTTCGGCGGACGCTGACCACCGCGACCGCGGCCACCACGGCGGCGCCGGCGACGCGGCTTGCCATCGGGGCCGAGCGCGGGACCAGCTCCTGGCTCACCCTCCGTGCCAGGTGCCCCTTGCGCTTGAGCCGCACGGAGCGGATTCGGCACGGTCCCGGGCGCGCTCTGCGGACGCTGGCCGGCACCCTGGCCACTACGACCACGGCCACCACGGCGGCGGCGGCGCAGCGGCTGACCATCAGGGCCGAGCGCGGGCGCGCCACCCTGGGCCTGACCAGCTTCGACCGGCCAACCATTCTCGGTGCGCAGCGGCTGGCCGTCGGGGCCGAGCTGCGGCGGACCACCGGCGTTCATCTGCGGACGGGGCCCACCGGGACCACGGCCACCTGGGCGGCCGCCGGGACGACCACCAGGTCTGCCACCGGGACGGCCACCACGGCCCGGACCACCGCCGCCACCCGGGCCACGACGGCCACGGTTGCCGCGGCGTTCTTCGAGCGCTTCACGGCGGCGGTCTTCCTTCACCGCGTCCATGGAGAACGGACCGGAGAGATCGATGACGCCGTCCTTGGCTTCGGGCGTCTTCTTGGCGCCGCCACCAGCACCGCCGGGACGGCCACCGCCAAAGCCGCCGCCACCAAAGCCACGTCCGCCCCCTCCGCCATCGCGGCCACGGCCACCGTCGCGGCCACCACGGCCACCTTCACGTCCGCCACGGCGGTCAGTGCGCACGGTCGCGTCGACCTTGTAGTCGACGATGTAGGCGAACTCGCCTTCCTTGACGGCGTTCGCCGGCGCGTCCTTCTGCTCGATGACGCGGACCGAGCGCACGCGGTCGAGCTGGCGGCCCGAGATGCGCACCGCATCGAGGAGGTGCTTGGCCTTCTTCTCGTCGTAGGAGAACTTCTCCATGAGCTTGGCGATGATCTCGGCGTCGGCCTTGGCCTTGGCGGCGGCCGGATCTTCTGGCGCGGCTTCGGCGGTCGCTTCCACCGCGGCTTCACCTTCGGCCGCGGGGGCGGCTTCGGCGCTCGTGTCGGCCGCTGCGTCGGTCATCGGCTGTTCGGCCGCCGTCTCCGCGGCGTGCTCGCCACTCGGCTCGGTGTTTTGACCGTCCGCCTT
>JBDHVB010000022.1:0-35075 GCA_039809465.1 Myxococcota bacterium
GCGCCTCTTCGATGGAGATGAAGGTCAGGTGCGCGTCGTACTCGTACATCTTGCTCGAGAACACGCCGACCACCTGGAGGCTCACCGATTTCGGCGCCACGCCGACGGGCGTCAGGACCTCGAGCAGAGGTGACAGGACACGGACCTTGTCGCCAATCTTGAGCTGCAGGCTGTTCGCCATCTCGACGCCGATGACGATGCCGGGCACCTTGGCCGGTGGCGCGAACTCGCCCTCCTCCGGCGCGGGCTTGCCGGCGTCGAGCTGCGGCTTCAAACCGTCGAGCGAGCCGCGGGTGATCTGGGTGAGCACCGTGAGCACGTCGGGCGCGCGGTACGGGTCGATGCCGACCATGATGGCCGTGCCGGTGTAGTTGGCGCCGGGGTTCGCGACCGCGACCTCACCTTGAACGTAAGGAGACGCGGCAACCACTCCAGGAGTCGAGGCAATTTCGTCGACCAGGGTCGGTGTCAGCTGGAGCGGACGCCCGTCGGCGCCTTCGAAGCTGGCGTGGGCGTTGGCGCCGATGATCTTGGTGCGCAGGTCGCCCTCGAAGCCCGAGAGCACCGCGAGCGCGCCGATGACCGCCATGACGCCGACCGCGACGCCGATGATGCTGATGGCCGTGACGATGGAGACGGCGCGCGAGCTCTTCGAGAGCAAGAACCGACGGCCAATCATCGCCTCGTACCCCAGGCGCATGCTGGAGGCGCCGCCGGTGAGGAAGAGAAAGCCGATGGAGGCGCCGAAGTACGAGCAAGCAGCGAGCGCGGCGGGCGCGATGAGCAGCGCCCGCAAGGGAGCCGAGGTGAGCCCGTGGTCGCCGGGGCCCAGCACCGCGAGCACGGCGGCGACGTCGAGGACCACGAGGCACCCCACGAAGAGCTCCCAGGTGGGCATGCGCTTCAAGAGAGCCGCGGCGCCGCAGCCCACGACGATCGACGCGGCGCAGGTGAAGGCCCAGAGCAGCGACGGATCGCGCTCCAGGGTGAGCTGCGAGCGCATGTAGATGGCCCACAGGACGGCGCCGGAGACGCCGAGCGCCGCCGTGACCACCGCGGCGGCGCGTAACGAGAAGCGTCGCGACCGGAGTCGTCGTCGCGCAAGACCCGTCAGTGCGAGCTGCACCAACAGGAGGATGGCGATGACGACGAGACCGCTCACGTCGTCCGGCGAAGCTGTGGGAAGAGGATGACCTCGCGGATCGACGGCGCGTTGGTGAGGAGCATCACCAGGCGGTCGATGCCGAGCCCGAAGCCACCTGTCGGCGGCATGCCGTGCTCGAGGGCGCGCACGTAGTCCTCGTCCATGTGATGCGCCTCGGCATCACCGGCCTCGCGTTGCGCGAGCTGCGCCTCGAAGCGGCCCTTCTGATCGAGCGGATCGTTGAGCTCGGAGAAGCCGTTGGCGAACTCGCGGCCGGCGATGAACAGCTCGAAGCGGTCGACGAACCACGGGTCCGAGGGCTTCTTGCGCGCCAGCGGCGAGACGTCGAGCGGAAAGTCGTACACGAAGGTCGGCTGGATGAGCTTGGGCTCGGCGAAGTGCTCGAACAGCGCCACCACGCGGGCGCCGCCGCTCATGCCCTTTTGCCAGAGCCCGAGGCTCTTGAGCAGCTCGGTGGACTTGGCTTCGTCGCGCGCGTCCTCGGGCGATGGCCCTCCGTGCTTGTGAATGGCCTCGAGCATCGACAGGCGCGCGAACGGCGCCGCCATCGAGATGGCGTGCTCGCCATAGCGGATATCGGTGGTGCCCAGCACGCTCTGCGCCGCGCCCGACAGGAGCTCTTCGATGAAGCGCATCAGCTTCTGATAGTCGCTGTACGCCTCGTACGACTCGAGCATCGTGAATTCGGGGTTGTGGAAGGTGCTGATGCCCTCGTTGCGGAAGTTGCGGTTGATCTCGAAGACCTTCTCCATGCCGCCGACCAGCAGCCGCTTCAGATAGAGCTCGGGCGCGATGCGCAGGTAGAGATCGACGTCGAGCGTGTTGTGGTGCGTCTTGAAGGGCCGCGCCGCCGCCCCACCCGCGATGGGATGCATCATCGGCGTCTCGACCTCGAGGAAGTCGTGCTTCACGAAGAAGTCGCGCATCCAGTGCACGAGGCGTGAGCGGATCTTGAAGATGCGGCGCGTCTCTTCGTTCGAGATCAGGTCGAGGTAGCGCTGGCGGTAGCGGATCTCGGTGTCGGTGACGCCGTGCCATTTCTCGGGGAGCGGCCGCAGCGTCTTGGTGATGATGCGGAAGTCCTCGGCGGCGATGGAGAGCTCGCCGCTGCGTGTCCGCATTGGCCGACCTTCGACCCCGATGAAGTCGCCGATGTCCATGTGCTTCAAGAGCTCGTAGGTCTTCTCGCCGACCTTGTCCTTCTTCAGGTAGATCTGCAGGCGGCCGACTGGCTTACCGTCCGGACCCAAGTCGTCGGTGGTGCCGTCCTGGATGCGCAGGAAGGCGGCCTTGCCCATCAGGTTCACGGCCACGACGCGGCCGGCGACCGCGTGCTTGTCCTTCACTGCTTCGAGCGCCGCCGCGTCCTGCTCGGCGCCGTAGCGTTTCACGAACGCCGCGACGGTCGTGTCGGCTGGGAAGTCGTTGGCGTAAGGGTCGATGCCTAGCTCGCGCAATGCGTTGGTCTTGCGCAGGCGCTGCTCGTACTGCTCGTCGTGTTCACTCATGGGGGTGCGGGCGGGCGTGTAGCGTGTGGGACTTCATGGGTCAAGCGACGGGTTTCGTGAGCCGAAACGCCTTCATAGGCCCTCGGCCTCGCTTTGTGGTAAACCCCATGGCGATGTGGCTTCGCACCGTGGCCCTCGCCGCGACCCTGGCCGTCGTGACGCCCTCCGCGACAGTTGCGGCGCCGGCCAAGCGCCCGGCTGCCGCGAGCGCCTCCAAGAGGGGCAAGACCGCGGGCAAACCCGAAGCTCCGCCCGCCACACCCGACCTGGAAGAGCCGCCCAAGCCCGAGCCAGCGGCCTCCCCTCCCCCCGCCTTGGCTCAGCCCGCCTCGGGCCCACCCGCGCTCTCCACGAAGTACCGGGCCGTCGCGCTCTTGCCGTTCGGCGCCGAGGGCATTGGCGAGTCGACCGAGCGCGGCGTCGAGCAGGCGCTCATCAACGAGATCGACGACAAGAGCGGCTTTCGCGCCGTCTCGCCGCGTGACGTGGTCAGCGAGGCCGCGACCGCGAACCTCTCGCCGAGCCGCTGCGGCAGCGAGGACATGGCCTGCTTCGCCCAGGTCGCCCGCTATGCCCGCGCCCATCTCGCCATCGTCACCCGCATCGCCGCGCTCGGCGGCGTCATCAACATGTCGATGCGCTTGCTCGACACGCAGACCGGCGGCGAAGTCGGCCGTGTGGCGGATGCCCTGTCCGATAAAGCGGACGAGCGCGCCGCGCAGCTGCACCGCATGAGCGTGCAGCTGTTCTCGCCCGCCGAGTACGTGGGGACGTTGATCGTGAAGAGCGACGAGCCCGGCGCCGACATCTACCTGAACGACAAGCTGGTCGGCGCGACGCCGTTGAAGGCGCCTTTGAAGAACCTGCCCGCCGGGCCGTACATCTTGCACGTGACCAAGGAAGGCTTCGCGGACGTCTATCAGTTCGTCGACGTCGCCTATAACCGCGTGGCGACCATCACGGTGTCGCTCGCGACCAACACCATCTCGGGCAACATCGCCTTCGGCTCGGACACGGGCTTCGGCCAGGTGTACGTCATCGCGGAGCAGCCGGGCGTCGAGGTGCGCATCGACGGCGAGCCCAAGGGCTCAACGCCGCTGGAAGGCGCCATCTCGAGCGTCGCCGCGGGCAAGCGCCGCTTGTCGCTGCGCAAGGGCAACGCGCCGCCGCTGGTGCGGGAGCTGACGGTCGAGAACGGCAAGCGTACGGACGTCGGCGTGTCCGTGCAGCCGGACGGGACCTTGGTCGCGGTCGTCGTCGTCGCTCCAGCGGACAGTCCCCTGCCGGTCGACCCAGGTCTGTCGACGCCGGTCTCGGGCATCACCACGGCGGCGCCGGCCAAGCGCAGCCACCCGGTGTTCACCACGGGCATGGTCGTGACGGGCTTGGGCGTCGCGGCGCTCGGCGTCGGCGGCGTGTTCGCGAGCCAGGTGCGCTCGGCGAACAATCAGGCGAACGGCTACGAGCGCACGCTGCGTGAGAGCGACGACGCGGCCGCGCGGAACGACGCGCGCGTGAAGCTCGCGGAGCTCAATGAGGAAGGCCCGAGGAAAGAGCGGCGGCAGTGGATCGCTCTGGGCGTCGGCAGCGGCCTGCTGCTCACGGGTGGTCTGCTCATGGCCGCGGACCACTGGCATTGGTTCGGGATCGGGACGGCGTCGCGGTCGCGGGACGACGGCTTCCGCTTGGCGGTGATGCCCGCCGCGGGTGGCGGCTTCGTGAGCTTCGCGACGCCCTGGTGACGGTCTACTCCAGCTCTTTGTCGTCCGTCGCGGTCTTGCCCAGCAAGAACGCCTCGATGAAGCCATCGAGATCACCGTCGAGCACGGCGTCGGTGTTGCCGGACTCGTGACCGGTGCGGTGGTCCTTCACCATGCGGTACGGCTGCAGCACGTACGAGCGGATCTGCGAGCCCCACTCGATCTTCTTGCGGTCGCCGGCGAGCTTCGCCTTTTCTTCCTCGCGCTTGCGCAGCTCGATCTCGAAGAGCTTGGCGCGCAGCATCTTCATGGCCTTGTCGCGATTCTTGTGCTGGCTGCGCTCGGCCTGGCAGGCCACGACCACGCCGGTCGGGATGTGCGTCAGGCGGATGGCGGACTCGGTCTTGTTGACGTGCTGCCCACCCGCGCCGCTCGCGCGGTAGGTATCGACGCGCAGATCTTCGTCGCGGATCTCGACCTTCACGTCGTCGTCGATCTCGGGCGCCGCCGCGACCGACGCGAACGAGGTGTGCCGGCGCTTGTTGGCATCGTACGGACTGATGCGCACCAAGCGATGCACGCCCTGCTCGGCCTTCAAGTAGCCGTACGCGTAGGGGCCGCTGATCTCGAGCGTCGCGCTCTTGATGCCCGCCTCTTCGCCGTACTGGACGTCCATCATCTCGACGGTGAAGTCGTGCTGCTCGGCCCAGCGGCTCATCATGCGCATGAGCATCTGCGCCCAGTCCTGCGACTCGGTACCACCGGCCCCGGAGTTGATGGTGAGCAGGCAATTGTTGCGGTCGTACTCACCGCCGAGCATGCGCTGCAGCTCGAATTGCTCGATCGCCTTCTTGGCGGTGGCGATGTTGCCGTCGACCTCGGCCGCGATCTCGGCGTCCTGGTCGGCGAGCTCGAGGAGGCCGTCGGCGTCGGTGAGGAGCTTCGCGACGTAGCGGAACTGCTGCACCACGCGCTCGAGGCGGGTGCGCTCTTGCTGGAGCTTGGCGGCCGCCGCGGCGTCTTGCCAGAGCTCGGGGTTACCCGAGCGCTCTTCGATCTCGAGGAGCTGGCGCTCTAGGCCAGCGACGTCAAAGATGCCTCCGCAGCAAAGAGACGCGGTCTTGGAGCTGCGTGAGGAGGGGCTTGCGGTCGTCGCTCATGTGCCCTGCATCTGCATTCGGACACGTGGCGCTGTCAACCGGATGAAGCCGGCAGCGACGAGGATGAGCGCGGCCCACACCACCACGTCGCCCAGCCGCGCGTAGATCGTGGTCGTGTCACGCAGGCCGACATCGCCGACCAGCGCCGTCTCTTCGCCGAGCTTGGTCTGCGCGCGCACGCGGCCCCGTGGGTCGATGATGGTGGAGATGCCGGTGTTGGTGGCGCGGGGCAGCCAGCGGTCGGTCTCGATGGCGCGCAGCACGTAGGCGTCGCGGTGCTGGTACGGGCCGCTCGAGGCGCCGTACCAACCGTCGTTGGTCATGTTCACGAGCAAGCGCGCGCCGTGCAGCACGTGGGCGCGGCTTATCGCCGGGAAGATGCCGTCGTAGCAGATGAGCGCGCCCGCCCCCACGGGGCCGATGGGCGCGGTGCGGCGGCCCGCGGTGATCTCGCCGATGGGCACGATGGCGCTGATGCCGAGCGCCCGCGCGAGCGGCACGTACTCGCCGAAGGGCACGAGCGCGATCTTGTCGTAGCGGCCGGTCACCGTGCCGTCGGGCGCGACCGCGAAAGCGGAGTTGGTGATGACGCTGTCGGCGTCCTCGAAGTGGAGCGTTACGGCGCCGATGAGCAGCGGCAGATCGCCGGTGGCGTACGGGAAGGTGGCGACGGAGGGCTCCGGCCGGCCGGGCCACGACGCCTCGGGCCAGACGATGAGCCGCGCGCCTTGCCCGCGCGCCGCCTGCGTGAGCGTGGCGTATGTGGCGCGGATCTCGGCGGCGTTGTCGAGATCGCGGTTCTTGATGTCTTGGGCGATGTTGCCCTGGAGCAAGGCGACGCGGACCGTCTGCGCGTCCTCGCCCGGGGCGTACATGCGAATGCCACCGGCCAAGTGGATGCCGGCGACCAGGAGGCCGACGGCGGCGCTCGCCCAGGGTCGCGCGCGCAGATCTCCCAGCGCCGCGCCGCACAGGGCGATGACCGCGGTGACCGCGTGACTGCCCCCCACGGCGGCGAGCTGTACCAGCGGCAAGTCGCGGGTGACCGCCCAGCTCCACTCGCCCCACGGGAACGCGGCGATGACCCAGCCGCGCAGCCAGTCGGCCGTGAGCACCGCCGCGGCGAACGCGAGATACGGGTGCGCCGCTCGCGCCGCCAAAGCGGACAGCCTGGGGATGAGCGCCCAGTACGCCGCGCAGTAGCTGATGAGCAGCACCAGCGCGGGAAGAGCTTGCCACGGCGGCATGTGGCCATAGCGGATCATCGCGATGGCGAGCCACCACAACAGCACGCCAAAGAAGCCCAAGCCCGCGGCGAACGCCTCGCGCCCGCGATAGAGGTACGCGGCGCCCAGCAGGATCAACGCTTCTCGCGGCAGCCACTCGAAGAGCGGCCCGTCGCCGAGCCCAGGTACGGCGAATGGGAAGGCCAGCGCGGTGAGAGCGCCGACCAGCAAGCCGACGAGGACGCGAATCACTTGCCTGGGGTACGCGCCTTCGCGAGCACTTTCAACACGCGTGCTTCCTCGCGCTTCATCTTCGCCGCCTGCGGACCACCGTGGATGTGGTCGTGGCCGATCAAGTGGAGCACGCCGTGCACCAGGAGCCGATCCATTTCAGCGGTCAGGTCGTTGCCGTAGCGCGGAGCCTGGCGGGCGGCGGTCTCGACGCTGATGATGACGTCGCCGAGCACGCGCGTGCGCTCGAAGTCCGCCTGCGGGAAGGACAGCACGTCGGTGGGCTTGTCCTTGTTGCGCCACTGGCGGTTCAGCGCATGGATGGTGGCGTCGTCGGTGAGCACCACCGAGAGCTCGGCGCCTGCGAAGCCGATGGCGGCGCACACGAGCTTCGCCTTACGCGTCAGGTCGCGGACCGACACCCGCCGGTCACGCGCCTGATTGTCGATGCTGACAGCCAACTACTTACGCTCGATGTACTCGGCTTCGTAGTAGTTGCCCTTCTTCTCGCCGATGCGGACCGCGACCTTGTCGCCTTCCTGCAGGTAGAAGGCGCCGGCGTTCAGCATGGTCGCCGGATCCTTCATCTCGATGCCGCCGTTGGCGGTCTTGAGCTTCGGCACGATGACGATCTTGTCGTTCGCCTTGAGCTCCTTGCCAGCGCCGTCCTTGGCGGCCTTCTGCACGTTGAGGCGCAGCGCCACGACCGGGAACGACTTGGTGTTGATCTCGACGACCTTGCCTTCGAAGTTCTTGGCGTCGTTGAGGCGCTGCGTGCGGCCGACGTCGCCTTCCTTCTTGGCGCGGATCGAGCCACCGGCCTCGGGCTGCGCTTCGCCAACGGCGTTACCCAGCGCCGCGAGCTCGGCCAACGGATCGGAACCTTGCGCGAGGACTCGCGCTGCTGCGAGCAGAATTACACCCATCACCACTGCCTTCTTCATTGTCATTCTCCCTGAGGAACTGGCTGTGCTTCAATGCGCGGTTTGCGCAAGACGCCGTACTTCGTGACCTTGAGCTCGCCAGTCAACAGCTTGGTGCCGGCGACCCAAACCTTGGCGCCGGCCATCGGCAGCAGCTTGGCGAGCGTGCGGGCACCGATGTTCAAAGGAATGGCGTCGGCCTCGCCATCGCGCAAGGCCAAGCGATCACCTGTCCGCTCGAGCATACCGACGAACGGCTTCATGCCGCCACCAACGTCGATGATGCGGTACTCGCGCACGTCGAGCGCGTCCTTGGCGGGAAAGCCGACGACCTCGACCTTGAACGACTGGAGCTGCGCCACTTCCTCGGCGAGCTCCCCGGTCACGGCCATGGTCTTGCCTTCGCCTTCCACCTGCACGCCGCGGTCTTGCGCGGGGCCGACGACGCGTACCGTGCCGATCAGCGTGACCGGATCGGTGGCCGCGAGCGTCAGCGCAATGGCTAGAGTCAGCATCACTTCACCTTCACCGCGTCGATGTTGATGTCGGTGTTCTCATCAGCGGACAACGTAAGGGTCACGGTCCCCTCCCCACCAGTGATGAGATAGAAGCGCGCACCTGATGCAATGAGTGAATCTTCTATGGGAGCAGAGACGCCACCGTCGTTGCTGTCATCTACAGTCGGTCCGCCAAAGGGGACCTGTTGGCCTCGAGCGTTCACGTAGGTTTCATAAGCGCCAAAACCAATTCGCTGGTCGTTTCCCCGAGGTGACGCAGCGACCGGCAAGTATTGTTCAGCGGCGTTGGCGAGTGCCGCGTCGGCATTGCCACTCGTGTAGACAGCGCGCAGTTGTTCTACGAGGCGTCCATCAGAGCGAGCACTCTGAAAAAGAGCGTGCTGAAATCCTCGGCGCTTCTGTTTATAGAGCGGAGCGATGAGCTCACGTGCGGCCGTGAGTACTTGCGATGATGCTGCATTGATCGCTCCTTTGCTGCGCGCTGCTTCGTCAATGAGATAACGAATGAGCATATACGCGCGCCCGCGTTGGCGAAGTCCTGTCGAGCCCCCGTCGTTTGGACCAGCAAACGGCGCATTGTCCCAACTCTCCAGAGCGGCAGCGTAGGCGTCCACGGTCGAGCCTCCCCAGCCCGTGAGATCTTCCATCGTGTGCGAGAGACCTTCGTCGAGCCAAAGAGTTTCACGTACCGCCTCGGGCGTGCCCATTTCGGAGCGCAGGGCGAAGCTCGCAAGATGTTGGTATTCGTGCGCGAGCGTGCCGACGAGCGATGCGTTGGTTACGCTTGGCGATGCGCCGGGCAGCCGAGCCCAAAGGATGTCGGCTCGATTGTGAGTGGCGCCGCTTTGGCCTTCGTCGAGAAAGTCGCCGAATTCGAACACGCCAACGATCGAACTGTCGAGCGAACCAAAGTTGTTGGTAAAGACAACTGTAATCGAGCCACTGTCGTCACGGTCGAGCACGCCCGAGTGCTCATCCTGACCCATCACTTGAGCGACGGTTTTCGCAGCGGCGGCGAACTGGTCAGCAATGGAGAGAAGACCTTCTGCCTGCGCCGGTTGGTCCGTTAACACCGTAACCTTGAAGCCATTGACCGACGTGACGTTTCCCGCAACCGTGAAGGAGCGCTTCGAGCCCTGGAAGTTGAGGTCCACGGTGTTCGTGCAGGCGCTCGATCCCGGAGCGCAGGTTTGGTCGTCACCGCAGGCGCACGCCGCCCGCAATGCTTGTACACGAGTGAACGTTCTGCCTTCGGCCTGCATGGTGGCGATGAGCCTCTCGATGCCATCACGTCGTCCTTGCTCATACGCCAGCCGAGCCGCCCAAGCCGACACATTCGCCGAGGTAACCGTCGCCCGCGCACGTCGCACGCTGAGTCCGGTGCTATTGGCCGAGCTGCCGGTGTTGAGCTCATATATTAGATCGGCTGCCGGGCTTGCTTCGCTGATGCCCGGTGAAGACCAAACGGTCACGAGATACTGCTCGTCTCCCGTAGAAAACTCGAGCTTTGCCGTTCGCTGTGGGGTTGGCGGCGTGAGTGGCTTGTCGTCACCACCGGCTGGATCTGAATCGCCACCGCAGGCTGTTGCGAGCGCGCCCGCGGCGCAAATCACGAGCATTCGGAGCATTGGTACGCGCATGACTACTCCTCCCCTAACGTGCTGCGTAGAAAGACGCTGAAGGTCGCCGGAGTATTTCAGTTGCGAACGCCAGGCAAGGCGGGACCTGTCTTAGAATTTGAGAACGAGGCCGTTGTCGCCGACGGCATATGCGTTGCATTCGCCCGAAGCGGACACGGAGCGCGCTCCCATGGGTATGCGGGCACTTACCCGCTGTCCCCCTTTGATCCAGAGCGCGTCGCCGTTTGGACCGACTGCGAAAATCGACGAGCCAAACACGGATACCTTTGAAAGAGCGCAGCTGACGCAGATGTTTTCTTCGATGGCGCCGGTGCTCGCCAATCTGCTGATTGTATATAGACCTGTTGTGGCGCTCTCCGACACGACGACACTGCCACTGCCGAAGCCGGCACCGTCAACGATCATCGCTCCGGACCAAGGTAGCGGCACATACGTGTTGCCCGACATGTAGCCTAGGCCGACGCCCCCCAAGGTCACCTGACCGCCAGATACCCTCCAGATGCTCAGTGCTTGCGAGGGTAGCTCCACGACGGTGTGCGTAGTGCCGTTACCGAGGACTGTGTAGCGCGGGCAACCCGGGCACCCTGAAGCTGTCTCATAGCCCACGACGTATGCTGTCCAACCCGAGGTCACTATGTCGCGAGCGGACAAGCCTGGGCTATTCTCCGACTCCCACACACCGTTCTTCGAGCGTTGAAACGTGGCGAGATAGCCGCCGACGTTCACATACAGATCACCATAGTAGTCGAAGTCACCGCTGATCGCCGCGAACGATTGATATTGACTGTTGGGCCTGACGACCGGACGCGACCAGGATGCGCCATTGTAGAGAGTTACCGCGTTTTGGCTCGCAGCGTAGATCGAGGCGCCGTAGGCCCAGACGTCAACGAAATTCGCCTGTAGCACTGGGTCTGTCGGTCCGATCGCGACCCAGCCCGCGGTACAGTGTCCGTTACAACAAGCACTGCTCGAGCAATCCGCGTCAGCCGTACATGCTGCGCCCTCGGGTTGACCAATGCACGCGCCGCTACCATTGCACGACTTTGCACCCGCACACTCGTTTGCCGGATCAGCACCTCCCGCAATGAACGAGCACAGACCTGCAGAACCCACGGTGCTTATGCCGTTGCAAGCGACACATACGCCGTCGCAACGCGCGTTACAGCAAACGCCATCCGAGCAGGTTCCGCTGGCGCATTGTCCATCGTTGTCGCAGGCCTCGCCGTTCAGGCGTGCATAGCACTGGCCTTGCCCGTTGCAGGTCGTGCCACCCGCACAGTCGCTGTTCGGGTCTTCGCCGTCGAGGATTGGTGCGCAAGTCCCCGTCGCCGTGCCTGTTTGCGATTGCCGACAGCCGTAACATGGCTGGCTACAACCTCCGTCGCAGCACACGCCGTCAACGCACGCGACGGCGCACTCAGCGGCGCCGCTGCACGCGATACCTCCTCCGGCTTTGCAAGCGCCAGACAGATCGCAAATGCACGGTGCAGATACGCACTCTCCCCCGGCCGTTGCGTCATCGCACGTGTCCGCGTCGGGCATCGAGCGAGCGGCGCCGCAGATACCGTTCGTCAAGCAAACTTGGCAGATACCGTCACAGGCAATGTCGCAACAAACCCCATCGGAACAGTGCCCCGAGATGCACTGCTCGGCGCCCGTGCAAGCCGAGCCTAGCTCGCCATGAAAGCACTCACCAAACCCATCACACGCCGCCAGGCCTTCACATGGAAGATCGGTAACGCGGCCACGGGTCACGGCACCGCAAGCTCCGTCCGCAATCGCAGTGAGCTCTCCAAGGCAAGAGAGACAAGCTCCCTCGCATGCGTCAGCACAGCAAACACCATCTCGACACGCGCCACTTATGCACTGGGACGCCGACTCACACGCGGCGGCAACCTGTACGATGCAGTGGCCGTCGCCAGAACAACCCAATCCCGCTTCGCACTCGTTGTCTGGATCGATTCCTGGCTTCACGGGAAGGCACGCGCCATCGCGCACACCGTTGTCTCGTTTCGCGCAAGAAATGCAGACACCGTCGCAGGTTGTTTCACAGCAGCGTCCGTCGACCGCGATGCCGCTGCGGCACGCATCTGCTTTGTCGGAGACCGAGCCGTTCGGCAGATTTTGCGGGGCAGTAAAGTCCAAACATGCGGTGACCAACATGGAGATGGCGACGCACAGGCGAAGGACAATGGTCCGCTTCATCGGAGCAGCAGGTTAGATCAAGCGCGTGTTTAAGGCCAGGGCGCCTGCCTTCGTTGACTGCTTCCGTTCGATAGCTCCATTATCATGGTCAATGCTCTGCCTTGCATTCTTGGTCAGCGTCGTCGTCACGGCTGAAGCTGGGGTGTCGCCGATCGGTGATGCCGTCGTCGTTGCGCTGGATGCCGATGCTGAGCTCTATGAGCGCGTTTCTCGAGTTGCCGACTGGCAGACGGCGATCGGTATGAACGTCCTCTGGCCCGAGGATATGCAGCGCAAACTGACAGGCATTCCTGAGCCTGAGCTTGCTGACCTAGATGAGCTTCAGAGAAAGCTGTCGGAGGCTGACGACCGGGAAGTCCGTTATAACACAGAGGGCGCAAATGAGCTGCGCCGCCAGATCTTGGATGCGTACGGTCGTGCAGTCATCACTGGGCCAGAGATTCGAGTTCTGACCGCGCAGGCTCTCCACGCCCTGGCAGCCGCGCATCTGTTCGATGGCAAGAAACAAGAAGCGGTCGATGTTGCGCGAACCGCGCTGCGGCGATTCTCGAACGTTCCTCTCGATACTCGGCGGTACCCGTCGGCCGTAGAGGCTTTGTTCAAGCGCGCCGCTGTGGAGCTAAAGCGACTGCCGACGACCGAAGTTACGATTTCCGTGAGTCAGCCGGCAGATATCTTCGCGGACGGACAGCAGATCGGCATGCGTACAACACGAGTGACCAAGAAACTGCCACAAGGCAACTATGTCATCTCAGCTGTCGATGACTTTGGAAAGTCATTTGCTCATCCTGTCGTGGCCGGCTCTACCCCGATCGCTCTCGACATCGATGTCGCGCTCGAAGGTGCGATTTCATGGAGTCCATTTCCGACGCTTCGCTGCGTGCCAGTCTGCGATGAGGCGTTGCGCGGGCTAGCCAGGCGACTCGATGCCAAAGTCGTTGGTTTGCGTCTAGACGACCAACCGACGCGTTCGGTCAGAGGACTGTTCGTTAATGCGGACGGCATGCAATCAGAGACGCGCGTGATTTCGGCACTCGCTGACGTTCACCCCGTCGGTATCGGGGTTGCCGCCTCGCCTCCGTCGAGTCGGTTCTCACCTTGGTCGCTCGTTCCATTCGGTGTCGGTCAGTTCGAACAGCGACGTTACGTTGCTGGGAGCATTTATGCCGGGATCCAAACAGGCCTCCTCGCATGGCACGTTATTGCGCTTGTTCGTCACGGTGACCATGCAAATTCCGCTACCGACGACGAGGAAAGCACACGAGCTCAGCGCAATGTGAGTGGAATTCTATTGATTGGTGCGATGATTGCGAACGTTGCTGAAGCACTTGTCTTTGACGCAACGCAGTAACGGTGGTGTCAAACCGCAACAAAGCCCGGCAGCTTCAACGCATTCGAGTCGAACGAGGCAGTCGCTGTGCAATTCCGGGCCCGATTGTGAGCCCCAATGAGGCAGTCTGCGAACTGCGCGGTGGAGTCTCTCCAAACATACAGAGCTTCTTCGACGGAGGGCTCTTCTTCGACGCTCAGCTCGACAACGCTAAGTAGCTCTGAAAACGCATCGTGAATCTCAGCTTTCGTGAGCTTGTAGCGGCTGCGCAACACCCACTCGGTTTCCATCAGCACGAGGTGGCTGACGAATATAGGAACCTCGCGCCGAAACAGTTTTTGCGCCCGCGCAAATTGCTCTGGATCGTCTTGCACCAGGAAGCGGACGAGAACATTGGTATCGATCCCGAGCATCAGCGCGACAATTCTTCAATTG
Organism: Myxococcota bacterium; assembly: GCA_039809465.1. Taxonomy (GTDB): domain Bacteria; phylum Myxococcota; class XYA12-FULL-58-9; order XYA12-FULL-58-9; family JALHOP01; genus JALHOP01. The sequence goes on from JBDHVB010000022.1 coordinate 14,042, forward strand.
GTAAGGGTTTGCGGCCTTTCTTTGCGAGACGACCCGCGACGCTCATGACGCTTTTGTTTTTGACCCGCAGCAGGACCGCGCCATCGGGGAGCAGTGTGAAGGTCATACGATCACCGACCTTCATACCAAGGCTCTCGCGAATGGCTCGCGGGATGGTGGTCTGCCCTTTGCTGGTCAATGTAGCTTCGGCGCCCATGGGCTCTCCTTACATTATAGACTATAGTAAGGAGAGCTATCTTCGCAAGAGACAGGCGCTGAGACCAGTGCGTGGGAGCATGAGTCACCAAAGGCGGCTGCTGGGACAGGGACGCATTGTGCGCGTTAGTAAAGTGGGCGCAACAGCTCGTAGCGTCCGTCGCGCGTGGCATAGAAATAGGGCTGCTTCCACGGGAAGCGAATGTCGTTTTGCTTGAGCAGACCGGCATCGACCAGGAGCGCGAGCTCCTTGGGATAGTCGCCGGCCTCGGCCTTGTAGACGGCGAGCGCCCGCTCGATCTTCTGCATCTGCGTCGCTGACACCACCGACTGCACGTCCTGCGCGACGTAGCCCGCGGGCTCGCGCAGCGACACCCAGCCACGCAGGCGCCAGCCGTAGGTGCGCTGGCCGATGGCGATGAGCACGACGATGCCGGCGGCGACCACCGCGACCTTGAGAAGGAGCGGCGCGATGCCACCGACGCGGCGCGCGGCGATGCCGCCACCGAGCGGCGCGGCGGCCTGGAGGACGCGCTGCTGGCGCGTGTCGGCGATGGTCTCGGTCTCGATGATGCCGGCGCTGATGAGCGTCACCAGCGCCTTGCAGGTCTCGAACTCGCCCAAGCGCGACAGGTCGATGATCTTCTGCACGTCACGGCCGGGCGTGATGAGCTGATAGACCGTGCGCTCTTTCTTGCCGATGTCCTTCAAGCGGCCAGTGCGCTCGCTCGACTGCCCCGACTCGAACTCCGCGAAGGCGTCGTCGAAGTCGAGCTCTTGCTCGCCCGCGGGTTTCTCGCCCGCGTCGAGCTTCTCGAGATCCTCGAGCTTGTGGAAGGTGATGGCGTAGCCGGGGATCGACTTGCGGATGAGCGGCCACTCGTCGACCTGACGGAAGCCCTCCATCAGCACCGTCTCGCTGCGGATGGGCTCGATGTCCGTCGGCAGCTCGATGTCGGTCTGGTTGAACTCGTAGGTGCCGCTCGTCCACAGGAAGAGCTGGTAGAGCGTCTCGTTGAGCTGGAGCCTGACGAACGTCGCCAAGCTCGGCGGCTCGACGAGCCCGGAGTTGATGAGGACGTCGCCCAGACGGTCCCCGCTCTTCTTCTGGATGTCGAGCGCTTGGCCGAGCTGCTCGTGCGTGATGACCTCGGCGCGCACCAATAGGCCACCCAGCATGTCGCGCTCACGACGCGTCGACGAATGGGCGGAGACGACGTGGCCCTCGCGGAAGCCGATCTTCACTTCGCGTCCGCGTTCGCGGACAATGAGATAGCCGGTCTTTCCCTGGTGACCGATGAGCTGGAAGATGTCGGCGATGCCGAAATCCTTGAGTGTACCGCGTAGAGCCATTTAACTTCGTAAGCCTCGCATCACACGTCTTCGGTCTGGGCGTCGATGAGCGACATCAGATAGGCGACCAGCGCCACGCCCGCGTAGATGACGAGCGCGAGCAGTGACGGGCCCGCCGCGAGCGGCACCGGCGACGGCACGATGTCGAGGCCGACAAGCAACATGAGGATGCTGGTGGTGAAGACCACGAGGAACAACAGACCCGAGATGGCGCGGCCGACCATGAGCTGCCCAGCGCCCGCGATGAAGATCGACACGACGCGGCGCATGCGCAGCAAGCGGATGCTATGGCGGTGCACTTCGATCTCGTGACGGATGCGCTGCAGCGGCTCGACCGTGCTCTTGCCGATGTCGGCTTGGGTCTTCGCCGTGAGGCTCGTCGGCGTCGAGCGCGTCTTCTTGAAGATGCCGACGACACCGACCAGCAAGCACAGCGTGACCGCGATGCCGATGTACCATAGCGGAATGGTGCGGCCCGACAGTTCACGCCAGACGTCGTGCGAGGCGATCGACACCATCGGCGCGGGCGCATTGGTCGCGGCGAAGATGCTGCGCGGTACGTCGTCGGCGGCCATGTACATCGGGCCGCGTTGCTTTGCCTCGCGGTCGAAGGTCTCGACGGCCTCGTAGTCGACCGCCGTCGCGGCGCGATGCGCCTCGCCCGCCTTCTGGTGCTCGGTCATCGAGAAGTAGACGCGCGAGATGTTGAAGAGCGCCGGCACGTGCTTGGGGTCGCGCTCGAGGGCCTTTTGATACGCGGCGATGGCGCCGTCGCGGTCGCCGCCGGCGAACTTCAGGTTGCCGAGCATGGTGTAGACGCCGGGCTGCTCCATGCCCTTCTCGACCGCGAGCTCGAGGAGGCGCGTCGCTTCGCCCAAGTGTCCGGCATAGCGTTCACGCAGGCCCAGCGCGACGATCTCGGCCGGGGTCGGCTTGGGCTGTGCCCGGACGCGCGCCGCGGCGGCCTCGGCGCCCATGTCGGTCGCGGCTTGATAGAGATCCTGGGCGCGCGAGTTCGGGTAGCCCAGGTACTGCGTGGCCTTGGGGAGCAGCACCGGCAGCATCGCCAGGAAGGCGATGATGAGGCAGGCGCCGACGCGCTCGGTGCGGTCGTAGTAGGCGATGGGGAGCGAGATCCAGATGAGCACCGTCCAGACCGGCCCCACCGCCACCAAGAGCGGCGTCGCGATGACGGCGGTGACGATGAGCGCGGCTTGGAGGCGCGTCGCGCCGTTGGGGAGCACCTGCAAGACGCCGAAGACCAGCTCACGGCCATGGCGATAGAGGGCGATGACCGCGAAAACGAACGCTCCGACGAGCACGGCGGCGATGGCCGCGAGCGCGAGATTCCCCAGGCGCAGGCGGAGCTCGACGGGATCGGTGACGATGGTGGCGGCGGCGCGGCCGAGATCGGTGGCCGCGGCGATGGGCTCACCGCTGTCGAAGCTCGCGCGGGCGCGCGCCACCCAGGTCTCGGGGCGCGATGGCGCGAGACGCGTCGCCGCGTCGGCGAGGCGCAGCGCGCGGGCGGATTCTCCAGTGGCGCCGACCGCCAGGCTCTCACGGGCGACCGCGATGCCGTACGTCGTCAGGTTCGGCCAACCGGCGATCTGCTTGGCCTCGACCATGGCGCCCAGCAGCGCGTCGGCCGCGTTACGGTCGAACTCGGTGAGGGCCTTGCGGCGCAGGCCCCAGAGATCGGCGAAGGTCTCGGGTGGCGCGCCACGCAAGGCGAGCTGCTGCTCGACCGTGGGGGATGTCGTCGTGGGCTCCGCCGGGGGCGTCACCGGCACTGTCGCCGCCGTGGCCGCTGGCGCGGACGTCGCCGGGGGAGCGGCTGTCGTCGCGGGGGCCGCCGTCGCGGGAACGGGCGCTGGCGTCGGCTCCGTCTGTGCCCAGCTACTTCCGCACGCGATAACGGTCAACGTGAATGCTATGACCGCGCGCGCTGACGAGTCCCTTGACGACACCTATTGGGGGTAGCACCGACGGCACCTTGCTTCAACAAACTCGCATGCCTTCCGAGCAGATGCCGGTGATGCTACAGGCGCCGCGTGAGCACTCAACCCACATCACCTGACGACCGCTTCACCCGCGCCGCCGCCGCCGTCGAGCGCCTCGCCCGTATCATGGCGCGGCTGCGCGCCCCGGGTGGTTGCCCCTGGGATCGCGAGCAGACGCTGCAGACGCTCAAGACCTACCTGCTCGAAGAGACCTACGAGACTCTCGACGCGATCGACGCTGGCGACCCCAACGGTCACCGCGACGAGCTTGGAGACCTTCTCTTACAAATCGTCTTCCAATCCGAGATCGCTCAGGAAACGTCGGACTTCGGTCTGGCCGAGGTGGCGACCGCGATCGCCGACAAGATGGTCCGCCGCCACCCGCACGTCTTCGCGGACGGCGACGCCAAGACCGCCACCGACGTCACGAAGAGCTGGGAACGGATCAAGGCCGAGGAGCGTGCAAAGAGCGGCAAGAAGTCGGCACAAGGCACGCTGGATGGCATTCCGAAGGCGTTCCCTGCCCTCCTTCGCGCCTTGCGTACTGGAGAGAAAGCGGCGGCCGTGGGGTTCGACTGGACCCGGGCGGCGGACGTCCGCGCCAAGGTCCGCGAAGAGTGGGACGAGCTCGATCAAGCCCTCCACGAGCGTGAAACCACCGGAGATCCGGCAAAACAAGCGCAAGTCGCCGAAGAGCTTGGCGATTTACTCTTTTCGATTGCCAACCTGGCACGTCATCTCGGCGTCGATCCCGAGGATGCTCTGCGCCGCACGCTAGAGAAATTCCAGAAACGTTTCAGCTACTTGGAAGAGAAGCTGGCCGCGAGCGGCAAAGCTCCCAGCCAAGCAACTATTGACGAGCTGGAACGATTATGGGAAGACGCCAAACTCTTTTTTCGGCGCTGAGGCGAAACGCCCTGTGGCCTATGGTGTGGATATCCAGAGTCGGCGCGATTGATGAGCTTCGAACAACTCCGCTCTCCCTCGAAGACGCCCCCGATACCATCGTGAAATCAGCAGGTTAGCCCTGTGCCTGCGGACTGTCCGACATAGCGTTCAGGCGCTCGGGCCGGGCCTCGGAAATTCACAAGCACCAACAGGTTATCCACAGGTCGCGTTGGTTGTGGCTATCGCGACTTACGCGTTTCCGGGCCTCTCCCGACAAGCCCCTGTCAGGCCTGGCGCCGACGCCGAAGCAGCCGATTTCTCAGGGCATTGAGCTCGGGAGCGCGGAAAGCCGTCTGGCAGAGCGCATAGGCGAGCCCTCCCGCGGCGCAGGCCGCGCCGAGGACCAGCGTGTTCAGGACCGTGAAGCCCTGCTCCCACGCTCCATACTGCGCGACCTGCCAGGCCACGGCACCCATGAACAGCGAGGCGAGCACGTCACGCCCGGCCCGGAGCAGGATGCTGCCCATGCCGAGGCGCCCTGCTCTGCGGCTGAGCAGCCAGAGCTCGAGGACGAGCTGCAGCCAGGCGGAGGCCGTGATGGTCATCGGCAGCCCGCGGAAGTCGTAGACGACGGTGAAGTACGGCGCGAGCGCGAGGTTCGCGAGGAAGCCGATGGCGCCGCAGATGACCGGCGTGCGCGTATCCTGGAGCGCGAAGAAGACCTGGCTCGCGATGCGGATGTTCGCGACCGCGACGAGCCCCGCGGCGAGCCAGACGAGCGCCTCGGCGGTCTTGAGCGACATTTCGTGGGTGAAGTGGCCGTGCTGCGAGATGGTGGCGGTGATCGGCAGCGCCAGCACGATGAGCCCGAAGGCCGAGGGGATGGTGATGAAGTTGTTGAGGTGCACCGACTGCCGGAACTGCGCGGTGAGCTTCTCCTTGCCACCGCTGTTCAACGCCTCGCTGAGCGCCGGCAACGACGCCGTGGCGATGGCGACCGCGAAGACGCCCAGCGGCAGCTGGAAGAAGCGATCGGCGCTGTAGAGGAAGGTGACCGCGCCCTCGTCGAGGTGGCTGGTGAAGGAGCGCAGGGCCGCGACGTTGAGCTGATAGATGGCGAGCGATGCCACCGCTGGGCCCATGAGCTTCAAGATGCGCCGCACCTCGGGACCGAGCTCGAGGCGCGGCTTCACCCAGAGCTTCGCCTGTTTCAGCGCGACGATCTGCACGATGACCTGGGCCACGCCGCCGGTGAGCACGCCGAACGCCACTCCCAGCATGGGTGGGTCGACGAGCCGCGCCGCGGTGATGATGAAGCCGATGTGGACGCAGTTGAAAATGAGCTGCGATGCGCTCGACGAGGCGAAGTAGCCGCGCGCGTTCAAGGCGCCCATGGTGAGCGCCACGAAGCTCACGAGCGCGAGGTACATGAACATCCAGCGCACGAGCAGGACGGTGAGCTCGAACTTGCCGGGGATGGCCTTGAAGCCCGAGGCGAACATCTGCACGAGCGGCGTCGCAAAGATGATGCAGAGCACCGAGACCAGCGTCGCGAGCAGCGGGAAGACCGCCAGCGCCTGGCTCATCAAGCGCCGAACCGCCTCGTCGCCACCCTCCTTCTCGGCGCGCTTGAAGACCGGCAGGAAGGCCACCGTGAGAGCGCCCTCGGCCACCAGGTTGCGGAAGACGTTCGGGATGGTGAAGGCCATCAGGAACGCGTCGCTCGCGTGGTTCGCGCCGAAGATGTGCAGGAAGATGGTGTCACGCGCGAGCCCGGTGATGCGGCTGAGCATCGTGTAGAAGCTGACGATGCCGGCGTTGCGGGCGAGGCTGCTCATGACGCGGCGCCGTTAAATCATATAGATCGGCGGGGCCATAGATCGATAAGCTACCTGCATGATCGTCTCCGCCGTGGCCCTCTTGGCGTTCGTTCTGCCTTCCGTTTCAGCGGACACGGACTTCACGCTCGACTGGAGCAGCGGCGAGATGTCACGCGACGCGAGCTCGAGCAAAGTCACCTGGACGCTCGCGGGGGACAGCATGACCATGTCCAGCACCAGCAGCGGCCGCCTGGCCGGGCCGGAAGACCGCGACACGGCAAAGCGCTTCACCGTCAGCGCCGCCGACCTCCCGCGGATCGCCGAAGCCTTGGCCGCGGCCGAGAAGGCGTTCCCCAAGCCCTGGCCGCCGCCCAAGCTCGTCGAGGGGCGCTACACCGAGGTGACCCTGAAGCACGGCAAGCGCACCATCCACGTGAGCCTGCGCTATGACCTCGACGACACCATCCACCGCCCCAAGGAGCCCGCGGCGCGCCAGGAGGCGCTCGAGAAGCTGCTCGCCTTGCGTGACCTGATGTTCCAGCTCCTGGTTGCCGCGCCGCAGTGAGATCATCGCCACGGGGGTCTTTGGTTGACAGGCGCGCTCGGGCTTTGATAGACGCGCGCCCCTCGTAAGATGCCGGAGGCCCTGTGGGCTTTCCTGCCCATTGGAGTCGAGATCGTGGCAACCCATAAGTCAGCAGAGAAGCGCGCTCGTCAATCGGTGAAGCGCGCGGCCCGTAACACCGCCCGCCGCAGCAAGGTGCGCGGCGCCATCCGGGCTTTCCGTGAGAGCCTCGCCGGCGGCAACAAGAAGAAAGCCGAAGAGGCGTTGGCCTCGGCGACCCGCGAGATCCGCAAGGCCGCCTCGAAGGGCGTCGTCCACGCCCGCAACGCCAGCCGCCGCGTCTCGCGCATGGTGCTCGCGTTCAACAAGCTGGGTTAGTGATCGCGTCGCAGGGGCGACGCTCATTTCAGGTTCCGCAGAGGCAACGCGGAGCCTGAACGCCAGATGCCGCAGCGTATCGATGATTCGGCGTTGCGGCGATGATGTGGCTCCGCGCGGGAGTCGAGCGCCATGGTGCGCGGCCGCTGTGAGGTCGTCTGCGCCGCTCGCACGAGGGCGAGCCTTGTTCGCCGTGGCGACCATGCGGATCGAGCAAAGCGGACTGGCTCTCCGTGGAGATGGGAGCCTCAGCCCTCGTCGTCGTTGACGGCGCTCTCGAGCCAGGAGTCGGCGCCGGCGGCGAGGCGGCGCTGGACGCGCTCGCGTTGGCGGGCTTTGTAACGGGGGTGGGCGTTCTCGCCGGCGCTGTTGGCGCGCTCGGTGTCGACGTCGACCAGCTGGATCTCGGCTTGCACGTAGGCGATGGCCGGAGCCTCGTCGGGCGCCAGATCGTCGATGCGGATCGGGATGTCGGCGACGAAGTTCACGCAGCGGTAGGTCTTGCCGGAGAACTCGTTCTGCGGCGTCGGCGATTGGCCGTCGACGCCGATCTGGTCGGACGCCCCACCCCAGCACGCCTCGACCACGTCGATGGGCAGCTCGAGGACGCGCGCCAAGTCGGACGGGACGATGATGCCGTTCAGCGACTGCTCGGGGACCACGTAGTTGTACGGGAAGAGCTCGCGGATCATGAGGAGCAGCGCGCGCACGATGTTCTCGCGGCTGTCGAAGATGACGCGATAGCGGAGACGGTCGAAGATGTGCGTGGCCAGCGTGTCGCGCTTGGCGAGGAGCTTGGTGACCAGCGAGTTGCGCGTCTTCTTGCCGGCGGCGAACTCACGCACACCCATCTTCTGCGCGCGCATGCGGTCGACCAGGCCGAAGACCTTCTGGTTCAAGCGGTCGAGCAGCTCGGCCTCGGAGATGGGCATGTTGAAGGCGAGCTCACGGCCGGCGATGTGCTGCATGATGTGCATGACCTTGAGGGTCATGCAGGCCGGACGGCGCAGGCGCTGCGGGCCGAACGAGGCGATGAGAAACAGGTCGTGGATGTCGGCTGGCTCTTCGACGTCGGCCGGGAGCTTGTAGCCGTGGACGTCGGTGAGGTACGCGACCGCGTCTTCGTGCAGCTCCTGGAGCCGCGCCATGTCGAGCGGGTTGTCGGTGTCGTAGCCCGACAGGCGCAGGAACTCGTCGACCGACTCGCGCGAACGGAACCAGGCGCGGCCGCCGTCGATGACCGATTCGCCGGTGAGCAAGACGCGCAGCGCCGCGAGATCCGCCAGGCGCGGGATCGCCGAGGCGTCGCGCAGCAGATCGCGCGGAATACCGCCGAGAGGCCCGGCCTTGTCGTCCGCTTTAGCGGCTGCTGCTGTGGCGGAGCTCGTCTGCATCTCGGTTGGGGTGTCGGCATCGCCTTCGTGACGCGCCGCTTCCTGTGATTCCTTGGGACGCGGGGAGCGCGGCGTGTGATCATCCAGCATCGAGGCCCCTCGCGACGTCCCAGGACTATAAGCAGCGCCAAAAACGGGTGCAATCGAAGAACGTTGGCGTGCCGCGTCAGAACACAGGTTTTACGTACGTGTGGGCGGCCAGTGACACGATCGCCACTGACGCAACGATCGCGTCACCTGCTTCATTCCGCCGAGACGGCCACGTCACTGTCGGTGATGAACGACAGGTCCGAGAGAGCATTAAGAAATGCTACGACCGCGTCGATCTCCGCGGGGGTCGCGGTGAACGGACGCACGAGGCCCGACTTCAGCGGGCTCGTCCGCCCATCACCGGCGTTGGGGCCGGAGGCGATCACGCGGCCGCCCGCGACGTAGTGCTGCACCACCTCGCGCAGCGTCGCGATGGTGCCGTCGTGCATGTACGGCGCGGTGAAGGCGACGTTGCGCAAGCTCGGCGCGCGGAACAGCCCGCGGTGATCCGGGTTGCCGGTGGCGTCGTAGAGCCCTTGGTCGTACGCCGGATAGCTGCCCTCCCCGTCCACGTTGTAGAGACCGTTATTGAAGAATGACAGGCGCGGCTCGGCGTCGTTGCGGTCGCGGTAGCTGCCGCCCATGAGCGCTCCGTTATGGCAGTGGAAGCACTCGAAGCGCTCGCCGAAGAAGAGCTCCGCGCCGAGCTGCTGCTCTTGGGTGAGTGCGCTGGTGTCGCCCTCGAGATAGCGGTCGTACGGACTGCCGTAGCTCGTGAGGGTGCGGCAAAAGCTCGCGAGTGCGAAGATGACGCGGCTCAACGTGATGCTCCCGTCGCTCTCCGGGAAGGCCTCGCGGAAGGCGTCGCCGTATGTGTCGGCGAGGCCTGCTAGGATGCTATCGCGGACACCGTCGGTGAGGCCGAGCTCGATGGGGTTGTCGCTGGTGAGCGGGATGTGGATCTGCTGCTCGAGGGTCAGGAGCCCGTCGCTCGCCCAGGTGTAGCTCGCGTTGTAGGCGACGTTCGCGAGGCCCTGGCTGTTGCGCTTGAGCGTGACGCCGGTGGTGCCAGCGGGCCGTGGCCTGCCGTCGCTGAAGGCGAGAGATCGCAAATGGCAATCGACGCACGCCTGGCCGCCGTTCACGCTCAGGCGCCGCTCGTGGAACAGGCGCCGGCCGAGCTCGATCTTCGCCGCCGTGGGCGGGTTCTCAGGCGGGATGAACGGGATCTGGAAGCTCGCGGGCAAGTGCAGGAGCGCGCGTAGCTCGGCGTCGGCGGAGTCGCCGGCTGGTGCGTGCTCGGGGCCGCCACCGCAAGCCGCGAGCGCCACCAAGGCCACCGCCCATGCCGACCACCACGCCTTCATCTGCATCAGCGGATGGAGAAGACCTGGTCGGCGCTGGCGTCGGCCGTGCCGGTCGCGAGGTCGAGGCCGAAGCTCGCGAAGATCGGCGCGCAGTCCGCCTGTGTTGGTCCCGAGTGGCAGGCGATGCCTGGGGCTTCGCCGGTCGTCTCCATGGTCTCCATGTCCATGACCGGCGCGCTGAAGGCGAGCTCGGCGAGGATGGTCGGGATGTCGAGCTGGACCACGCGGTCTCTCAGCCCATCCACCGCGAGCTCGACCGCCGGCGTGTTCACGAAGCCGCAGCTCTCGCGGTCGCTGAGCGCCTTCTGGCCAGCGCTGCCGCAATCACGGCTCCCCAGGTGCACGTAGCCCTCGCCCGGACCGCTCGGCGTGCTCAAGGCGAGGTTCATCACGAAGTGCCGGTAACCGCTGGCCCACGACCAGTACATTTCACCGAGCGGCGACGGCGCCCCCTCCTCGGTGGTGCTGGCGATGACCGCGCGCATGAGCGCCTGGGGCACGCCCACGTCGAAGCGCAGCGTGCGGATGTCGTCGATGGCGGCCACGCCAGTGAGCACGTCGTTGACGCGCGCCGTGCCCTCGGCGAACGCGATAGCGGTGCCGCTGCAAGCGCCCTCGGTGCTGCCGGTGAGATCGATGAGCGCGACCTTGCCGCCGGTGCCCTCGTACTGAAACTCATTCCTGGCGAGGTCGACTGCGACCTGGTTACCGTCCTCGTCGAGAGCCTGGACGTTGCTCACGTAAAAGCGCAGATCCGAGATGGAGGCGCTCGCGGTCCCTGCCGCGCCGAGCCCAGTCATCTCGCTCGTGCAACCCACCTCGACACCATTCGCGACCGCGGCAAACCGCAGCGCGAAGGCCTGCGGCTCGGAGTCGTCACCGCAGGCAGCACAAACCAAAAGAACGAACGGCACAGCACGCTTCATGGAGATCTCCAGGATGCTCACGAAGGCTGTCTACGCGGCCCGGCCACGCGCCCCATAGAGGCAAAAGGTCGCGGCTGGCCTAGCGGACGAGCTCGTCGAGCATCGTCGAGGCTTGGGTGGGCGAGCGGCGGGCTAACTCGGTCTGCAGGCGCGTGAACAGGCTGACGGCGTCGCTGACTGCTTGCGCGGTGTTGCCCTGCTCGTTCTGCGCGCGCGAGCGTTGGATCGACTCTTTCATGCCGGCCGCGTTGCCGCCGAGGGCGGTGACCTGCGAGACCAGCTCGCGGGTGTACTCAAGCAAGCGGCGCGCCCGTGACTGGCCGCCGCCTTCGAGATCGGTGACCACGGCGATCGCGTCATCGGCGTGCTCGACCAGGGTTTGCACCAGCACGACGTCCTCGGGGATCGACTGCATGTGCTCGTCGAGGCTGCGGCGCAGGCGGCGGAGCGCGGCGAGCTCGAGGCGGGCCTCGTCACGCGGGAGCGACATCGACAGGACGCCGACGACACGCTGATCGACCGCCCCCAACGCCCGGTTCAGCGTGGCCTGCGCCATGGCGCTCGATGGTCCGCCAAGGCGGACGCCGAGGGTGGCTGGCGGGCCGACTGGCGTGTGCTCGCCGGACAGACGCATGCCGATCTGGGTGCGGCCAGCACGCATGACGCGCGCCGCCGGGTTGGGCGACTTGTCACCGATGAGACGGCGGACGCGCTCTTGGACCTGGCGTGGATCGGCCTGGCCTTGCTCGAGTTGCCCAGCCAGGGACTCGAGCTGCCCGATACGTTCGTCGAGATCGGCAACCACCTGGTCACGCCGGCCACGAAGGTCGGCCAAGGCGGCTGCAATGTCTCGACTCGCTTGCTCGGAGGGCGTGGTGCTCATCGCGCGTGCTCTACATCCCCTACTGACGCTCGAAATACCAGCGTACCAAAGCGTTCGAGATTGTGAAAATCCCCCATGAGCGGTGGCGACCAGGCACTCTCGTCGCCTACGAGACGATCGTCTTCGCCAGCGCCGCTGCTGCCAGCGTGTCGCGGCGAGTCCTTGGCGACCCGGAAGAAGTTCACGCGCCAGCTGCTCCCGGGGGTGGGCGGCACGGTGGCGCCGGGGATGCTCGCAAGGCCCACGCGCCACTCGCAGGACCAGCCCTCGTCGGTGTCCGTGGGGTCGTCGATGGTGCCCTTCATGACGCACGCGGCCTCGAAGTCGGCATCATAAGCCGTCTTCATGTTGCGCCGCGCGCCGCCCGCGAAGGACGCATCGAAGGTCACGCCCCGCGGGCTCGACTGCAGCTCGATGTACGCCCCGGGCTCGCCGGCGGCGATGAACATCTCGACCGTCTCCTCGCGGTAAATGGGCTCGTCGTGCTTGGTCATGGTGCCGCGGATGTCGGGGTCGTGGGTCGTGAACGCCACGTAGAGGTTCGCGTCGTCCCAGCCGACGACCACGTTGGTCTGCACGCGCGCCGGCGCGTCGCCGCGGCTCTTGGTGAAGCCCGCGATGGCCGGCATGCCCTTCCACGCTGCGTCCTCCAGCTGGCCGTCGATGATCGGCGCAACGCCCATGCGCCGTGCCTCGTAGGTCGGCTTGGGGAGCGGTGTGCCCGCGACCGCGATGCGGCCAGCGCGTAGACGCCGGGTGCCGTCATCTCGGGCGCGCCCATCCACCGGAGCACCTCCATCCACCGATGCACGTCCATCCACCGATGCACGTTCATCCACCGATGCACGTTCATCCACCGGCAGGCGCTGCTCCCCCGCGAACAAGCCGACGCGCATATCGAGCGCATCGCCGGGCAGATAGTCGGGGAGCTTCACGTCGTGGCGCGTGACGACGACCATCCCGGGCCGCCACGCCGTGGTCGCGAGCGCCGGCGCGTGGTCACCGTTCTTCACCCAGCCAGCGGCGCCATCGAGGAGGAAGTGCACGAACACCTGATAGTCGCGCTCGAGCGGCTTCTCGCACGCCCAGTAATGCGCGAGGCTCATGCTCGTGCCGGGCGCGCCGAGCGCCGGCGTGACGGTGTATCCGAGATAGCGGACAGCGCCACCGCCGAGCCCGGTGTCGACGACCTGGCCCTCGCGCTCGAGCAGCTTCAAGGCGCTGGCCGCGTCGCCATCGAAGCCCGCTTTGGAGCTGCAAGCACACGACGACAGCAAGACAGCGAGGCAAAGGCGCTTCACCTGACTGCTTAGGTCACTTCTGGCGCGGCGACGCAACCGCAAGCGTCTCGTGCGCCGCGGCGGTCTTGCCGCCAACTCCCTTGGTGGCGACGGCACCGCCGCCGACGGTCTTGTTGCCACCGGCAGTGGCAACGGCACTACTGCTGACGGCCTTGTTGCCACTGGCAGTGGTAGCGGCGCTGCTGCTGACGGCTTTGTTGCCACTGGCAGTGGTAGCGGCGCTGCTGCTGACGGCTTTGTGGCCACCGGCAGTGGTAGTGGCACTGCGACTGACGGTCTTGTTGCCGCCACCCGTGCTGGCCACGGCCTCGCTCTTGCCTGGCGTCTTTGGCGCTGGCGACTCGACGCTCACCTGAACCGCCTGCGTAATCGCCTTCGCGAGGCGCTTCTGATACGCCGCGCTCACCAGGAGCTTCTCTTCGGCGGCGTTCGAGATGAAGCCCGCCTCCACGAGCACGGCAGGCATGCGCGCGCCCAGGAGCACGTAGAACAGCGAGCTCTTCACGCCCAGGTCACGCGCCGCGAGGTCTTGGTTGCGCGCGGCCTCGAAGACGTTCTTCTGCACCTTGACCGCGAGCTTCTTGGCCTCGCGCACGGCCGCCTTGGTGGCGACGTCGGCGAGCGCCAGCTCGGTGTCGCTGACGCGGTCTTCGCTGACCCGGTTCTCACGGGCGGCGAGGCGCAGCGCGTAGCGGTTGCTGGTGGTGTCGAGGTAGTAGGTCTCGACGCCGCGCGCGGTGCCGCTCTTGGTCGCGTTCAGGTGGATCGACACGAAGAAGTCCGCGTCGGCCTTGTTCGCGATGGCGGTGCGCTCCTCGAGCGAGATGAAGGTGTCGTCGTTGCGGGTGAGCACCACGTCGATGCCGGCGGCGCGCAGCTGCTCGGCCGTCTGTTTGGCGATGGCCAAGGCCACGTCCTTCTCGCGCGCCCCACCCGGCCCGGTCGCGCCCACGTCCTTGCCGCCGTGCCCCGGATCGATGACGACCACCGACTTACCGCGCTTCACCGCGGGCGCCGCGACGGCCGCCGGCTTCGCGCCAGACGTGGGCTCGTCATCGTTCACGTCGATGACGACGCGATAGGGATTCTCGAGCACCATGATGCGCTGCTTGGCCGCGCGCGAAAGAGTCAGGGTCAGGCGCACGGTGGTGTCGTTGCGTGGCTCGGCCGTCACCTTGGTGACCAGCGTGTCCTCGGCGGACGGCAGCTGCAGGCCTCCCTCGGGGAGCTGCGCCGGGCTGATGTCGACGATGAGCGCCCGCGGCGCCCCTGGCTTCTCGGCGGGGAGCCAGCCACTGCGCGCCTGAGCCGCGCCGCCGAGCGTCACGGCGATACGTGAGTACGTCGGATTGCTCCAGCGCTTCACCTCGAGCAGCTTGCTCTTGCCGCTCTCGTTCTCGCGGCGCCCCACGACCTTGGCCGTCGTCTCTTCCGTGGCGGCGGGCTTCACGCCGGCCTGCGTGAGCCGCGCGAGGAGCTCACGCGCCTTGGGCGCCATGTCACCGGTCGGGTGCGCGTCGAGGATCTGCTTGACCGCTCGAGCGGACTTGTCTTCGTCGTGGCGGCGCGCATGGTACATGAGCGCGGACGCGAACAAGGCGTCGTCGGCGAGGCTGCTGGTGGGGTGCTCGCTCGCCACGCGCTCGTAGTTGGACAAGGCCTGGTCGGCGTCGGACGACAGGCGTGAAATGGCCGACAGATCGTTCCACAGCTCGGCGGCGGTGTAGAGCGCGCGCGCCGCCTCTTCGCTCTTGGGATAGTCCTCGGCCACCGCGGTGAAGCTCGCGATGGCGCGCAGCCAGTTGTGCCGCAGCTTCTGGCCGGCGCTGTTCGCCTTGAGCCTGTAGTAGCTGGCACGCGCCGCCTCGTAGCTCTTGTGCGCGTCGCTCTGAGGCGAGGCAGACAAGGCTACAGCGACGACCAAGGCCAGCATCCCGCGACCTTAAGCCCGCCGATCGGAATGGCCAAAAAACCGGCCTAGCTGCTGAGCATGCCGCGCAAGCGCTCGAGGTGCGCCAGCGCCTGCATGGGCGTGACGTTCACCGGGTCGATGGCTTTGAGCTCCTCTTCGACCGCCGACGGCGTGGCCCGCGGTGCCGCGAACAACGTCATCTGGCCCGAGGCTTCCTTGCGGTCGCGCTTGCTGTACGCGAGGACCGGCATGCCCTTGCTGTCGAGCTCGCCGCTCTCGAGGTTCGTGAGGATCTCGCGGGCACGGCCAAGCACCGCCTCGGGTACGCCGGCGAGCTGCGCCACTTGGATGCCGTAGCTGCGGTTCGCCGCGCCGTCGACCAGGCGCCTCAAGAACACGATGGTGCCGCCGCTCTCTTTGACGGCGACCGAGACGTTGACGATGCGCGGCCGCTCGCGCGTGAGGTCGGTGAGCTCGTGATAGTGAGTGGCGAACATGGCGCGGCACCCGAGCGCGTCGTGCACGTGCTCGGCAACCGCCCAGGCGATCGAGACCCCGTCGAAGGTGCTGGTCCCGCGGCCGATCTCGTCGAGCAGGACCAGCGATGCGGCGGTCGCGGTCTTGAGGATGGTCGCGGTCTCGAGCATCTCGACCATGAAGGTCGACTGGCCGCGACCCAGGTTGTCGGAGGCCCCTACCCGCGTGAAGATGCGGTCGCACAGGCCGACCACGGCCTTCTGAGCGGGCACGAACGAGCCGACATGCGCGAGCAACGCCGTGAGGCCGACCTGCCGCATGATGGTCGATTTACCGGCCATGTTGGGCCCAGTGACCACCAGGAGCTGCCGCGTCGCCGCGTCGAGCTTCACGTCGTTGGCGATGAAGCGCTCGCCGTTCGGCAGCAAGCGCTCGATGACGGGATGGCGACTCTGGGTGAGCTCGAGCACCGGCGCGTCGCTGAGCTCGGGCTGGACGTAACGGCACTCGTCGGCCACTTGCGCGAGCGACGCCAGCGCGTCGGTCTCGGCGACCAGACGGGAGATGGCACGCAGCCGCGCCGTGAAGCCGCCGAGCTCCGCGGCCAGCGACTCGAACAGCGCCTGCTCGCGGGTGCGGCGGCGCTCATCGGCGCCCAGCACGCGGTCCTCGTACGTCTTGAGCTCGGGCGTGATGAAGCGCTCGGCGCCCACCAGCGTTTGCTTGCGCACGTAATCAGCCGGCACCTGATGGAGGTTCGCCTTGGTGATCTCGATGTAGTAGCCGAAGACGCGGTTATAGCGGACCTTGAGGTTGGTGATGCCGGTGCGCGAGCGCTCGCGCTTCTCGAGCTCGTCGAGGAAGCCGTGTCCTTCGGTGGACGCTTCGATGAGGACGTCGAGGTCCTTGTCGAAGCCCTTGGCGAAGATGCCCCCCTCGTTGGTCGCGAATGGTGGGTCGTCGACGAGCGCGCGGGAGAGCAAGTGCTGCAAGTCGGAGACGACATCGGCCTCGGCCCAAGCGGCGCCGAGATAGGCCTTCATGCCGGCCGCTGCTTGCTTCACTTCTGGGAGGCGCCCCAACGAGAGACGCAGCAAGCCGAGATCTTTCGGCGTCGCCCGCCCCACCGCGACGCGCCCCACCAAGCGCTCGATGTCGCGCACGCCCTCGAGAGCGGCCTGGGTCTTCTCGCGGACGGTGCGCTCGGCCTTGAACACGGCCACCGCGCCCTGACGCCGCTCGATGGCCGCGCGCTCACGCAACGGAAAGAGCAGCCATTGGTGCAAGGTGCGCGAGCCCAGCGCGGTGCGGCAACGGTCGAGATGCCAGAGGAGCGAGCCGCGTTTCTCGGAGTCGCGCTGGGTGCGCGTCAGCTCGAGGTTACGGCGCGTCGCTTCGTCGAGCACCACGTAGTCGGCGATGCGGTAGCTGCGCGGCGGCATGATGTGCTTGAGCGGACGGCGCTGCGTGCGTTCGGCATAGCGGACGGCCATGCACACGGCGAGCTCGTCCTCGGCGAGGCCTGACGGCAAGCCGCCAAAGATGGCCTTCCACGAGCCCTTCTCGGGGAGCGTCTCGCAGCTGCGGACCGGGAGCGCGCTGCTGACGAGCGCCGACACCGCGGCGAGCCCCTCCGGAACCACGACCACCTCGCGCGCGCCCATTCGGGCGATCTCGTCGCCGAGCTGCGCCTGAGGAACGCGTGTCATCAGGACCTCGCCCGCCAGCAGGTCGAGCAGCGCCAGCACAGCCTCGTCGCGCACCAAGACGACCGACGCGAGATACGCCGCCGCGCCTGGGTCGAGCGCCTCGATTTCGCAGACGGTGCCCGGCGTGACCACGCGCGTGATGCCGCGCTTGACGATGCCCTTGGCGGTCTTGGGATCTTCCATCTGATCGCAGATGGCGACCGAGAAGCCACGCTCGACCAAGCGCGCGATGTAGCCCTGCGCCGCGTGATGGGGAACGCCCGCCATGGGCACGGGCTCGTCGGAGCTCTTGTCGCGTGACGTGAGCGTGAGATCGAGCTCTCGCGCCGCGGTCTTCGCGTCGTCGAAGAACGTCTCGTAAAAGTCGCCCATCCTGAAAAAGAGGATGGCGTCCGCAGGCGCGTCGGCCTTGGCATCGAGGAACTGGCGCAGCATGGGCGTGATCTTGCGATCGCCCACCCCGCCGTCTGTCGCACTGCTCAGGCCGTCAGTTGCACCCATGATTGCCCAACCCTAACAAAGGGGCCTGACAACCTTGGGGGCGCGCTCAACCGCTGTTCGGTGAGCCGTTGCCGTTCCCGCCAAGGCGGCCGTTGTTCACGCGCTCGCGAAGCTCGTGGCCAACGGTGAAGAACGGCACACGCTTCTCCGGTACCGCGATCGCGTGGCCCGTCTTCGGGTTGCGCCCCGTCCGCGATCGTCGGTGACGGACGGAGAAGCTGCCGAAGCCGCGGATCTCGATGCGATCGCCGGCACGGAGTGCCTGCGTCATGGCGTCGAAGATCGTGTTGACGACGATCTCGACGTCGGTCGCGCGGAGATGCGAAAAACGCTGAGCGACCGCCTGAATGAGGCCGCTCTTGGTCATACCCTGATTGCTGTCCACTACACGTCTCCGTGAGGACAACTACGCCCTACAACCCGTATCCAAGACGAATGCGGCAAACTGATTTGCTACACCAGTCTTGGATGATGCTCGGATAGAACGCTAACCTTGTTTGCGCCTCGCGTGCAAGCTCAGATGACGCAATGCGCGGTTTACCCCTACGGATGAGTTAGAGTTTCCCCGTGATCGTCTGCAGTCCCTCGGGTCTGAACATTCCACCGGTCCTCTCCTTGCGCTTGGGCATGGTGATGACGCCGCAGCGCATCTCCGTGGATGGCGTGCACCACGACGTCGCCGACGTGCGGCTTGAACAAATCGAAGAATGGTTCAAGACCGCCAAGGTCTTCCCCAATGTCCTCGGCTCGTCGGCCGCCGAGTTCATCAGCCTCCTTACGCCTCTCCTCAAGCGCGACCGCGACATCCTCATCGTCACGGGCTCGCGTAAGATCGTCAGCTCGTACGACGCCGCCATCTCCGCCGCGCGCACCGTCAAGGACAGCCCGGCGCTGAAGAACGCCTACATTCGCGTCGTCGATAGCGGACTCGTGGACCTGGGTGGAGGTCTCATCGCCATCCGTTGCGCCGCGGCCGCGCAACAAGGCGCCAGCGCCAGCGCCGTCTTCGATGAAGCCCATCGGCTCGCGGCGGGCGCGTGCCAGCTCCTGATCCCGGCGACGCTCGAGATCGCCAAGCGCAATGGCCGTATGGCGGCGATCAAGGCGATGGCGGCGACCTTCCTCAACGTTCTCCCCGTGCTCCGCATGGTGGACGGCGAAGCGAAGAGCATGGGCACGATGCCCGTCGGCGGCGATGTCGTCGCGAGCTTCGCGGAGTACTTCGAGAAGTACGTCCCCCTGGGGAAACCCGCCTGGATCGGCGTGACGCACGGCAACGCGCTGTCACGCGCCGAAGACGTCGCCAAGAAGCTGCAATCCATGTACGACGTGCGGCACACGATTGTTCGTGTCTCGGGCGCGGCGCTCTACGCCGGCAGCGGCCGTGGGTGCATTGGCGCCACGGTGATGCCGGTCGACGACACCAAGCTCGAGGTCACCCCGCCGTAGGTTTGCAGCATGCGTATCGTCATCCTCCTCCTCGGGCTCGCTCTTCCCAGCGCCGCGCTCGCCATCGATCAGAGCTATCAAACCTGGACGTCGGTCGCCGTCCACAAGGCGCTCAGCGAGAACTGGGCGCTCTACTTCGACGCCAACGGCCGCTTCTACCATGACTTCGACACCGCTCAGGTGCTGCTGCGGCCCGGCGTCATGCGCAAGCTCAACGATCAGTTTTCGCTCTATCTCGCGTACGCCTGGACGCCCGCCTGGAGCGACGACGACGCCGACATGACGGACGAGCACCGCATCTGGCAGCAGCTCACCTGGAACAGCGGCGGCAAGCTGTCGTTGTTCTCGCGCTCGCGCCTCGAGCAACGCTTCCGCCCGGGCAACAGCAGCGACGTCGGCGTCCGCTTTCGCGAATTCGTGCGTCTGCTATGGCGCGCCACCGAGCACTTCGGCATCTCGCTGTGGGACGAGGTCTTCATCGACCTGAACCACGCCGAGAACCACGACGGCAGGCGCTGGCAGCGCTTCGGGCTCGACCAGAACCGCGTGTTCGCCGGCCCATCGTTCTGGCTGCCTGCCGGCGTACGCATCGAGGTCGGTTACTTGAACCAGTACATCGACCTCACGGCGCCCCAGCAGATGCGGCACATCTTGGCGCTCAACGGCTTCGTCGATTTCTGAGCTGCCGGGTGCTCTTCACGGCGCCCCAAACACCAGCTCGCGGTGCGCCGACGCTCCAGCCATGACACCGTCCGCTGTAGCAAACGTGGCGTTGTGCATCTCGCGGGTGATGTCGCCCGCGGCCATCACGCCGGGGACGCTCGTGACCTTCATGGCGTCGGTGCGCAGGTACGGCCCGAAGCGGCCTTCGTCCAAGGCGCAGCCCAGCTGCGCGCCGATGGGGCTGTTTTGCTTCACGTTCGTCGCGACGTAGAGCGAGGCCATCGGCAACATGCGGCCATCCGCGAGCCGCACCGTCGCGGCGTCCTCGATGCCCACGACCTTGGCCGGCTCGACCGTCACCTTGCGCCGCTGCAGCTCAGCGAGAATCGAAGGCTCGAGCGCGATGCCGTTGGTGAAGAGCGTGGTTGGCCCCCACTCCGTGATGAGCATCGCTTGATGCGCGGACATGGGCGAGACCGCGAGCACCGACTGGGGCCCCGTGAGCTCGTAGCCGTGGCAGTACGGACAGTGCACCACGGTCTTGCCCCAGCGCTCGGCGAGGCCCGGGATCTCGGGCAGAACATCCGACACACCGTAGGCGAGCACGAGCTTGCGGGCGGTGAGCGTGCCGTGCTCGAGCGTGTCGACGCTGAACTCTCCGTCGCGCCCACGCGCGTTGCTGGCCGCGTCTTGGAGCAGGCGCACGGTGGGATACGCCAGCACCTTCTCACGCCCTGCCTCGAGCATGGCGGCTGGGGTGGCGCCATCCTGGCCGAAGAAGCCATGCGCGTGCGCCGCGAAGCGATTGCGCGGCGCGCGGGTGTCGAGAATCACCACGTCGCGGCGGCCACGCGCCAGCATCATCGCCGCTGAAAGACCTGCGTAGCTGCCCCCAACGATGACCACGTCACATTGCATGCTCATGCTTCCACGCGCCTCCGTGTTGTTTCATGCGGCGATGGAAATCGCGCGCGAGCTGGTCGAGGGTGACGGCGCCGAAGCGATCGAGCAGGAGCTGCTCGGCATCGCGAAAAGCCTCCGCGAGGGCCGCGTTCACGGCCTGCTCGACGAGGCAGCCCGGCGACTCCGTGCGATTGCCCATGGCAAAGGGCTCGGGCGAGCCCAGCGCCTCGTAGATGTCGCGCATGGTGATGCTGGCGAGCGGCGCCGCGATCATCCAGCCGCCCCCGTGCCCCTTCTCGGCCGCGACCAGGCCGGCG
>JBDHVB010000023.1:0-35026 GCA_039809465.1 Myxococcota bacterium
AATGGCCCAGGCCACCAAGTGCCGGCCGGAGGAAAGGGTTGACCAATGTCGGCGTTTATTCCGAGACAGCAGTATAGATTATGACAGTAGGGCTCGCAGACTCAGGTGACGCTATTGGGAAAACTTGTAGGATAAAATTCTGTCACCCTCTGCAAGACTGCAGGTAAAGCCCCCGGTAGATAATCCCCCACTTCCGTAGACGGGAAAAGTCACGTCCACAGTCTCATATCGAGGACTACCACGCGGAATGACGACTGACGGGCACGGATTATAAGGGCAGATCTGGGGTTGGCAAATGGTGTTGTAGTTCGCCGAGTTCTTATACATCCGCAAGGTCCTAGCGTAGAGATAACCATTAAATCGTGCATTGTTCGGACAAGCGATAGTGGCCGGTGCACCGGAATTTGAGATGTAGCCAGAGCCGTCATAGTAAGGTGTCGCGCCCTGAGAAACACAGGCATGGCCCGTCAGATGTGTTCTTGCTTGCGTATCATCGCCGGCAATGCTCTCCACCGGACGATAGCCAGTTACTCGATCCGTAACGCCAGGCGAAGGGGAAGATACTGTACAGGTCAAAGAAAAGCCGCCTGCCGTAGATCCGAAAGCGGGCGTGTTGAACCACGAGCGTGAGTTCGACCCCGTCGTCGAGATGGGCGTGCCAGTAGCGCAGGCAACCAGATTACCGTATTTGTCAGTCGTACACAGCGTACAACTTTGGCTAGCTGATGCGGCTACTTTTTCATAGTATACAAGGAAGTTTTGTCCGCCATATCCACGATTCCCTATCAACATTGCCGGGCAGACCAGTGTATCGGTCCCCGATACCGTGCCTGTGTCAAAGCCATTTGGGTGCGAAATTGCGGCGCCGGTGGCTGAGACGCAGAGATTGCCATTGAGGAGCTCGCCGGCAATTGCTTCTGATGAAATGAATCCAGAGACCGCGCAAACGAAGCCGATGACTAGCGAACGCATAACATCCCCTCTCATTCCCTAGTTGCGGACGAGTGCAGATGGTTCATTTGAGGCGTAAATGGTGTACTGCTGGCCTTCGCCGACCTTCCGAATTTCCGTAAAATCGACGTGTGGCAACTCATCGCCGAGCGCCATTGCCCATTGATAGCTATTTGCAGGCCCAGACAACGCGCGAGAAATTGTCACCCTGCAAATTGAAGACTTACAACTCAGTTCGTCGATTGCAGCATCTTCATTAAGAACTGCCTCCAATTTAGCTTTCAGTCTTGCGGCACGCGCAACACCGTCGTTGGTAGGCATAGCCGTGCGAAATTCTTCCGCGCGCATTTCACCAAGTCGCTCACGCAATGAGTCGGCATCGATTTCCCCTGTTGGCTGCTCGGCACCGAGAGCAGTCTCTGTTGCCGCTGTTGTGGGGACAAAGTGAATTACCTCTCGCTGTTGGTTCTTTTCTTCACCTCGCCCAGCGGTAGGCATCGTCTTCGGCGACGTCTCCGTGACAATTGCGTTACTGCTTCCGGCCAAGCTGCGAGTTGCTATAACCCCAATTCCGCCCCCTGCGACCGCGGAAAAGAGTATTGCTGCGAGAAAATGTCCGCGGCTAATACTGGTCATAGCGAACGCTTTCTATGTAGCTGCGGCTGCCCAAGGCGCCGGATTGTATATAAGTATAGAGCGCCATATTGCCCTCGGTGGGCATTTGGCCAAGTTTTGTCCATGCGATCTGTTGTTGGCCTGGAGTGACGGATGTCCTCTGGATACAGCTCACGATAGTGTCATTCACATCCACAATACACAGATTAAAACGGTCTTGTGCGAAGCCTTCTTTATAGAGGTCGACGTATACGTGCTGAATGTCGTTCGTACTGTGCACGCTCAATAGTGGACATACAAAGTAAGTGCCTGGGCTCGAAACCGAATAAACCGAAGGCACAGCATCGTAGCGCGCTGATGTTCCGGACTGCTGCTTGCAGAGAGCTCCGGGGACAAATGCATTGACAGCTATTGCTCGACTCGTCGTGAACGTCACGAAGAGTACTGTAAAAATAGCAATTCGACGCGGATTAGCTCGCATGCATGGCCTTCCCGTATATCGAGAAGATCTCAGATTGCACGAGCGACCGCAACAGAAATCGATGAATTCATGGAAATAGTCGATTTCCCTGTGCTGGCTCATGGAGCGCGCTGCCGCGACGGCTCTCCGCCGACCCGGCCTTGCGGCCTGTGTGAAGGTCGGCGGAAGGTCTCCTCGCCGATTCTCGCGAACCGTGCTTTTTCATGGAGCGTTTGCTCTGCGCTCCGCGCAACTGCTCTAGGCGAGGTTCGTGACTTCCTTGAGCAAATCGTCGCGCAGGCCGACCAGAGACCTGGGGGCGGGCATGCGTCTACTGGGCGAACGATGGGGATGGCAACGGTACGGTGAACTCGCCGTCCGCGGTCGACTGTGTGACACCCAGAAGGACGGGCTCGGGGCCGCCGAGGTTTGCGTAGAAGAGCAATGCGGCCTGGGGAAGAATCGTACTCTCGGCGGTGATGATGCGCCCGTATGCGAAATTCACGGGATAAAGACCGATGTCGTGTGTGGGCGATGCTTGTTCGGCCCGTACCAGCTCGCGATAGCGCGCTTCTCGGCTATCGGTGGCCGGCTCGACGGTGACCTCGAACTCGGCGCTGGTCTCCGTAAGCGCGGGGCTCAGGGTGTCGACCAGCACTGTGTAGGCGCCATCGCTGCTGGTGGTCGCAGTGACGTCGCGCTCGGCCTTGATGCTGCGCAAGCGATAGGTGACGCGTGCGTTGGCGACTACCTCGCCGGCGGCGTTGTAGACCGTGCCGCTGACCATTGCCTTGGACGGAGCAACTAGATTGAGTGGCTGAACCTGCGCGGTGCCATCGGTGATGGTTAGGGATGCGCGAGCAAGCCCCACGCTCGCTGTGCGGCGCGGGAGCGCTACGACGCTATAGCTGCCGGCGCGTAGATTGATGGTCGCTATGCCGTTGGCATTGGACGCGGTCGTGAGTTGAATCGTGCCCGAGCCGACCTGGCCGTTGACGACGATGCTTGCGTCAGGAACCGGCGCGCCGGCCTCGTCAGCGACGTTCACTGCGACGCTGACGAGCGCGCTAACGCTCAGATTCAAATCGCCGAGTGTTTCATTCGTGAGGGTGAGGCCGCTAAAGGTGACGGTCGGGACATTGATGTTGCTCCCAGCCTTCACGTCGACGGTGAAGTTTGAGCCACCGTTGGGCAAGAGCACCGAGAAGCTCCCATCGCCGCTCGATTCGACAGTGGCCGAGAAGATCTCTGCATTGCCGATCGACGTGCGCACGGTGACCTGCGCGCCTGCGACGCCGGTCGTGTCGTTGAGGCTATAGCGGAGCTTGCCTCGCACGTTCACCAGCGCGTCGTCGTTGGGGTAGAGGGCATCGAGATGGAAACCATCGACGACCTCGACGCCACACTCGCCGTTGTTGGGAATGACGAGCGGCGGTCGCGGTAGGGTCGTCGTCGATGGCGTGATCACGATGCGATAGCGTCCCGGCACCATGGTTATCGCCACGCCGTTGTCGGTGATCGAGCCGTCGTAGGTTTGAACGTTGTCCGTGCCCGTTGGTTCGCAGTTGTCGCCAACGATGCTATAGGCGCGCACCGTACCGTTCAGAGGTGGACCGATATGATTGATGGTCCCGACCACGCTGAGCGTCTTGGCAAGGACCAAGTCTTGTGCGCCGGCCGCGACGTCGAAGACACGCTGCAAGCGCTGACGAAGGGCCCCTGAGTTGTCGCGCGGCTGCACGTCGATGTCGATGAGACCCAAGCCTGCGCCTGTGTCGACACAGGCGCCGAGGAAGCACGCGCCACCACCGCACTCATCGTTGGTGAAACATTCGCCCGCCTTGGGACCGCTGTCCTTGTCGGAACCACACGCGCCTGCCATCGCGAACACCATCGCGAGCGTCAATCGGCTTGTGTGACGAGATAGGTACCGCATCAGTCGCACTCGATAGGATACACGGACCATGTGTAGGACGCCGTCAGACCACCTTCGACGACGACACGTCCGACCGATGACGGATCGACATCGGGATTCGAGTCGTCGAATTCCCTGTCCGCGACCAAGAGCTCGACGACATGCACATCGGAGGGCCGTTCGAGCAGGATCGGATTGTTCACTGTGAGGTCGAATGACGCGACGCGCGCTCCGGTAGTTCGGGGGAGCAGCTCGACAGGTGTGACCGCGAGGATATCCTCGGGCTCCAAGCGGTAATAGTCGACGAAGAAACGATAGTAGAGCGTATCGCGAAGGTTCTCGTCGAAGACATTGGCAAAGAAGCTCGTCCGCTGATTGCAGTCGAGTCGCACCGGCTCGCCGTCACGGGTTGGTCGCGTCGGATCGATAGTCGGCCGCCGGTTCAAGCCCGGACCCTCCTCATCGATGGGTGGCGGAAGAAGGCACGCCGACCCGCATAGCAACAGCGACATCACCACCAACTTAGACGAGCACGCGGTGTGCCAATTCAAGCGCATCAGTCGGCCGGGGTTTCGCCGTCTTCGCGCTCCAGATGGCGGAAGATGGTGCGGGGGTCGACGCCCAGGTCGTGCGCGGTTTTCGTGCGGTTGCCGTTGTTTCGGGCCAGGACGTCGTTGATGTACTGGCGCTGGAAGTCTTCCTTGGCCTGGGCGAGCGGGACCACGGGGGCCAGGTCCGAGTCGGAGAGCTCCATGTCCTCGGGCGCGAGCTGCACGCGCTCCGCCATGATGACCGCCTTCTTGATGCGGTTCTCGAGCTGACGGATGTTTCCCGGCCAGTGATACTTCTTCATGAGCATCACCGCCTGAGGCGAGAAGCCCTTCACCTTCGAGCCGTACTCGTCGGTGTAGCGCCGCAAGAAGTAGCGGCCGATGAGCATGAGGTCCTCACCGCGGTCACGCAGTGCCGGCAGGTGGATGCCGACGACGTTCAGGCGGTAGTAGAGATCCTCGCGGAAGCCGCCGCGCTTGATCTCCTCGTCGAGGTTCTTGTTGGTCGCCGCGACGATGCGGATGTCGACTTGCTCGGGCTTGGTGTCGCCGACCTTCGTGACCACCTTCTCTTGCAGGGCGCGCAAGAGCTTCACCTGCAGTGAGACCGGCATCTCGCCGATCTCGTCGAGGAAGAGGGTGCCCTTGTTGGCGGCTTGGAAGCGGCCGTCGCGCGTCTGCACCGCGCCGGTGAAGGCGCCGCGCACGTGGCCGAAGAGCTCGCTCTCGAGGAGGTTCTCGGGGATGGCGCCGCAGTTCACCACGATGAACGGCTTGCCTTTGCGGTCGGAGCGCTCGTGGATCTCGCGGGCGATGAGCTCCTTGCCGGTGCCGGTCTCGCCGGTGACGAGCACGCTGACGTCGGTGGGCGCGACCTTGCGGATCTTGCGGAAGACGTCTTGCATGCGCTCGGAGGTGCCGACGATCTCGCCGAAGCGCTTCTCCTCGAGGGCCTGGCGGAGGTTGGCGTTGTCGCTGCGCAGGTTGTCGAGCAGCATGGCGTTGCGGATGAGCAGCGAGGCCTGGGCCGCGAAAACGGTCACCACCTCGAGCATGTGCGGCTCGAAGAGGTTCACGACCTTGTTCGAGCCCAAGTAAATCAGCCCGAAGAGCTCGCCGGCCTCGGTGAGCGGCACGCACATGACGCTCAAGAGGCGCAGGTTGACCACCGATGCCGAAGCCTTGAACTCGGCGTCGTTCACCGCGTCGCTGACGATGACCGGCTGCTGCTCGCGGACCACCTTGGCGATGATGCTGTCGGAGAGCTCCGTGATGACGGACGACGACTCGCCGCGGTCGATGTTGCGGGCGACCTTGATTTGCCAGGCGCCGTCCTCGAAGAGCACGAGGAAGCCACGGTCGGCGCGGGTGAGCTCGACCACCTTGTCCATCAAGGTCGTGAGCAGGCCGCCGAGCTCGCGGCTGCGCAGGAGCTTCTCGCTGAAGGCCACGACCTCGCGGTAGCCGAAGATCTCGGTCTTGGGGTCGGCGACGCGCGGCATCTCCGCTTTAGCGGCCGCGGCATCGTGCAGGGCAAAGCCGAGTCGGGTGTCGCCGAACTCGAGCACGTCGCCCTCGCGGAGCTTCACGCGCTTTTCTTTTTTGCCGTTGACCACGATGGGGCGGCCGCGGCCGAGCGAGGCGACCACGTAGGCGTCGTCCTCGCGGAGGATGTGCGCGTGGTCGGGGAAGAGGTCGTCGCCCGCCACCTGGACGTCCGCGGTGGGGTCGGTGCCGATGCGCGTGATGTTCTTGTAGAGCGGGAAGCGCTCGCCGCTGTCGCCTTGCTCCTTCAAGAGAATCAGGACCGCCACGGCTCTCTCACCTTCACGTAGGCCAGGGAATTGTCTGGGTTATCAAAAGGACAGCTGGAACAACAAGCCGCCGCTCGGCCGGGCGAGCACGGTGGGATCGTAGCGGGGGGTATCGACCATCTGGGTGACCGGGGGGATTGCCGGGGTGATCTGCAGGCGCGCGTGGTAGACGCCGATGCCCCAGGTCAGCGCAAACAAGGAGAGCGCCGTGTACTGGGTGATCTGCAGCCCACGCACCAGGCCGTGGTCACTGGCGGCGTAATCGTCCCCGACGCCGTAGGTCCCATAGAGATAGGCGGCGATGTTCAGGCCCAGCAGGATGGCCTCGGTGAGCGCGAAGAACAGGCCCATCGACGAGTCACCGTTCTCGAATTGCCCGACGCCGAACGGCAGGAAGCTGGTGATGCCACGCGCGCCGCCGTTGGGCACGCTCTGCTCGATGCGGCGGACGGCGCTGGTGTTGCCGCTCTGCTCGGCGCGGCGCAGGCGGATGACGTCGAGCTGCGGGCGGAGCTCCTCGCGGATGCGCTCGAACTCCTCGATGATGGCCGGCGGAATCGAGAACGGATCGAGCTGGTAGTCGGGGTCGACGTAGAGGAGCTTCGAGAGCTCCTCGCGCATGTCGGCCGGCCGGTTCAGCAAGTAGTACGACAAGCCCAGGTACTTGCGCGCCTCGATGACCTGGCTGTCCGAGACCAAGCGCATCGGATAGAGCAGGGCGCGCAGCTGATCGATGGCGGCGCCGTAGTTGCCGTAGGCGTACTCGTTGATGGCGCGGCGCAGCGACTCGTCGGCGCTGGTCACGTCGGCCGTGTCCGCTTTGGCGGGCGCCGGCACCGGCACGGACGTGGGCGTCGGTGCCTTGGGAGCTTGCAAGAGCAGCGCTGCGACGACCAGCCACATCGTGGCGCACAGCGTTACAGCTGGTCGAGCTTCACATCAAGCCTTCGCTCTTGGCCGGGCTTGAAGTCGACGGTTTTGCGCCACTCGAGATCGCCGCGGCGGACCACCACCTCGAGGGACTGCGAGCCGGCTCCCAGAGGCAGCGGCACGAAGATGGGCTCGTTACGGGTCTGGGTGTTCACGAGCCAGGTGCGCCCCGCGACCTCGACGGTGGCGCCATCGGGGGCCTTGTCGACGAACAGCTTGGCCGGGAGCGGCTGCAGGCGGACCACCACGAGCTGCGGCGGGTTCACCTCGTCGACCGCGAGGTTCATCTCGCTCTCGTAAGCGAGCGGATTGACGAAGCGCAGGCGGTGGGTGCCGTGGGTGAGCTCCAAGGTGAACGGACCGATGCGGTCGCGGACCACGGGCTCGGGGATGTCGTCGACATAGGCGGTCACGACGTTCACCGCGTTGAAGCGGACCTGACGGACCACGGCCTGCTTGGTGGTGGGCGGGACCTCCGCGGGCTTGGGGTCGACAGGAGGGGGGGAGACCGGGCTGGCGACAGGAGGCTGCTTTGCTGGCGTGGTCTTCGCCGGAGGAGTCTTGTCCGGAATAGCGGGCGGACGCGCATCGGTCGCGGTCGGCGCCGCATCCGGCTGACGATTCTCGGCGATCGGCTCTCCGCCATCGGCCATCGGCGATCGGTCATCGGCCCTCGGCTCTCGGCGATCGGTCATCGGCAATCGCCCCTCGGCAATCGGCCGCCTGCTTTCGCCCCCCGCCTGCTCCTCCCGATACCGCATCACCCCATACACCCCCCCACCCAACAAAATCCCCACGAGCGTCACCGCCGCCCCAGCCCTCACCGCCTTCAACACCGACACCCGCCGCCCCAAGCGCCGCAGGAGCTTGCGCACCTCCTGATCCTGCGGCCGACTCGCCAGCACCCGGTCGAAGTGCTCCATCGCGACCCCATGCTGCCCGCGCTGCAACGCCTCCTTCCCAAGCTCCTTGTAACGTCCGCTGACGTACTCCTCGAGCTGCTCGCAATACCCCCGTGGGTCGTGCAGGAGCTTCGGCAGATCCTGCTCCCAGCTGATGCCGAGCGCCCCGAGCTGGACGTCGATGGCGTCACGCAGCTCGCCCGCGGTGGCGTAGCGCTGCTCTGGCAGGCGCTTCAAGCAGCGCACCAGGATGCGGGAGAGCGCGGCGTGGGTCCGCGGATTGTTCTGCTGCGGGAGCGGATACTCGCCGGCGGCGATCCGCTTGAGCAGCGCGTGCGGCGACGGCGCCTCGAAGGGCAAGCGGCCCACCACCAGGTAGTAGAGCATGGCGCCGAAGGAGAAGATGTCGGCGCGCTCGTCGGTGGCGTAGCCCTCGATGTACTCGGGCGCCATGTACGCCGGCGAGCCCAGGAGGGTGCCGGTCATGGTCATCGCCTGGTTGTCGAGGATGCGCGCGATGCCGAAGTCGGTGAGCTTCAAGTCACCATGGCGGCCCAGCAAGATGTTCTCGGGCTTCAAGTCGCGATGCACGACGCCACCGCGGTGGGCCGCGTCGAGCGCGTCGGCGATGGGCCGCGCCAGCACCAGCGCGGCTTCGGGGCACGACAGTGGCCGCTCGCGCACCACGTCCGCTAAAGAGGACCCGTCGACCAGCTCCATGACGATGTAGCTCGTCGCGGCCTGCTCGCCCGAGTAATCGAAGATCTCGATGATGTGCGGGTGCCGCAGGCGCGCCACGGCGACGGCTTCGCGGTGGAAGCGCTCGCGTGCCTCGGGCTGCTCCGCCAGGAACGCGTGCATCACCTTGATGGCGACGTCGCGCTTCAGCTGCGTGTCGTGCGCCCGGTACACGACGCTCATACCGCCGTGACCAATTTCGGCGGTGAGCTCGTATTTCCCCAGGCGCTGGCCAACGAGGCTCATGCCAATACCCGTACACGCAAGCGCGACGCCCGGAAATACAAAAGCCCGCGCCAGAGACAATCTCCGACGCGGGCTCTCATACGAAACGACAACCTTAGTTCGTCAGAATCTTGAACTCGATACGACGGTTGGCCGCCTGACCTTCCTTGGTCGCGTTGTCGGCGACAGGGTGGTCGGAGCCGTAGCCGATGGCCGTCAGGCGGTCCTCGGCGACGCCCTTCGAGGCCAGATACTTCTTCACCGAGTCAGCGCGACCCTGCGAGAGCACCAGGTTCTTCTCGGCGTTACCGATGCTGTCGGTGTGGCCGGAGATCTCGAGGCGCAGCTCGGGGTACTCGTTCAAGGTCTTGGCGATGCTGTCGAGCGTGCCGTACGAGTCGCGGGTCAGCTTCGAGCTGCCGGTCGCGAACTTCACGCCTTCGAGCTTGCCGTTGAACTTGGCGACAGCGGTGGGCAGCTCATCGGGGCAGCCGTCAGCGTCCTGGTAGCCGTTCTTGGTCTCCGGCTCCTTCGGGCACTGGTCGGCGGCGCCGACGATGCCGTCACCGTCCGGGTCGGGGTTCGGGCAGCCGTTGGGCATGTCACCGGCCTCGTCCGGGCAGGCGTCAGCGTCACCCACGACGCCGTCGTGATCCGGATCCGCTGGCGGGCAGCCGTCAGGCGCGACACCGGTCACACCGGGGCACTTGTCGACGTTGTCCATGACGCCGTCGTTGTCGGCATCCACCGGCAGCGGGCAGCCATTGCCGTCGTTACCCGACTCCATGGGGCAGGCGTCCTGCGCGTCCGGCACGCCATCACCGTCGCTATCGCGGAGCGGAGCATCGGTGACCATCGCGGGCGCGGCCTTGCCACACTTGTCTTCTTCCTGGCCCAAGGCGATGCCGACGCTCAAGGCGGCGGTCCAGGCGTTGGTGCGGAAGGTGCCGACGACCGGCTGACGCGCGCTCGGCGTGTCGAGGGTCTCGCGCGACCTCGGAATCAGGTACCAACCGCCCGCGTCGATCCACCAGTGGCACGACGGCTTGATGGTCACACCGGCGGTGATGACGTTACGCACGATGTCGGGCAGCGTCGCGTCGAGCGAGGCGCGCGGGATCGGCGTCGGGTCGTACTCGTAACCGACGCGTGGCTTCACGACGCCGAGGTCGGCTTCGAGACCGGTGCGCACGCCCCACTTGCTCTGGTACTGGCGCACCGAGGTCGAGGTCGAGCCGTCGGGGAAGGTGAAGAGCAGACGCTCGAAGTCGTGCCAGTCGTTCCAGACACCGTCGACCTCGAGCTCGAGGGTGTCGAAGAACTTGTAGGCGCCGCCGACGATGACCTGCTGCGGAATGTCGACGCCGTCGACGTTGCCGCTGCCGTCCGGGGGAAGCAGACCGCGGACCGGGGCCGGCGCGTCGAAGTCGACGTTGTCGGTGCCCGACAGACGGGTGCGGATCGGCAGCTGATAGCGCGCGCCGAGCGACAGGCCGGGGAGGAACTCCGGCTTGTACAAGAGGCCGACGTGGCCGCCGACCTTGAAGTCGTGACCGTCGAGCGCGACGTGGCCATAGGTGTTGTTGCCGAAGGCGATGTCGCGGCTCAGGTACGCTGTAGCGTACACGAGGTCCAGCGTCGCGCCGACCGACAGACCCTTCACGCCGAGGGTCGAGAAGTCGATCGCGGCGGTCGGCTGGAACCACAACGTCCGCAAGCTCTGCTCACGCACCACGGTGCGCGCCGGCGAGTCCGGACCCCACTTCACGGTCGCGCCGTAAGCCGGGTTGAAGCCCAAGCCCAACGACAGGAACGGCGTGACCTTGCCACCGATGTAAGCATGGGGCGAGACCAGCGGGTCGATCTCGTCGTGGGCGCGCGGACCGCCGCCACGCTCGACGAAGCTGTAGCTCGGGCTGATCAAGGTCCCGCCGAAGTACAGCTGGAGCTTGCCGTCCAAGGCCGCGAGACCGGCCGGGTTGTACCAGATGGTCGACGCGTCAGCCGGGCTCGCCACGATTGCGTTGGCGCGACCGGTGCCGCGGGCACCCTGGTTCGACAAGTAGAAGCCAGCTGCTTGCGCCGCGCCCGTGGTGAACAGGACGGCGCTCGCCAGGAGGCCAACCGAAATCTTCTTAAGCATACTCAATTTCATAGGGGTGGTCCTCACTCAGCAGCGGGGGCCAAGCGGGTGGCCAAGAAGGTGATTGCATCAACCTGCATCTGACGCGTGGCCAAGCCGCCCGGGAGACCCGAGCCAGCCGGGGGCGAGAGCAGCGAGCCGTGCGCGTAGACGGCGTCGTCGCTGCTCACGTAGTTCAGATACAGCGCGGGCGCGTCAGAGGTGATCTCCTCGGACGCCGTCGGCGTGCCAGAGTCTGGCGTCGCGGCGATGGCCGGTGCCGTAAAGCCGAGGAAGCGCGCCATCAGCGCGGTCGCCTCGTTCGGGATGACGGTGTCGCCGTCGACCTGCTGGATGAGAACCGCCGTCTCGCCACCGGCAATCTTGGCGCCGAGGACGTCGAGGAAGTTCACGCCGTCGGCCGGATCGAGGATCCAGCGCGCCGCCGCCGCGAAGCTGCGGTAGGCAGGCGTCGCCGCGACCGGGAGCGGATCGCTCGCCGTGGCGTTGGCGAGGCAGGTCGCGTCGGTGGTGTTGAAGCCACCACCGTCCGGCAGCTGCCAGACGTTGCCCTGAATCGTGCCGTTGTTGATCAACGCGTCGATGAGCGGGCACTTGATGGTCGCGGTGTCGGTGTTCTCGAGGATCGTCGTGAGGCTGACGCTCGGAACGTTCATGACCGCGGCCTTGATGTCGGTGCTCATCGCGACCGGCAGCGTGCCGATGAGCGAGCCCAGCGACTGACCCATGTAGCCGATGCGGGCCGGGTCGATCTGGAAGGTGCCGCAGCTCGCGTCCGGCTCGGCGGCGTCGCACTGCTTGATGCTCGCGATGAGCGTCAGCACGTCGATGGCGCCTTGGCGGAAGTTGTCGCGCGTCGCCGCGAGGTTCGCGGTGAGGATGGGCGCGAAGCACGCAGCGCTCAGCGTCGGGTCAGGGGTGCCGGTGTCCGATGGCGACTGGCAAGCCGAGCCGGTCGGGTAGATCTGCACGGCGCGGGCGCCGTGGAGCGGCCAGTCGGTCGCGATGCTGGCAATGCCGGCGTTCGCGAGCGAGCCAGCGATGGCGAGGATGTCGCCGCGCGAGCGGGTGAGACCGTGCGCGAAGACGACCACCGGGTAGCCGTTGGTGGGCATGGCCGTCGCCGGGATGGCGGCCAAGACCTGCAGCGACGCGGGGCTGTTGACGGTCGCGGGGGTCAGCGGGTTGTCCCAGGTCGACGGGATGTCCGTCTCGACGGGCGACTCGACGTGCGCCGAGGTCTGGTAGTTCTTGCTCGCGAACGCGCCAGCGAAGATCGCGCCGATGGCCGGGCAGGTGCCGAGCTGGGCACAGGTGCCAGCGCCGACCTGGGCGTCGATGAAGGTGGTTGGGTCACCCACGTTGGTCAGGCCGCCGCCAAGACCGGCGAACGGCGTCGCTTCGATCTCCGAGGCCGGACCAGCCGAAGCCGCGGTGTCGAGCGGTGCCTTCTCGGTCTGGGTCTTGAAGGCCCAGGCGATGAGGATGTCGTCGCGCGTGACGTCGGAGCCGACGACGGTGTCGAGCGCCGCGTCGACGAAGGGCAGGAAGCTCTGATTCAGGGTGACGAGCTGCTGAATGCCGGCGAGCGTCTCGATGGTGTCGGCGACGCCGTTGCCATTCGCATCGCGCGGGTCGAACTGATCGATCGGCGTGTGGTTGAAGCTCACGTCGCTGGCGGTGAGGACGCCGTCGCCGTTGCGGTCATAGATGTTGACCGGCGAGCTCGGCTGACGGCTGAAGAACCAGGCCGTCGACGGCTGAAACTCTTCGCCGCCGCGCGAGGTCACGCCCTGGGTGATCGCCACGGTGTAGACCGCGTCGTCGTCGAGCGGCTTCAGCGGGGTGATGGCGATGCCGTCCACCAGGCTCTGCTCGCCGCAGGTCGGCAGCTTCCCGGAGTAGCGGATCTGCTGGAAGCGCGAGAGCTGCACTGGAATGGCCTCGGCGTCCGCCGCGTCATCCACCTTCTTCATCAGGTAGACGTGATCGGCCGCGGCCACGAGATCCACTTCGGCCGTGAAGGTCGCGTAGATCGCGGGCAGCCAGGTGCCGGTACCGTCGAGCGTGTTGAGCACGCCTTCGCGCAGCTCCAGGGCTCCGGCCGATTCACCACAGGTCGCCGGCAGGGTGTTCAAGCCGGTGGTGGATGAGAGCAGCAAGATGTTCGGGAATGGGATGACGCTGCCCGACGGGTTGAAGTCCTGCTGTGCTGGTGACTTCACCAGGTTGCCAACAGTCTCGTCCTCGTCTACCTCGGCTTTGTCCAAGCAGCCGACCGCGAACGCGGACAGTGCCAAGACCACAGGGATGCGAAAACGCATCATGCTCTCCTTGAAGGCGCAATCACCGAGGCAGCCCCGGTGGTTTCGCGCTTGTCGCAATTTACGTGCGCACGTCGGTAAGTTGTTTTCGCGCGCGGGTCAATCAACATCTGCGGTGGCTGGTACGAAAGCGATCGTGTTTACGGCGCGCGGAATTGCGCCACATCGCCGCCGGTTCTCGAGGCGACTTGCACCGGCATGAACGCTAAGGCTACTAAACCGGACCTACATGGCACGCACTACGATTCTCGATCTTTTCGTCGAAAACGCCGAGCAGCACGGAAGCAAGGTTGCCGCTCTTGTGAAGCTCAACGGCCGCTACGAAGAGCGCACCTGGAAGCAGCTCTACGATGACGCCATGTCCGCCGCCGCGGGGTTGATGGCGCAAGGTGTGAGCGCCGGTGACCGCGTCATCATCATCTCGAACACGCGCGCCGAGTGGGTGACGCTCGACATGGGCATCCTGCACGCAGGCGGCATCACCGTGCCGGTCTATCCGTCGTCGCTCCCGGAAGAGTGCGGTTACATCGCCGAGAACAGCGGCGCCGTGCTCGCCTTCGCGGAGGACGACAAGCAGACCGCGAAGCTCATGGCCGAGCGCAAGAACATGCCGGGCTTGAAGCGAGTCGTGCAGATGACCGGCGCCGTGCCGAGCACCGACGACGGCTGGGTCATCGCCTACGACGCCTTCATCAAGCAGGGCGGCGACGTGGAGAAGGTGCGCGCCGAGCTCGAGAACCGCCGCAAGACCTTGAAGAAGGACTCGCCGTTCACGCTCATCTACACCTCGGGCACCACCGGCAAGCCCAAGGGCGTGGTCCTCACGCACGACGCCATGGCCTACGAGGCCGAGGCGGTGCAGGCGATCAACGTGCTCCGCGAAAGCGACATCCAGCTCTTCTTCCTGCCGCTGTCGCACTCGTTCGGCCGCGTCCTCGAGGCGGCGTGGCTCTCCTGCCGCTACATCATGGCGTTCGCCGAGAGCATGCAGACCATCCGCGACAACCTCGGCGAGGTGCGCCCGACGATCATGTGCGGCGTGCCGCGCGTCTTCGAGAAGTTCTACAGCGCGGTCGTGCAAAAGGGCACGGCGCCTGGTGGCTTGAAGGCCAAGCTCTTCAACACCGCCGTCGAGCTCTCGCAGAAGAACGGCGAGGCCGAGCAGCAGGGCCGCTCGCTCGGGATGCGCGACAGCATCAAGTTCGGCGTGCTCAAGAAGCTCGTGTTCTCGAAGGTCGGCAAGGGCCTGCGCGACTTGCTGGGCGGCCGCATGCGCATCCTGGTGTCGGGCGGCGCGCCGCTCTCGCCGAAGATCAACTGGTTCTTCCGCGACGCCGGCATCGAAATCCTCGAGGGCTACGGCCTCACCGAGACCTCGGCCGCGAGCTTCGTGAACCGCCCCGGCCAGAACAGCATCGGCTCGGTCGGCCTGCCGCTCCCCGGCACCGAGGTGAAGATCGCCCCGGACGGCGAGATCCTCATCAAGGGCCGCGGCGTCATGAAGGAGTACTGGAACAACCCGTCCGCGACAGCGGAAGTCCTGAAGGACGGTTGGTTCCAGACCGGCGACATCGGCATGATCGAGCCGGGCGGCACGCTCAAGATCACCGACCGCAAGAAGGACATCATCGTGACCGCGGGCGGCAAGAACGTCGCGCCGCAGAACATCGAGAACGTCATCAAGACGCACAAGCTCGTGTCGCAGGCGGTGGTGCACGGCGACAAGCGCAAGTACCTCACCGCGGTGGTCACGCTCGACCCCGACGTCTTGAAGACGGTCGCCAAGGAGGAGGGCTTCGGCAACGGCTCGGTCGAGGAGCTCAGCAAGCGCCCCGAGATCGAGAAGATGATCGACGCGTGGATCGGCGAGGTCAACAAGCAGCTCGCGAGCTACGAGAGCATCAAGCGCTTCGCCATCCTCGACCACGACTTCTCGGTCGAGGGCGGCGAGATGACGCCGTCGCTGAAGATCAAGCGCAAGGTCGTGAACGAGCGCTACAAGAAGATCTTCGATTCCATGTACGAAGGCGCGGGCGACCGGGAGTAGACCGTTGACCCGCGCAGTCCGTTTTGGCGGTGTATTGCTCTTGGCCGCGTCGGCGGCTTGCGCGGCCAAGGTGCAAGTACCGCCGACGGCGTTCGCGGACAGTGACGCCTTCAAGAAGGTGCGCAAGGACGCGCTCGGTTTTCTCGACCATGACTTCAACGGTGACGGGGTGCCCGACGCCGTGGTGGTGACGCGCGACGGGCAGGGCATGAAGCCGCAGGTCTTCGTGCAGACGCCGAGCGAGACCGGCGGAGTCTGGTCGCACGCCTGCACCGGGCCGCTGCTCGCGGGTGAAGAGCTCGACACCTTGCGCTGGGTGCAGACCGGGCTGCGCGAGCTCTTGCTGGTGGTCGCGAGCACCGAGAACCCGGACACCTTGCAGCAGTCGTTCGCCTTGCTGCCCTCGAGCCAGCCGTGCACCGCGGTCTTCCAGGAGCAGGTGAATCTGCAGAAGCCCGGTTACGAGGTCGTGAGCCCTGGCGAGGTCCCCGGCGGCGTGCTCGTCGACGACGCGGGGAGG
This sequence comes from Myxococcota bacterium, assembly GCA_039809465.1. Classification (GTDB taxonomy): domain Bacteria; phylum Myxococcota; class XYA12-FULL-58-9; order XYA12-FULL-58-9; family JALHOP01; genus JALHOP01. The sequence goes on from JBDHVB010000023.1 coordinate 16,136, forward strand.
GTGCACGTCATCGATCGCGCGCAGACCGTGCAGCTGCGTGGCGCCAATGGTGAGGTCGAGGTCTTGAAGGCGGTGCGGGAGCGCATCCTCACCGATGACGGCGTGCGCATCGTCGTGAAGGAAAAGCCGCGCAGCTTCGTGGCCCCACGCGCCATCAAGGCGGCGTGGGTGCGCGCCGAGCCCGCGGCGCGCGAAGAGCTCCCCGCTTTGACGGACGAGAACACCGCCACCTCGTTCGTCGTGCAAGTGGGAGAGCAGGGCGTGCTGGAGATCGAGAGCGGGGCGCCGATGGTGATCCTCGATGTCGCGCACGGCTGCGCCGAAGGTCCTACCGCGCTGACGCTCACGCCCGTGGCCACGGCGGAAGACACGCACGTCGTCGGGGCGGTCCCGGAAGCGTCGTCATTCGTTCAAGGCACGGGTCATCGGCCACGGCACGCGCCTGGCGAGCGCCGCGACGTGCTCGTCTTGCGCGAGCCCACGACCAGGCTGGCGCTGCGCGTTGGGCCGGTTGATGCGACGCGCTGCCTGCGCGACGTGCGCGCGTATGGGTTCTTGTCGCCCTGACGCCCACCCTCGAACGTAATGTTTCCATGGTCTTAACAAAAATTCTTTGTTCGCGTTGGGGGCTGCGGCTAAAACCCGAAACGTGATCTCCCACAAATCTGTCTTTCGTTGGGTCCTTGCCGGCCCATCTCGCCTGCTCGTGTGCGTGGGCATGCTCGCGGCGCCGCTCACTGCCCGCGCGCAAACATCGGGCACCGACGTGGCGGTGACGCCCATCGAGGGCGCGACGTCTCTCGATACGGAGATTTTGCTCAACGCGCCCGTCATCACCGCGACCGGCCGTGAGCAATCACGCGCGCTCGCGCCCGCCAACGTCGTCACCTGGGAACGCGACGAAATCTACCGCCATGGTTGGACGACGCTCGCCGAGGTCTTGGCGAACACGCCGGGCCTGTTCGTCATCGACGACCTGGTCTTGCCGTCGGTCGGCGTCCGCGGCGTCTCACCCGGTCTGCGTGGTGGTACGCGCATCGTCCGCGTGATGATCAACGGCACCGCCGTCAACTTCCGCCCCGACCTCACGGCCTTCTTGGGCTCCGAGTACATCCCGTTCGAGATGGTCGAGCGCATCGAGATCGCCAAGGGTCCGCTCTCCGCGCTCTACGGCGCCAACGCCTTCCTCGCGACCGTGAACATCATCACGCGTCAACCGACCGACGGCCTCACCGGCGAGCTCGGCGGCCAGATGCGCCTGGTCAACGGCAACAGCGGGCTCGGCTTCAGCGGACGTGTCGGCTACGGCAACGACAAGATCAACCTCATGGTGGCTTACAGTCAGGAGTCGGTCGACCGCTCGGGCTTGAAGCTCCACCGCACCTTCGTCAACCAGGACGACACCTCGGCGCTCTTCCGTAACTTCTTCAGCGTCCTCCAAGACGACGGCGTGACGCGCCGCTCGAACCCCAGTCAGAACGACAAGACCCGCCCGAAGTCGCTCTACGGCGCCTTCAACGGCAACTTCGACGAGGCCGGCATCTTCAAGCTGCAGGGTGGCATGCAGATGCTCGACTCGGTCGCCGAGTTCCAGCCGGGCTCGACGCTCACGCACAACAGCCGCATCGCGCTCACCAACAACTGGGCGAACCTCCAGTACATCTACGGCTACGGCCGCTCGGTGACCTTGTCGCTGACCGGCGACGTCTCGGCGGGCTCACCGACCAACAAGGAGCGGCTCTACTCGAACGCCGATCTGCCGAACTTCAGCTACACGCGTAACTTCGGCTACACGGCGGCTGGCATTGGCGGCGCGCTCGAAGCCGCGCTCCCCGCGAATCTCGAGATGAAGGTCGGCGCCGACTATAGCTACGACCGCGAGGACATCCTCTTCTTCACCCAGCGCGTCGAAGTGCCACAGCCGGGCCGCATCGTCGGCGCCGAGTCGGAGCGTATCGGCGTCGGCATCGCCACCAAGCAGACCATCAGCAACGTCGGCGTCTACGGCCAGATCGGTGGCAACCCATTCAGCGCCGTGCCCGAGCTCTACTTGCTGGGCAATATCCGCTATGACGCACCAAACTTGTTCCGCGACCAGCTGAGCTGGCGCACCGGCCTCGCGTACCAGTTCTCGCCGCGCGTCACGAGCAAGCTGTTCGTCGGCCGCGCCTTCCAGACGCCTTCGGGTGTGCAGCTCTTCGCGCAGCCGGGCTTCGGCGCCGCCTACAACACGGTCGGCAACCGCACCATCGGCGACAGCACGGGCTTGCCGCCGGTCGAGCCGCAATCGGTCTTCAGCACCGAGCTCGCGACGACCTACGCGGTGACCAACACCATCGCCATCGATGGCTCGGTCTACTACCAGCGTATCAACGACAAGGTCGAGTTCACGCAGATCACCACGAACTTCACCACGCGTAACCTGGCGAGCCAGGACATCGCGGGTGGTGAGCTCGGCTTCCGCGCCAGCTCGCCGCGCTTCGGTGGTTACTTCACCGGCGCGCTGCAGGCGCAGAACTACGAAGACACCATCCGCACCCAGAGCTTCGGCTTCAAGCCGCCGCCGGAGTATCCGAACTTCACGATCTACTCCGGCATCACGATGCGGATACCCGAGGCTTACATGGCCATCGACGCCACCGCGCGCGTCATCGGCAAGCGTGGCGCCTCGCAGAGCAACGTCCTCTTGAACAACCGCGGCGTGTACGAGCTACCGGCGTATGCTACGTTCGATCTCACGCTCACGTCGTTGGATATCTTCCTGTTCGGGGACCAGGCGGAGACGCGCATTCTGGCCGGCGTGAAGAACATCACCGACGCGCGTTTCAGCTATCCGGGGCACGGTGGTTTCGACATCCCGAGCGTCGGTCGGCAGTTCTTCTTCCGGTTGTCTCAAACGTTTTGATTGGAGGAGCGGGTCATGAAGCATATCCTCGCTCTCGCGGCAGTGTCCGTTTTCGCGGTAGGTTGTAGCAGCGACGACGATGGTCCGAAGGTGATCATCGGCGCGGTCATCGACCAGACCGGTAACAACTCCGAGCTGTCGTGGGTCCAAGCCATCGAGCTGGCCGCCGACATGTTCAACGATGCGCTCCAAGCCGAAGGCGTCACCAACTTCCGCTTCGCCATCAACTCGCAGAACTCCGAGAACGACGTCGTCGGTGGCGCCAACAGCCGCGCCATCAACCGTCTGCGCGACGCCATCGACGCCGGCGCCAAGGCCGCGTCGCTCGACACCACGCAGATCGCCGAAGAGGCGAACAAGCCGTACAACACCGCCGAGTTCCAGATCCCCCTGCAGTGCTCGAGCTGCACTGGCGGTGGCTTCTTGAGCGCCACCAACTCGACGCCGACCGACCTCGACTTGCAGGCGTCGCGCCGCAACGCCGAGTTCTGGATGTCACGCACCATCATGTCGACGGGACTGCAGGCGCAGGTCGTCTCGCAGCTCATCCGCTCGTACCGCGGCCCGACCAGCGGCCTCGCGGGTGACTTGAACGACGACGGCTTCGTGAAGGTCGTGAACTTTGGCTCCGACGAGGCCTTCGGTCAGTCGACCACCACCGCGGTCGCGACGGAGCTCTTGAAGCTCATCCCCGTCGCCGACCAGCCCAGGGTCCAGTTCGAGCGCCGCCTGCACCCGAACAAGCAGGACGTGCGTGACATCGACTTCGTCGCCGAGGTCCAGGCGATGATCGATCAGGTCAACCCCGATCTCACGCCGAACGGCAGCGGCCAGTACCCCAACAACCCGCAGTTCAACACCCAGCCTCCGGCCGCGGGCAACGACGCGACCGTGCGCCCCGACTTCATCACCATGGCGAGCTTCGGCCGCAACCACGTCGCCTTCGTCGACACCATCAAGGGTCTCGACGTCGACGGGCTGGGCAAGACGCTCAAGATCCTGCACTTCCAGGCGTTCCGCTTCAGCTCGAACCTGCTCGTCTTGGGTGAGCTCGCCGAGGGCGAGATCGGCGTCTCGCACGCGGTGCTCGACGGCGAGCCGGGCCAGCAGTTCGCCGCGGCCTTCCGCGCCAAGTTCGGCCTCGTGCCCGTGTACCGTGACTCCATTTATTACGACAACGCGATGACCCTCATCCTCGCGACGTATCGCGCCATCCAGGACGCCGGCGCCGACCCGCTAGCCGTGCAGGGCCCGACGATTCGTGACTTCATGCCATGCAGCAGCGTGAACGCGGCGCGTAAGTACAGCCCGGAGTGCCAACCCGTTGCGCCAGCGACGACCTGCGTCTCGCGGCCCAACACGGCCTGTGATCCGGACGCCGACGGCAACGGCCCGATCGCCGTCACGCCCAGCGTCGAGAGTCTCCGCGGCGCGGTCCGCGCCATCAAGGCACGCCATGCCATCGAGTACACCGGCGCTTCCGGCCCGGTCGACTTCGACGCCCTCGGCAACGTGAAGAACAAGGTCTCGAACTTCATGGTGCAAGGCGGCCGCTACGTGGACGTCGCGAGCTACGACTGCATCGCGTCGAACAGCTGCCCGTGCATCCACGAGCCCGGCTCTTCCTGCCCAGATCAGTGAGCCCGATGAAATTCGCGCTGGTGTGTCTGTGCACCGTCGTCCTCTATAGCGGCGGAGCACGCGCCCAGAGTGACTCCCCGAAGCCGTCCGATGGCTTGTGGCAAGACCAGAAGGGGAGCGGCGGCGGAGGCAAGCGCGAGCAGCCCATCGAGCCGCTGAGCACGCCGTCGCCCGACGTCTCCGGTCCGGTCGGCACGCTGCCGCAAGTCGGTGTGTCGCCGCCCGAGGCCGAGCCCTTCGACGCGCTGCCGTCGGTGCGCGTCTACGGCTTCGTGAAGCCGTCGGCCATCTACGCCTTTCGCGGCATGGAGACCCTGTCGCGCCCCAACATGAGCGGCATCACCGCGGCGGGTAACCCGGTCGTCGGCTTCGTGGCCGACCAGAGCCGCTTCACCATGCAGTTCGCGCAGTCGCGCTTCGGCTTCGCGATCAACGAGAACGGCCACTTTCGCGGACTCATCGAAGCGGACTTCTGGGATCCGGCGCGGCCGACTCCGGCGCTGAACGCGGTGCCGCGCTTGCGCATCGCGCGCGTCACCTGGGCGCCGTCGAAGAGCTTCGCGATCGAGCTCGGCCAGGACTACGACCTACACGCGCCGCTGAACCCGCACACCTATAACTTCGTCGGCGGGCTCTATCAGGCGGGCAATACGGGCTTTCGCCGCCAGCAGCTCAAGGTGCTCATCCGGCCGCCGCACTTCGACCTTGGCTTCGCCATCGGCTTCCAGGGCGCGAACGGCGGCGAGGACGGCAGGGCCAGCGACGGCCCGCTCGAGCTCTCGCGCTTTCCGACGTTCGCGGCGCGCATCGCCATCGTCGACGATGACCTGATGCTCGGCGTCTCGGGCATCTTCACGCAGCTCGTCTTCAACAAGGGCGAGCCGGCGACACGCCAGGCCGCCTCGATGGCCGGCGCGCTCTACTTCACCATCACGCCGAGCCCGGACATCGACATCCGCGTCGAGGGCTACCTCGGCCGCAACAACAGCAACATGGGCCTCTTGGCGCTCGGCTTCGGCCGCGGCGCGACCCTCAACCCGAACGGCACCGTCGCCGTTCTCCCCGCGGACATCGACGAGTACGGCGGCTTCGTGTCGGCGCGTGGCAGCTTGGGCCGGCATCACGCGGTGTACGCTATCGCGGGCATGGCGAGCGTCATCAACCGCGGCGACCTGCTGCCGAGCTACACCCGCGACGGCGCCGGCGACGTGGTGTTGACCAGCACGACGACCGGCCCCGGCATCAAGCACAACGTCGCGGTGCGCATCGGCTACGAGCTGCGCCCGGTCCGCTATCTCGCCTACGTCATCGAAGGCATGGCCTACGACACGCTGCACACCTTGCGCGCGGAAGACCGCGTCGCCTTCGACCCGCACGTCCGCGCGTTCGGCGTCGAGTCGGGTTTCCTGCTGCAGTTCTGAGCGTCAGTCCCAGGGCGTCGATGGGGGAGAGCGGGCGGCGCTCACCTCCGCCACGGTGACACGTGGAATCGAATCGTCGCCAGGCTCGCTGGGCTCGGGGACGAGCGTCGTCATCTCCACCATGCGGTTGTCGGTGGTGTTGCCGTCGAACATCGGCTGCGCTTGCTCGTGGCGCGCCAGGAAGACGGTGAGGACGCTCGCGCCGACGACGATCACAGCGCCGACCAGCGTCCAGGTGTCGGGATACTCGTTGAAGAGGAGCGCGCCCCAGATGGTCGCGAAGACCAGCTGCGCGTGCGTGAGGTTGGTGACGCGCGCCACCGGCTCGCGGCGGATGCCCACGGCGAGCGCCATCTGGCTGAGCTGGCTGACGATCCCCAAGAGCCCCAAGACCGCCCATTCGCCACCCGTCGGCATCACCCAGCTGCCGATCGAGGCCGGCACCGTGAGGAGGACGCCGACCAGCGGCACCGTGAAGGTCACGGTCAACGGATGCTCTTCCTGACCGATGCGGCGGATGATGACGAAGGACGAGGCGGTGAACACCGCGCCACCGACCGCGGCGAGCACCGGCCAGACGTCCATGCGCGCGTGGGCCTCACCGAAGATGACGCCGGGGCGGGTCATGACCAGCACGCCCAGCATGCTGACGGCGGTGGTGAGAGCGACGCTCCAGTGACGGCGCTCGCGCAGGAAGATGGCCGCGAGCAAGCCCGTGAACACCGGCGTCGTGTTCTGAATGAGGATCGCCTCGGCGATGGGCATGTGCGCCATAGCGTAAAAGCAGCAGCTGAGCGCGAGCGTGCCGGTGACGCCACGCAGGAGCAGCAGCTTGCGGTGCGTGACGCCGAGCACCGAGACCTTGTGCGCGCGCAGCATCGTCCACGTGGTGACCAGCATGAAGAGCATGCGGACCGCGACGATCTGCTGGCTCGGCAGGTGCGCCAGCAGCTTGACGCATACGCCCATGAGGCTGAACAGCAGGGCGTACAGCAACAAATAGTGAACGCCCGACCGTGGCTGGTACTGCGACTGCATGGGTGTCTTGAACGGTACCCGCGGCGAAAATGTTTGGCGAAACTAAACCCAGTCAAACATGAAAATTATGAAACCGATGTGGTGCGCATCACACCGATCGCAGGTCATGGACTTACAAGCCCACCGCGGCGGCTGGTCAGCGAAAATCGGCAGTTACACCTGTCGATCTGTCGGAGGCCCACACACGAGCACATCGATCAACGTCGCTGTTGACTTCGGGTCGTGAAGCCAGGTAGACCGCCGCTCCGCAGTAAAGCAGGCGCTTAGCTCAGTGGGAGAGCACTACCTTGACACGGTAGGGGTCGGCAGTTCAATCCTGCCAGCGCCTATTAACCTTCTGGAGCCATTTTGGTTCGAAGGTTGATAAGATTTCTCGAAGTGCACTCCCGAGAGTGCTACAACGACCAACGCTGGGGCGTCTCGGTAACGACGTCTCTGCATCGAAAGCGGTCGTGTGCTCCCAGAGGTCACACGGTTGCCTGTCGTACAGTGAAGGAGCGAGGGAGTGGCTAGCGTAGTTGGGCCGCCGCCATACGAGCCCGAAGCCAATCGATCGGGCGCTCGCTTTGGCAAATACCGACTCATTCGTGAAATTGCCGTTGGTGGCATGGCGAAGATTTATCTCGCCGCCATCGATGGACCGGGTGGTTTCTCGAAGATGTGCGTCGTCAAGCGCATCTTGCCGGAGCACTCGCAGTTCGCTGAGTTCAGCCGCATGTTCGTGACGGAGGCGCGCGTCGCCGCGCTCCTCAACCACCCGCACATCGTCCAGGTCTTCGACTTCGGCCAGGTCGCGTCCGAGTATTACATCGCGATGGAGTGGGTCGACTGGGCTTCGCTCGAAGTGCTGATGCAGCGTTGCATCCAGCAGGGCGTGATCCCGGGTGTGCGCTTCGCGCTACGCGTGGCCATCCCGCTCTGCGAAGCGCTCTACTACGCGCACGCCGCCAAGCTCCCCGACGGTCCCGACTTGCACCTCGTGCACCGCGACCTCACGCCTGGCAACGTCTTGCTCGCGCACAACGGCGTCGTGAAGCTCACCGACTTTGGCGTCGTGAAGGTCTCGCTCGGCGCCGATCAAACGAGCGTCGGTGTCGTCAAAGGCAAGTTCGCGTACATGTCGCCCGAGCAGGTGCGCGGCGATCCCATCGACAAGCGCTCCGACATCTACGCGCTCGGCATCATCATGTACGAGCTCGCGACGGGGCAGTGGCTCTTCCGCCGCACCCAGCTCACCGAGGTCATCACCGCGGTGTCGCTCGGCAAGATCCCGCCGCCGTCGTCGATCGTCCCGGACATCCCCAAGGAGTTCGAGCGCATCATCATGAAGGCGCTCTCCGTCGAGGCGAACAACCGCTACGCGAACGCGCGCGAGATGTTGAACGACATCGAGCAATTCCAAGCGCAATCGCAGTGGACGGCGAGCTCTCGCGAAGTCGTCTCACTGATGCAGGCGGTGCTGCCGCCGCCAGACCCACATCGCTACGAGCCCCTGCCGGGCGCGCCGCTGCCACCTGACATCGATGGTGATGACGGACATTCGGTTCAGGTGGAAGCCGACGATGTCATTGAAGTTTCGGATGACGATGAGGGCAGTGGTCTCTCGATGCGAGACTGGGCCTTGGTCATCATCGGCGTTACCGCCACCGCAGCTTTATGGGCGTGGCTCCTGACATAGCGCTACAATCCGAAACGTTCCTCCACATCGCGTGACACAAGCGTGCTCGCACGCAGGGTAAATGAATGAAGGGTTCAGTCACTCGGCGAAAGCCATCTCTGGCACTCAACGTCGTTGCGGTGGTCGTCGCCATCAACGTCGCGGGCGCCGCGGTCTATGTGCTCACGCGGCACAAGAACACCCAGGAGAGCGGTGGCGCGGGCGGTGGTAGTGATGCGACGGCGCCTGGTGAGCCGACCGGTGACGTGAGCCGCGCGTTGCGCGCCGCGGGCCTCGCCGCGCTCGAGAGCGGGCGCTACGAAGAAGCCGTGAAGCGCTTCACCGAAGCCGCCAAGTCGAGCAAGGCGAGCCCCGATCTGCCGCAGCTCATGAAGATCGCGATGGAGCTGCGTGACCGCTCGAGCACCACGCCGGCCAAGGCGACGGTGACCACGACCGACATGAAGGAAGGTGGCGGTCAGCCTGACAAGGCCGACGAGGCCAAGCCAGACGACGTCAAGACCGCCGAGGACGAGAAGCCGGACGACAAGCCGTCCATCGCCGCGAACGGCCGCGAGGACGCGAAGGCCGCCGCCAAGCGCCGTGAGCGCGAGCGTGAAGCCGCCGCGCGTGAGCGTGAGCGCGAAAAGCAGCGCCGCGCCGCCGTTGCCGCCTCGTCGCGTAAGCCCGAGCCGGCCGAGGTCGAGACCGCGCCCGCGGTGGTTGCCCCGGGCACCATCATCGTATCGTCGACGCCCTCGGGCCTCACCGTTCAGCTCGACGGCAAGGCGATGGATCAGACGCCGCTGCGCTTGAGCGCCGAGCCGGGCTCGCACGAGATCGCGCTGCTCCACAACAACACCGTCGTGTTCAGCCGCCGCTTGAACGTCGTCTCGAGCAGCGTGCAGTCGCTCGACCCCGACGTGTCGGCGCAGGTCGCGCTGCTCACGCCGTCGCGTCCGGAGCCGGTCGCCGCCGCGGCCGCCACCCAGGCCGCGCAGACCGCCACGCCGACGTCGCCTGGCCTCACCACCCCGAAGCCCGAGGACAAGCCCGCCGCCGAGCGTGGCAACACCGGCGAGACGCAAGAGAAGCCGCGCAACGATCTCGACCCGAACGCTCTGTACGCTATCGCGAACAGCTCGGTCGGCCTGTCGTCGGTCTCGGCCGAGCAGCTCGCCGACGTTTACTTCGGCCGCTCGAGCACCCTGAACGGCCGCAAGGTCGAGCCGATTCTGCGCTCGCCGTCGGGTGGCGCGGGCGCCGCGTTCTTCCGCAGCGTCTTGCGCACCAACACCCGCTCGTACCGTGAGTCGTGGCAGAAGCTCGAGCTCGCCGGCAAGGCGACGCCGCCGCCGATCCTCTCGAACGCCTCCGACGTCTGGCGCGCGGTCGCCGGCCGCTCGGGCGCCATCAGCTTCGCCTTGGGTAGCGAGCTGAACGGCAACGCGACGAACCTGCGTCCGATCCGCATCAGCTACTGAAGCTTCGATACCAACCAAGACTCTCCGCCTGAGTCGAACGGCCCCGGATTCATCCCGGGGCCGTTTCATTTGGACCATGCATGCTGACTGCTGAAGCGGACGCGCGACGCATCGGTGCCCTGGCCGAGGGTCTGGCCTCCGGCATCGTCCCGACGTTGGCGGACGATTTCGCCTGGCGCGGCAAGCCCTGCAGCGGCCATGACCTCGCCAAGAAGCTCGCGCCGATGGCGGCGATGGGCCTACGGATCCTCGAGACGCGCATCGTCCCGGCGGGGAGCACCGCGGAGATCGGCGGCTTGCTCGAGGAGCACAGCGGCGTGCCCGCGGCCGAGGGTAACCGGCTGGTCATCGTCACCGTTCGGTTCGGCGAGCACATCGTCAGCTGGGGCTTGGTGATCGAGGTGGCAGGGCACCTGCGCGCTTTCTTCGACCCGTCCGCGCTGTTGAAGTTGATTGCGCCATAGCGTAGACGCTTGGCCGTGAGCCAGATCAACATCACCCTCCCCGATGGTTCGGTGCGCCAGTACGACGCGGGCATCACCATCAAGCAAATCGCCGAGTCCATCGGCAAGAATCTCGGTAAGGCCGCTATCGCGGGCATCATCGACAACGGCGAGACTGCCGTCGACGTCCACACGCCGCTCACGCGCGATCACGCGCTCAAGATCATCACGGTGAAGACCGAGGCAGGGCTGCCGGTCGTGCGTCACACCACCGCGCACTTGATGGCCATGGCGGTGCAGAAGCTCTTCCCCGGCACCCAGGTCACCATCGGCCCGGCGATCGACAACGGCTTCTACTACGACTTCTACCGCGAGGCGGGCCCCTTCACGCCCGACGACTTGCCGAAGATCGAAGAAGAGATGCACCGCATCGCCAAGCAAAACGTCCCCATGGTGCGCGAGGTCGTGACCCGCGACGCCGTGAAGGACCGCTTCGGCAAGATGGGGGAGCGCTTCAAGCTCGAGATCATCGACGCCATCCCCGAGAACGACACCATCACCGTTTATACGCTCGGCGACTGGCCCGACGTCTGCCGCGGCCCGCACGTCCCCGACTCGTCGTGGCTCAAGGCGTTCAAGCTCACGAGCGTCGCCGGCGCCTATTGGCGTGGTGACGAGCGCAACCCGATGCTCACCCGCATCTACGGCACCGCCTTCTGGACCGAGGAAGAGCTGGCGAAGCACCTCGAGGTCCAAGAAGAGGCGAAGCGCCGCGACCACCGCAAGCTCGGCAAGGACCTTGGGCTGTTCTTCTTTCACCCGTACGCGCCGGCGACCCCGTTCTTCACCGACAAGGGCGCGACCATCTACAACGGCTTGGTCGACTTCATCCGCAACTACTACAAGCCGCTCGACATGGGCGAGGTCATCACGCCGCAGCTCACCGACTCGGAGCTCTTCAAGACGAGCGGCCACTACGCGAACTACAAGGACAACATGTACTTCGCGCAGATCGACGAGCGCGAGTTCGGCATGAAGCCCATGAACTGCCCGGGCCACATGCTGATGTTCGCGAACACCAAGCACTCGTATCGCGACCTGCCCATCCGCATGGCCGACTTCGGCCGCTTGCACCGCTACGAGCGCAGCGGCGTCACCTCGGGGCTCACCCGCGTGCGCAGCTTCTGCCAGGACGACGCGCATCTCTTCGTGCGCGAGGACCAGATCGGCGAGGAGATCCGCCTGCAGCTCGCGATGCTGCAAGACGTCTACGCGATCTTCGGCCTCGAGATGAAGGTGCAGCTCTCGACCCGGCCCGAGAAGTCCTTGGGTCGTGAGCCGGGGCTGTCGGACGAGGAGCGCGCCTCGTGGGACAAGTCATGGGCCAACGCCGAGGGCATGCTGCGCGCCGCTTTAGCGGACAATAAGCTCGAGTTCGAGCTCAACGCTGGTGACGGCGCGTTCTACGGGCCCAAGCTCGACTTCCAGGTGAAGGACGCGCTCGGCCGCTGGTTCCAGCTGGGCACCATCCAGCTCGACTACGGCCTGCCGCGCCGCTTCGAGCTCAGCTACACCAACGAGCAGAGCGGCGAGAGCACGCCGGTGGTCATCCACCGTGCGATCCTGGGCTCGCTCGAGCGCTTCATCGGCATCTTGCTGGAGCACACCGCGGGCGACTTGCCGCTGTGGCTCGCGCCGACCCAGGTGCGCATCATCACCATCAACGACGAGCTGCTGGCGTACGGCCGCGAGATCAAGGCCGAGCTCGAGGCTCGAGGCGTGCGCGTCCACCTCGATGAGCGCAGCGAGAAGCTGGGCTTCAAGATCCGCGACGCCGAGCTGCACAAGGTGCCGGTCGTCATGGTGCTCGGCGCCAAGGAGCGCGAGGCGCGATCGGTCTCCGTCAGATGGCGCAAGAAGGGCGATCTGGGGGTCATGCCGCTCGACAAGGCAATTGCGACGGTGTTAGAAGCCGCCGCTGTCCCGAAACCGGACCGGGCCAAGTTCGTCCGACGTTCGCACGCTTAAAGGAGCGCGTCATAGCTAAGCCACAGGGAAGTTCCGATCTCCGCGTCAATGGTCGTATCCGCGCCCGCGAGATCCGTGTCATCGACGCCGCCGGCGCTCAGCTCGGCATCATGCCCCCCGACCAAGCGCTCGCACGCGCCGTCGAGCAGGGCCTCGATCTCGTCGAGATTTCGCCCGATGCCCGTCCACCGGTCTGCAAGATCATGGACTACGGCAAGTTCAAGTACGCGCAGAAGAAGAAGGAAGCCGAAGCGCGCAAGCACCAGGTCAACACCACGATCAAAGAGGTGAAGTTCCGCCCCAAGATCGAGCAGCACGACTACGAGACCAAGGTGTCACGCCTGAAGGACTTCCTCGGCGAAGGTCACAAGGCCAAGATCACGATGATGTTCCGTGGCCGCGAGATCACGCACCAGGACATCGCCCGCCGCATCATGCAGCGCATCGCCGAAGACCTGAAGGAGATCGGCGCCGTCGAGTCGTTCCCGAAGCTCGACGGCCGCAACATGATTATGGTCGTCGCGCCGACAGCCAAGCAGTAAAGAGCGGGGTGGACAGGATGTCGCCGCCGAACTCGTGCTCGGCGCCGCTCTTCCCCTCGTAGGGCATGTGGAACGTGATCTCCTTGGGCTCGCCGTAGCGCAGCGCACGGTGCTGCTCGGAGGTCTCGTGCTGGAAGGCGGTTGCCAAGAGCGTCACGGCTTCGAGGGCAGGCATCGCCGCCGCGTGCGTGTCGGTGCTCCGCCATAGCGGAAGAACATGGACGATGCGCCTGGCCAAGTCGTCGCGGGCCGCGCTCACGCTCGGCGGCAGGCTCTTGTCCCGCTTGTCGATGGTGTCGATCAGCTCGCGGGTAGCGTTATTCGAGACCTCGAGCGCCTTGGCGGGCGACATGTCGCCGCTGAGCACCGCCTCCGCGGCTTGGCGGCAGGTCTCCTGAGCCTTGGCCGTGTACGCCGGGCTCACGGATTGACCGAAGAGGGTGTACGCGGTGCTTTTGACTTGGGACACGTGTGCCGAATAATCGCTGTTCATGTGCGACGTTATCGCGCGCCTCAGCCGAGGGTTGCTCGGGTCTCGAGGAAGATCGGTTGGCGCTTTCTTCGCACGTGATGACCGGCGCTCCGCTCTTGACGCTCTTTACAGAAATCCATATACAGCGCGTCGATTTTTGCAGCGTATCCCGGGTGCCTTGTGCTATGCCCGCGCGCTCGTCTTTAGGAACTACAGCAAATGCCGAAGAACAAGTTGAAGACCAAGCGCGCCGCGGCCAAGCGTTACCGCATCACTGGTGGTGGCAAGGTCAAGGTCGGCCGCCGCGGTAAGCGCCACCTCCTCGCCAACAAGGGCCGTAAGCGCAAGCGTCAGCTCGGCGGCACCATCCTCCTCGGCCCGACCGACGAGGCCATGGCGAAGAGCCTGTTGCCTTACGGTAACTAAGAACAATCGACTCAAGACTCAAGCAGGTAGAAGAACATGGCTCGCACTAAAGGTGGCTCCAAAACTCGTCAACGTCGCAAGCGCGTCCTCGGCCGCGCGAAGGGTTACTACGGCGCCCGCCGTAAGCTCTTCGCTATCGCCAAGGAGACCGTCGACCGCGCGTTGGCCTATGCCTTCTCGGGCCGCAAAGAGAAGAAGCGCCAGTACCGCCGTTTGTGGATCGCCCGCATCAACGCGGCCGTGCGTCCCTTGCAGATGAGCTACAGCCGCCTGATCAACGGTCTCGGCAAGGCCGGCATCCAGCTCGACCGCCGCGTCCTCGCGGACCTCGCGGTGCACGACCCGGCCGGCTTCGAGGCCGTCGCCAAGAAGGCCAAGGCTGCTCTGGCTTAAGCTCGTGTAGCTCCTCAGGGGCGACATGGAAGAGCTCAAGCGCATAGAGAAGACTGCGTTGACGCGCGCCAAGAAGGCGCGCACGTCGCAGGATGTGGCGCTGCTGCGCGCCGAGGTCCTCGGTAAGAAGGGCGCGCTCGGGACCGCGATGCGGTCCTTGGGTGACGTCGCTCCCGAGGAGCGTCCGAAGCTCGGCGCCAAGATCAACGAGGTCAAGACCCGCATCGAGCAAGCGCTCGACGAGGCGACCACCCGCATCAGCGCCAGCGAGCGCGAGTCCGCTTTAACGGGCGGCGCTTACGACGTGACGCTCCCCGGCCGCCGCATGCACCCGGGGGCGCCGCACGCCTTGCGGCTCATCGAAGACGAAGTGGTCCGCGCGCTCGCGCCCTTGGGCTTCACCGTCGCCACCGGCCCCTTGGTCGAGCACGATTGGTACAACTTCGAAGCGCTCAACATGCCGGCCGACCACCCGGCCCGCGACATGCACGACACGTTCTTCGTCGGCAAGAACACCGTGCTGCGCACGCACACCTCGAACACCCAGATCCGCACCATGCTCACGCGGCAGCCGCCGGTGCGCGTCCTCGCCCCCGGCATGGTCTTCCGCAAGGACAACCTCGACGCCACGCACTCGCCGGTCTTTCACCAGATCGAAGGGCTGTGGATCGACGAGCGGGCCACTTTCGCGGACTTGAAGGGCGTCTTGAAGACGCTCGCCATCGCGTTGTTCGGCCCCGAGGCGCAGATCCGCCTGCGGCCGAGCTTCTTCCCGTTCACCGAGCCGTCCGTCGAAGTGGACGTGCGCTCGCCGATGCTCAAGAAGGGGATGGGCTGGCTCGAGGTCCTGGGCGCCGGCATGGTGCACCCGCAGGTCCTCGAGTACGTCGGCTACGATCCCGAGAAGGTCCAGGGCTTCGCCTTCGGCACCGGCATCGAGCGCCTCGCCATGCTCAAGTACGGCATCGACGACATCCGTTTGCTCTACGAGAACGACCTGCGCTTCTCGAGCCAGTTCGCGTCACGAGCCGGGAGCTAGTGCCTTGAAGATCTCGCTCGAGTGGCTTTCCGACTTCGTCGACGTGCCCGCTGTCGCGGACTTGGTGGCGGGGCTCACCGCCGCCGGCATCGAGGTCGAGGCGGTCCATGACCCCGCGGCGAACGTCTCCGGCGTGGTCGTCGGCAAGGTCGAAGCTGTCAATCCGCACCCCAAGGCCGACAAGATCCGCGTCACCACCGTGACCGACGGCACCACGAGCCACACCGTGGTCTGCGGCGCCCCCAACGTCGCCGTGGGCCAGCACGTCGCCTTCGCGCGGATCGGCGCCAAGCTCCCCGGCTTCGAGATCGGCAAGCGCGCCATCCGCGGCGTCGAGAGCGAGGGCATGCTCTGCGGCAAGTCGGAGCTCGGCCTCGAGGAGAAGAGCGACGGCATCTGGGTGCTGCCCGAGAGCACCGTCCTCGGCCAACCCTTGTTCACGCAGGTGCCCTCCGGCGCGACCATCGAGCTCGCGGTCACCGCCAACCGGCCCGACTTGCTCTCGCACTACGGCGTGGCCCGCGAGGTCGCTGCCTTCACCGGCAAGCGCATGAAGATCGACACCAAGCGCCCGACCGAGAAGGGCCCGGCCGCCAGCACCTTGGCGCGCGTCGTCGTCGACGATCCGAAGGCCTGCAAGCGCTTCGTCGCGCGCACCCTCACGAACGTCAAGGTCGGCCCGTCGCCTGACTGGGTGCGCGAGCGCCTCGAGTCGGTCGGCCAGCGCCCGATCAACAACGTCGTCGACGCGACCAACTACGTCCTCATGGAGATGGGGCAGCCGCTCCACGCCTACGACCTGTCCACTTTAGCGGTCGAGTCGGGCCTGCCGACCATCCACGTGCGCTTCGCGGCCAAGGGCGAGAAGCTCAGGACGCTCGACGGCGTCGACCGTGAGCTCACCGAGACCGACCTGATCATCGCCGACGCCGAGAAGCCAATCGGCATCGCCGGCGTCATGGGCGGCGCCGCCACCGAGGTGCGCGACACCACCACCACGGTGCTCCTCGAAGGCGCGTATTTCGAGGCTTCGAGCGTGCGCCGCACCTCGAAGCGCTTCGATTTGAAGACCGAGGCCGCCCGCCGCTTCGAGCGTGGCGCCGACCCCGGCATCACGGCGCGCGCGGTGGACCGTTGCGCGCAGCTCCTGGCCGAGATGGGCGCGAGCGAGGTCGGCAAGGGCGTCGTCGAGGTCGCGGCCAAGAACGAGCCGGCGCGCGAGATCACGCTGCGCATGGAGCGGGTGGGGCGCATCTTGGGCTTCGAGCTCGAGGCCGAAGAGGTCGTGAAGCTCCTGGAGCCGCTCGAGATCCGCTGCATCGCGCGCACCGAAGGCAAGCTGCGCTTCCAGCCGCCGAGCTTCAGGCCGGACCTCACCATCGAGGTCGATCTCATCGAGGAGATCGCGCGCCGCCACGGCTACGACAACATCCCCGAGCACCTGCCGGACGCCGGTGGCCCGTTCAAGTTCGAGGCACCCGCGGCCGCGCCCGAGACGCTGACCCGCAAGGCGCTGCTCCCCGCGGGGCTCACCGAAGTGGTGACCTACGGCTTCGGTGGTCCCGCGCGCTTTTCGCCGTTCGCCGAGCGCTGCGGTGACCCTGTGCGCCTCATCAATCCGATCGGTGAAGAGCTCTCCGCGCTGCGCACCACGCTCTTGCCGGGTCTCTTCGATGTCGCGACCACGAACCTGCGTCAGGGAGTGAAGACCCTGAAACTCTTCGAGATCGGCACGACGTTCCGCAAGAGTGACCGCGGTAGCGGACGCAAGGTGACGACCATCGACGCGGCGCGCGCCGCCGAAGCCGAGAGCCGCGAGGCCGAGCTCGTCGACGAGCGGCTCGAGGTCGGCATCCTCATGCACGGTGGCCGCTTCGATGGCCGCTGGCACGAGCGCGGCGAGGGCATCGACTTCAGCGACCTCGCCGGCGTGCTCGACAATCTCTTCGAGTCGTTCGACCCACGGGAGACCGTCATCCGCCGCCCGGCCGCCATCCCTGGCTACCACCCGCACGCCGGCGCCGAGCTCATGGTGGGCGACCGCCGCGTGGGCGTGGCTGGGCTCGTCCATCCGGACACATTGGCCCACTTCGGCCTCACCGGGACCGTGGTCGCCGCCGAGGTCTCTCTCGAGGCCTTGGCGAGCATGCCCAAGCGGACGGTCACCTATCGCGAGCTGCCCAAGTTCCCGGGCACCCGCCGCGACCTGGCCGTCATTGCCGAGCGGGGGCTCCCCGCCGAGACCCTCCGCAGCTTCATCGCCGAGCACGCAGGCGGCCCGATGGGCAAAGGCGTGGTGGAGCGCGTCTGGCTGTTCGATATCTACAAGGGCAAGCCGATCGCCGACACCCACATCAGCCTGGCGTTCGCCATTGACTACCGCAGCCGCGAGCGCACACTCACGGATGTCGAGGTCAACAGCGCCTTCGACGCCTTGCAGGCCAGCGTCAAGCAGGCCTTCCAGGTCGAGATTCGCGGCTAGCGATGATCGTAGCCCAATGCCGTCCTTGCTGCGGCCAGCCTAGCGGCGGTATAATCATCGCTTACGGTAGCTGAGGACGAGGTGCCCATGACGAAGGCAGATCTTGTCGAAGCGGTACACACCAAGGTTGGTTTCTCGAAGAAAGAATCGGCGGACATCGTCGAGATGGTCTTCGACACCATGAAAGAGACGCTGGAGTCTGGTCACAAGATCAAGATCAGCGGCTTTGGTAACTTCGAAGTGCGCGACAAGCGCTCTCGCGTGGGGCGTAACCCGCAGACGGGTGACGTCATCGAGATCTCGGCGCGGCGCGTTCTCGCGTTCAAGCCGTCACAGGTCTTGAAGCTCGCATTGAACGACGGCATCGCCGGCGCCGCTGACAGCCACGACGATGATGACGACGAAGACGAAGACGACGAGGCGTAGTTTTGCAGGACGAGCTCCCACTCGGGTCGCGCGCCAAGACGCGTAAGCTCGGCCCCGACTCGCCGATCCCGGAGAAGCTGTACTTCAAGATCGGTGAGGTCTCGCAGCTCGTCGGCGTGCGCGCGCACGTCCTACGCTACTGGGAAAAGGAAGTGCCTTCGATTCGCCCCGGCAAGTCGGCGTCGAATCAGCGGCGCTACCGTTTCCGCGACGTCGAGATCTTCCGCGAGATCCGCCGCCTGCTGCACGAAGAGCGCTACACCCTGGCCGGCGCCCGCAAGCGCATCATGGCGGGCGAAAAGGGTGGGAGCACACCGGAGCTCGAGCTGGGTGACATCGAGCCTCATGATGTGTCCGCTTCAGCGGACAACGCACCAGTGGCTTTGCCCGAGAGCGGTGGCGACGACGTGCGCCTCGACGCGCCCATCTTCCAGCGCCCCAAGGAGACGCCGATCATCACCGCCGACGCCAGCTTGCCGCTGCGCTTCGCGAGA
>JBDHVB010000024.1:0-34432 GCA_039809465.1 Myxococcota bacterium
TCACCACGACCTTCGACAAGCGTATGAACTTCACCAGAGGCAAAGAAAATACCGCTGACGATTGGGATACGCTCCGCAAGCCATAACTCTTGAATCGTCATTGAACAGTAGGAGGCATAACAGCACCAAGCCCCTCTCGGCCACGCGTCAGGCCGCGTAACCGTGTCTTACCAGACAGCCTACGCCATCCTCGAAATGAACCGCCGCCCTTCTGGCGGAAAACCCCACTCCGGACGCTAAGGTTCGCATCAAAGCGTAGGGCCTACGCGTGTGCCTCGGCGACGCACTTGGCACGGACATTTCTCGCAACAAGCGAGCGTCGTGGCCGAAACAGCGATCCTGGGCAGCTCACCCGCTGTTCAGGCCCATCCCACGAACTTTCGCAGGCGAGGTCCCTGAGTGGCTGATTCCGTCACCCAGCTCCGATCACCTAGACTCCCTTCTCGGGAGGGGTCCGCCGCGCCTGCGCCGACGCCGGTGCGTGAAGATACCAGCTCGAGCTTCCTGCCCGAGCTGCCAGCGTTCGCCCGCCGCTTCTTCGGCCTCTCGCCCGTGCGCGCCGAGACGCCCACCATGCCCGCGCCGTTGCAGTTCGCCGCCGCGCAGCCCGTCGGCCCGGTGATGGGCGTTCCTTCGGCCGCGACCGATCCGCGTATCCTCGACATGCCGGCGCAAAGTCCGGCCGCGCCGGTGAGCACTCCACCCGCGCCGCCGCCCGCCATGCAGCGTGGCGAGACCAGCGACCGCGTGCGTGATCTGCAGGCGCTGCTGCGTGACGTGGAGCTGCTCAGCGATCCGCCCGACGGCACCTTCGGCCGCACCACCGAGCGCGCCATCCTCGACTTCCAATCGCAATACACCGGCCCCGACGGCGCGCAGCTGCCCGTGAGTGGTGTCGCCGATCCGATGACCCTGCGCGCCTTGCGCGACTACAAGAAGTTCCTCGTCGAGCAGCGCAGCCGTCCGACCGAGCAGCTCCCCGAGGACCTGGTGAAGGTCGACCCGAGCTACGAAGGCGTGGGCTCGGTGCAGGTGCTGCGGCCCGGCTCGCGTGGCGGGGAAGTCACGCGCGCGCAGAACTTGCTGCGCGCCCTGGGCTACGACGTGCAGGTCACCAGCGTGTTCGACGAGCCGACCCGCGCCGCCGTCTTGGACTTCCAGGCTCTGTACGCCTTGGCGATGGGCGCCGACCTCGAGCCCGACGGCGTGCTCGGCCCCAACACGGGTAACGCCATGGCGAGCGCCGCCCGCCGTACCCGCGAATCACCGCAGACGTTCGTCGAGTACGCCCGCCGCTATCGCGAACAGCTGCAAGCACAGCCTGGCTCGACGCCAAATCCCGGCCCCGGCCCGCAGCCGCGCCCGCCGACAGGCCCGGTGCTCCGCGCTGGCGCGACGAACCGCGCCGCCGTCATCGAGCTGCAGAACTCGCTGCGCGCCCTGAACTACGACATCCAACCCGACGGCGCCTTCGGCCCCGCGACCACCGCCGCGCTCACCGACTTCCAGCGGCTCTACACGATGTTCACCGGCCAGGTCATCGTCGCCGACGGCGCGCTCAACGACGCGACGCGCGTCGCCATCATGACCGCGCTCACCAGCAACATGATGCAGCGCGTGCCCGAGCCACTGCGTCAGGGCCGCGTCGATGTCGGCTACACCCGCGGCACGCCGACGCACATCGTCACGCGCGGGCTCGGCGAAGGCACCGACGCGCGGCTCGAGACACGCGCGGCCCTGTCGTACTACGCGATGCGCCAGACGGCGATGCAAGCGGGCGGCCAGTTCCAAGCCGGCTCGAGCTTCCGCACCATGCAGGACCAGCGCAACATCGCCCGCCGTTACCGCAACCAACCAGGCCGCGCCGCGACGCCGGGTTACTCGACGCACCAGACCGGCATCGCCATCGACACCGAAGGCGTCAGCACCACCGGCGACGCCTGGCTCCGCGCCAACGGCCGCCGCTTCGGCTTCGTGCTCCCCGGCTACCGCTACACCAACGCCGACGGCCACTCCGCGGTCGAGCACTGGCACTGGGAATACCGCGTCGATCGCTTGCCGAACGCCGCCCGCCGCTTCTACGGCCTCCCCGAGCTCGCCCAAGACCCCACCCCCACGGCCTCTCCAGCCGCGCCACGCCGCACCGCCCGCCGCAGCTCCGGCAAGCGCCGCACCACGCGCCGCTAGCATGTGCGCGTCCCCGTTTTGGGGTCGGCGCGTTACATCGCGAGGGCCTCGAAGCGCGCCGCCAGCAGCTCTTCCTTCGACTTGAAGAGGTGGATGTCACCGATGCGCATCGTCGCGGCGACGGACATGCCCATGCGGGCGAGGCCTGGCGGCACGTAGATGTTGAGGTCGCGGAAATACTTCGTGCCCCACTGCTTCATGTAGTCCATCCAGACGATGCGGAAGGCGGGCTCGTAGCTCTTGGTGTCCCAGACGTGGAAGGCGCCGAGGGGGTTACCCATCTGGAACATGGGCGCGCACATCCCGACCATGATGGTCGCGAGTGGGCCGTCGAGGTAGCCGGTGCATTCGGAGACCAGGTGCGAGCCCACCAACGCCACGCGTGCCGTGCACGTGGAGGTCTTGTAGTCGCGCCAGTTCACGAGAGGGGGCATCGCGGCGTTTAGGCTAGATCCCGCCGAAGCCGCCTGCAATGGACTTCGAAGCCCCCCCTCCTCAGAGATTGCGCTGGAAGAAATCCACGACGCGCTCGTACAGCCGCGTCGTCACCTCGGGCTCTGGCACCATGTGCGTGAAGTTCAGCAGCGGCAGGAAATCGTGGTGCTTGCCGGCGCGGAAGAGCAGGTTCGAGAGCTTCAAGGCGTGCGCGAAGTACACGTTGTCGTCGGCCGTGCCGTGGGCGAGGAGCAGCGGGCGGGAGAGCTTGCTAGCGTACGTCAAAGCGGACGTCTTGGCGTAGCCCTCGGCGTTGTCGTCCGGCAGACCCATGTAGCGCTCGGTGTAGTGCGTGTCGTAGTCCGCCCAGTCGGTGACCGGCGCGCCGGCGAACGCCGCTTTGTACACGTCGGGGCGCTGCAGCACCGCGTGCGCCGAAGCGTAGCCGCCGAACGACCAGCCGTAGATGCCGACGCGGCTCGCGTCCATCTCCGGATACTTGGCGGCGAGCGCCTGCAGGCCCGCGACCTGGTCGGCGAGCGGCACGGTGATGAGGTCATGCTTGATCACCCTCTCGAACTTGCGGCCACGGCCCGGAGTGCCGCGATTGTCGATGGCGACGACGATGAAGCCGTTGTCGGCGATCCACTGGTCGAGCATGTACGAGCGCGGCAGGCGGTCGACGATGCGGTTGTGCGGGCCCGCATAGGTGTGGACCACCACCGGATATTTGACGCCGCTGGTGAAGTCGGTCGGGCGGATGATCGCCGCGTTGAGCTGATGCTCGGTGACCCGCGTCAGCTCGACCTTGGGGAGCTTCGGCGGCTGCTCGGCGACCGACTTGATGACGCCGACCTCGCTGCCGTCGAGCTTTCGTACGGTATCGCGGACACTGCCGTCCTCGAGGATCTGCGAGTGCACGAACACCGGCGCCCCCGTCGTGAAGGCGGCGGTCTCCTTGGCGCGCGCGGGCGTGACCGGCGTGGCGTCACCACCGGCCAGCGGCACGCGGAAGAGACGCGAATCGGTGGCATCGTCGCTCGCTAGCACGAACGCCTGCTTGCCCTCCTCGTCGATGTGCACGAGGTGGTGCAGCCCGAGCTCGGCCTTGGTGAGCTCCGCGAGCATCGCGCCCGAGGTCTCGCGGTTCTCGATGACCGGCGCGCCGCTCTCCTCGCTGATCCACAAGAAGTGACGGCCCTTGTCGTAGAACTTCGGCACGGTCTGGTCGATGTTCACCCAGGCGTCGTCGTGCTCGGTGAGGAGCTCGCGCACCGCGCCGCGGCCCTCTTCGACTTCGTAGAGCTTCAAGTCGGTCTGCGCGCGGTTCTCGACCGCGATGAGCAGCGGCGCATCGTCGTCCCAGGTGACGCTCACGAGGTAGGGGAAGGCGACGTTGTCCCAGGCAATCCAGCGCGTCGCGCCGCCACGCACGTCGACGATGCCGAGGCGCACCACCGCGTTGGCGCGGCCGGGACGCGGATACGGCCAGCTCTGCGGCGGCTGCTCCGGCTTCGACGGATCGGCGATGTAGCTCTTGTCCATGCCGCGCGTGTTGGTCTCTTGATAGACGATCGACTTGCCGTCAGGCGCCCACCAGAAGCCGCGAAAGCGGTCCATCTCTTCTTGCGCCACGAACTCGGGCAGGCCGTTGCTGATGACGTCGCTCGCGGTGTTCGTGAGCCGTGTTTGCTGATTGCTGGCGACGTCGATGACGTAAAGGTCGCCATTGCGGACACACGCGACCTTGTCTCCCAGCGGCGACAGGCTCGGATCATTGGGATACCCGCCGGCATCGGTCAGCTCCTTGGCCTCACCCGAAGCGACGTTCACGACGTAGAGCTTGCCCGACAGCGGCACGAGCAAGTGCTTCCCATCGCGCGACAGCTCGAACGACGCGATGCCGCGCGCCGTAGAGCGCATGCGCTCACGCCGCGCCTTCTCCTCGGGCGAGAGCTTCTCCATGCCGCCCGACAACAGCTGCGCCGCCGTGGTGAGCACGCGCTCCGCTTTAGCATTCACATCAAACACATAGAGATCACGCTCGAAGGAGCGCGGCTGCGAGCGCAGGAAGAACACCAGCGCGCCATCGCGGCTCACCTTGAAGCTCGTCGGGCGGCCGAGGGTGAACTTGTTGGTCGCGGCGTACTGCGCGAGGAACGTGGTGTCGATGGGCTTGTGCGCCGTCAGGCGCGGCGCGTGCGACGGATCGTTGCGAATGGACTCCGGAGTTTCACACGCGACGACGAGCAACGCGCCCAGCAGGGCCACATATCGGATCGGCATGCCCGTCCGTACAGGCGACACAGCGACCGATGCAACAGCGGGGTGCCGCGCACCGCCCTCCGAGCCCAGCTCCGCTAGGCGCTGGCTCTGGCCACGCGGGCGCTGATGGCCGCGTCGATGAACTCACGTGAGCCCTCGTCGAGGTTCACGAACTCGATGCCCATGCCCGGCTCGCGGGTCTTGGGGTCGTTGACGTGCACCACCCGGCCCAGACCCTCGATCAGGGTGCCGCCGTCAGCGACGCGAAATTGCAGGTAAACCAGCGTGCCGATGGGGCGTGGGTCGGTGGTGGCGATGAACATGCCGCCGACCGACAGGTTCACGGCGTGCTCCCGCATGAACTGGTCGACATCGTTGAGCCTGAACTGGACGAGCAACTTGAGAGGGACACGCGGGTGGATACGACGTTCACTGCCTGCCATCGTCACAAGCTTAGCCGAAGGCCGGCTGGTTGCCAGTTGCGATGCGCACGTGTCAGAAAGCCCTGAAAGACCCGCTCCGTGACCGTCTCCGCAGCCTTCGACTTCCGACCTCGCGAGCACCTCGACGACGCCGAAGTGCAGCACGGGCTCAAGTATCTGCTGATCGACGGCGTCGCGTCACAGCTCATGACCTCGCTCACCGGCGGCGCGTTCTTGGTGGCCTACGCGCTCCTCCTCGGCGCCTCGAACACCGTCATCGGCCTCATCGCGAGCGTCGCTCCGCTAACGCAGATTCTGCAGATCCCCGCGATCTACCTCATCGAGATCACGCGCCGCCGCAAGCTGCTCGCGGTCATCGCGGCGATCCTCAGCCGCAGCTTCTGGCTGCTCATCGCGGCGCTGCCGTGGCTCGCGGGTCCCGACGGCAGCCCCATGAGCATTCCGCTGCTCATGGTGTGCCTCACGCTCTATTCGGGCTTCGGCACCATCCAGAGCTGCGCCTTCAACTCCTGGAAGCGCGACATCGTCCCCGAAGCCATCATGGGCCGCTACCTGGCGAAGCGCCTCACCCTGGCGACCGCGCTCGCCGCGCTCCTCACGCTCGCCTCCGGCATCATCATCGATCGCGGCAGTGATCTCTTCAGCTCGGCGCTCACGCTCTACAGCGCGCTCTTCGCCGTCGGCGCGCTCTTCGGGTTCATCGGCGCCGGCGCGCTCGCGCAAGTCCCCGAGCCCCGCATGGCGCCGCCGAGCGGGCAGAGCCTCTTCCGCTTGCTGCTCGAGCCCTGGCGTGACGGCAACTTCCGCAAGCTGCTCATGTTCCTGGGCTCGTGGAACTTCGCGGTGAACCTCGCGATCCCGTTCTTCTCCGTCTACATGATCAAGACGCTCGAGCTGCCGATGGCGTGGGTCATCGGCTTCTCGGTGTCGAGCCAGGTCGCGAACGTCGTCTTCTATCGCATCTGGGGCCGGCTCGCGGATCGCTTCACCAACAAGTCGGTCATGAGCGTGTCGGGCTCGCTCTTCGTCATCACCATCGCGCTCTGGCCGTTCGTGACGCTGCCGGACAAGTACTTCCTCACCATCCCGCTGCTCGTGCTCATTCACGTGCTCTCGGGCATCTCGACCGCCGGCGTGAACCTCGCAGCCGCGGGTCTCGCGCTCAAGGCCGCGCCCAAGGGCAAAGCCACCGCCTTCCTCGCGGTGAACGCCATCATCAGCGGCACCGCGGCGACCATCGCGCCGATCCTCGCCGGCATCGCCTCCGATCACTTCGCGGAAGAGCACCTGTCGATCGATCTGCGCTGGGCCAAGGGCGCCTTCGAGCGCGCCCACCTCACCGCGCTCGATCTCCAAGGCCTCGATTTCATCTTCGTGATCGCTTTCTTCTTCGGCCTCTACGCGCTGCACCGCCTGCTCGCCGTCTCGGAAGTCGGCGAGGTGGAAGAAGACGTGGTGGTGAGCGAGCTCTACGGCGAAGTCGCGCGCATCATGCGCAAGGTGTCGACGGTGCCGACCGGCGCCGTCAAAGGCATGAGCGGCGTGGTGACGAACGCCCTACGAAGCGGCGCGCGCAGCCGCCCGCGCGCGCTCGAGCCCGAGCTCACTCAAGAGCTCTCGGACGCTACCGACGCCGTGAAGCGGTAGCGCCGCTGGCGGACCCGCCCAACGCTGCAGGTCGATGGCTGGCACGTAGCACCGCTTGAAGCCGAGCTGCGCTGCCTCGTTGACGCGGGCTTGCAGCTGCGAGACGCCACGCACCTCGCCCGCGAGACCAACCTCGCCAATCATCACCACATCCGTCGGCACGGCCTCGCGCGCCGCCGCCGAAGCGAGCGCCACGACCACGCCAAGATCGGCTGCCGGTTCGCTCAAGCGGACACCACCCGCGACGTTCACGTACACGTCGGACCCGCCCAAGCTGATGCCCGTGTGTTGATCGAGCACGGCGCAGAGCATGGCGACGCGCTGCTGGTCGAAGCCAATGGTGGTGCGGCGCGGCGTGCCGTAGATGGCCGGCGTGGCGAGCGCCTGCACCTCGAGCAAGATGGGCCGCGAGCCTTCGAGCGAGGTGACCACCGTGGCCCCCGGCCCCTGCACGCGCTGTGACAGGAAGAGCTGCGACGGGTTACCCACCGGCGTGAGGCCCTCTTGCTGCATCTCGAAGACGCCGATCTCCTGCGACGAGCCGAAGCGGTTCTTGTGAGCCCGCAAGATGCGGTACGGCCCGGTGCGCTCGCCTTCGAAGTAGAGCACCGTGTCGACCATGTGCTCCATGACCTTGGGGCCGGCGATGGCGCCGTCCTTGGTGACGTGACCGACGACGAAGGTGGTGACGCCGTCGCCCTTGGCGATCTCCATCAAGCGCTGCGTGACGCCGCGGATCTGCGACACCGAGCCCGTGGCGCTCTCGATGGCGGCGAGGCCGACCGTTTGGATGGAGTCGACCACGAGCACGTCGGGGGCGAGCTCGAGGCGCGCCTCTTCGAGCGCTTCGAGGCGCGTCTCGGCGAGCAGGTGCAGGTTGTCGCTGCTGATGCCCAAGCGGTCGGCGCGCAGCTTCACCTGACGCAGCGACTCTTCCGCGCTCACGTAGAGCGTCTTCAAGCCCCTGTCCGCCATGGCGCCCATGGCCTGCAAGAGCAGCGTGGACTTACCGATGCCGGGATCACCGCCCACGAGGATGAGCGCGCCGTGAACGAGCCCTCCCCCCAGCACGCGATCGAGCTCGGCGATGCCGGTGGAGCGCCTGGGCTCGTCGCCCATCTCGACGTCGGCGAGGCGCGTACTCTTGGCCTTGGGCCCCGCGACCTCACGCTTCGCCGCTTTGGACGTGACCTCTTCGACGAAGGTGTTCCACGCGCCGCAGGCGTTACAGCGGCCGAGCCACTTCTGCTCGTTGTGGCCGCACGCCTGACACACGTAGATGGACCGTAGCTTCGCAGCGCTCTTCATCCTGAACAGACATACAGGATGGGTCCGACAAGATGCCTAGAGCGCATCTCATGACCCGCCTCGTGATGGTGTCTTGCGGGTATGAGACGTGCCTTCGGCAGACAGAAACGCGTCAGACGATGCGCGCGATGCGATTCCGTGCCTCTGGCGAGCCATCGTCGTCGGCGATGGCGTCGCTCATCTCGCGGCGCGCGGCGATGCTGCGCTGCTCGACGCGGGCGACCACTTCCTCTTGATTGGCGTCGACCGCATCGGAGCGCTGCAGATTGCGGCGCACCGCCAGCTGATTTTCACGCGCCAGGGTCTCGGCGCGGCGTCGTGACGCAACCGCCGTGGCGCGGTCGCCTTGCGCGGCGCCGGTCGCGAAGTCCGCGAGCTCACCGAACCATGACGAGGTCGCGGCGCGGCGCTCGTAGTCGGGCGAGGAGTCGAGAATGGCGCGGCCACGGCGGGCCATCGAGCCGTTCTTGCCGCGCTTCTTCTTGTACGCTTTGGCGGTCACCACGATGTCGTCGGTGCCGCGGTAACCTTCGCGCTCGAGCTTGCGCAGCGCTTCGTCCTCCGCGGCTTCGAGCGCGTCGGCGCTGACGATGCCGTGGGCCTCCTGGGCGCTGACGTTCATGGTCGCGATGATGTCGAGCGCGTCGTTCAGCGGCATGCCGAGGCTGCCGTCGCGCGCCGCCTTCTCGAGCGCCTGCTGCACGAGGGCGTTGAACGTCGCCTCGTTGGGAATGGTGATGGTCCGCTCGGGCCCTTGCACCGCGCCGTCGTTCATGGCGAGCGCCGCCGCGGCGAGGGCATCGGCGACGTTCTCCATGGTGATTGGCGGAGCGTTCGGATCGCGGCGCGTCCGTGCTTCGTTGATGAGCGCCAAGGCGCGCGCGGCGTCGGGTTGCGTGAGGCGCGTGTCTTGGATCCACTTGGCGACGACCGCTTGCGCGTCACCGTTGTTGGGCACCGTGAGCGTGCCCGCGCCATCGGCGGCGAGGAGCTGCGCGGCGCGATCCGTCGCGGCGGCCGCGACCGTCGCGTTGATGTGCTTTGCGTGATCGACGTCACCAGCGATGACCACCGGCACCGCGGCGGCCGTGGGCGTGCTCTCGTCACCCGTCGTCGTGGCACCACGGCGGTCACCCTCGGCGCGGCGCTCGTCGGGCCCCGTGGCGCGGCGCTCCTCACGGCGCTCGTCGGTCCGGCGCTCGCCGTTGCCACGAATCCTCACGCCTCCACCCTTGTCGGGCTTGCGCAGGGCGACGGCGGCTCCCACGGAGCGCATACCGATGGGCACCTGCGGCTGCTCGACGGGCGTGCTCGTCACCGTGCACGCTTTGACGGACACCGCGGGCTTCGTCGGCAAAGCGACGGTGGCCGGACGGCAATCCAAGGCTTGGAAGGCACTCAATTGGGGGGCAGAGATACCAGCCATTTTACGTCTTCAATCCAATCCCCTGACATAGAAGCCTAGCAGCGCCCCCGGTTCTTTTCACGCGTACCTTTTTTTGCCGCTTGTTCCGCCTCCGGATGCCTCCGGCGGCGCGGCGGTTCGGGATCGCGCCCGGCAGAGCCGGGTAACCGCGACCCGAAGCCAGGCCCCCTCACAACTTCGTACGCAATGGCGTTGCGGCTCGTACCGACTTCGAGCGGGAGCTACCGGTTTCTCCCGTCTATGCACGAACGTCGTCGCCCGCTCTTCGCTTGCACCCTTTGCCGCAGGTGGGTGCCACACTTACATGTAGCTCGGCAGGCGGAAGCGGCGGGGGGCGCCGGCGTCGCGGCTCTCGAGGTCGCGCTCGGCCGTGACGACTTCGCGCCGGCGCAGGACGACGCGCTCGTAGGCGGCTACGACGGCGTCGCTACGGAGCTGCTCGAGGTTCAAGGCGCGGGTGAACTGCGCGCGGGCCTGCTCGATGCGGGCTTCGCCGAGGCGGCGCTCGCGCTCGCCGGCGACGGTCTGCACGAGGCGCGGTCCCGCGATCAGCTCGCCTTGGAGCTCGGCGCCCGTGGTGAAGGAGCTTCGTCCGTCAAAGCGGATGATGCCGGCCTTCTGCTGGCGCTTCACGAAGGCGTGGACTTCTTGCTCGGTCGGCAGCGGCATGCGCGCCATGCTCGGCGGCACCTGTCCATGATCGCGGGCATCAGTGAGCTCCCGCGCGGTGCGCGAGATGTGGCGGGCGACCTGCTCGGCGGTGACGGTGTGGCCAGGGTTCGCGCGTTGCAGCTCCTCGCCGACGTTGCTCGCGAGGATGCTGCGGCCGAACTCGATGGCGCGCTCGGGATCACCGAACTGCTGTGGGTTGCGGCGTACGGCTTCGCGGACGGCGTGCTCGAAGACGGCGAAGAGCTCGGCCTGGGTCAGCTCGGTGTACACGCGCATGCCGTTCAGCAGCTGCGGCGAATCACCTTCGAGCGCGATGCGGCTGCGGGCGAGGAGCGCGTACCAGTCTTGCCGCGAGAACTCGGGCTGTCCGCGATGGCGGGCGATGGCGTTGAACTTCTCGCGCACCGTCTCGAGGCGGGTGTACTGCGCCTGATCGGCGGCGAACGAAGCGGTGAGGTCGCGCTCGGCATCCTCGGGCCTGACGAGCATGACCTCACGGTTGCCGCCGCGCCCCAGGAAGAACTGCGAGACGGGGCCGACGTTGGTCGAGTCGAGGACGGTGCCGTTCAGCATCGGCGGAGCGCCCGCGTGGGCACCAGTGACGGCGATGGGCTGGGAGCTATGCGCGGGGGCCTCGGCGGCGGCACGCGGCTCCTCTCGGGTCGGCTCTTCGCGGGCTGGGGTCGAGGGGGCAAGAGCGCGGCGGGCAAGAGCGTTGCCACTGGCGGGCGCCACCACGCACGCCATGGCCGAGCTCTGCTCATCGATGCGGCGGCAGGAGTCGAGGATCGCCGCCCCAACCTTCGGCGCCACCCGCAACCGCAGGCTCTCACCAGCCGGAACCAGCGGCGTCTCGCCCTGCCGCAGTCCGCTTATGCCTGGAAGTGGTTCCGCCATCGTTCCGATCCCAAGACGCAGAGCGCCCAGTTATCGGAGTTATCGTCCTGTCACGCCGTCAGGTTGCGGGAAAGCACCCAGGGCTCCCGAAAACCCCATGGTTTCAACTGGTTAGGATCCGAAAGCACCAGGTGCTTTCGTCACCAGCGCCCCATCACCCCTCGCCGAGCTGCCGCACGAGGTCGCGCGCAATCACCACCCGCTGGATCTGCGAAGTTCCCTCGTAGATCTGCAGCAACTTGGCGTCACGCATCAGCTTCTCGACGACGAACTCGTCGGTGTAGCCGTAGCCGCCGAAGATCTGGACCGCGTCGGTGGTGGCTTTCATGGCGGCGTCGGCGCCGAAGGCCTTGGCGCAGGCGCTGTGGGTGCCGCGGAGCTCACCGCGGTCGACGGCGGAGGCGGCGGAGAGGCCCATCAGGCGCGTCGCCTGGTAGGCGATCTCCATGTCGGAGATCATCGTCGCCACGGCCTGGTGGTTGATGATGGCGGTGCCGAACGTCTTGCGCTCGGTGGCGTATCTCAACGACTCGTCACGCGCGCGGCGGATGACCCCGGTCGCGCCAGCCGCGATCCACGGACGCGAGCGGTCGAAGGTGCCCATGGCGAGCTTGAAGCCATGCTCGGGGCCCACGACCATGTTCTCCGCCGGCACTTCCACGTCCTCGAAGATGAGGTCGCAGGTGTGCGAGGCGCGCTGCCCCAGCTTGTGCACGAGCGCGTCCCAGCGGGCGCCCGGCCATTTCGACTCGACCACGAACGCGGCGATCCCTTTGTGGCCCTTGGTGCCCTGCTCGCGCGCGAACACCAACCACCAGTCGGCGACGTCCCCGTTGGTGATCCAGCGCTTCTGGCCATTCAAGATGTACTTGTCGCCCTTCTTCACGAAGCTCGAGGTCATGGCGGCGACGTCCGAGCCGGCGTCGGGCTCGCTGCAACCATAGGCGGCGTAGCGCGGCTCCTCGCAGAGCGGCGCCATGTACTTCTTCATGAGCGGCTCGTGCTTGGCGATGATCAGCGGCATGGCCGCGAGGTTGTTCGCCATGACGGACGTGCTGATGCCCAAGCAGCCGTAGTGGACCTCCTCGCCGATGGCGACATGATCGACGCAGGTGAGCCCAGGGCCGCCGACCGACTCGGGGAACTCGAGGTTCACCATGCCGGCTTCCCAGAGCTTCTTGTAGACGTCGTGCGGAAACTCGCCGCTCTTGTCGAGGGCCATGTCGCGCTTGGGGGTGATGATGACGTCGCGCACCAGCTTACGGGCGCTCGCGATCATCATTTCTTGGTCTTCGGATAGTCTGGTGTCGAACATGACCGGGACTCTACGACCGACGTAGGGGCGGGCCAAGTGGGTGCCGTGACGTCATGGGACGGGAAACACCCGGCACGCCCCCCGGCCCGAGAATCGCCCTGCCCATGCGTGCTTCGAACAAACTTCCGGCGCGTCCCCCCGCGCTCATGCCTCCGCCCCCGCCTCCCGAGGCGCTCGACGTCGTGCCGCTCTTCCAGCGCCGGCGCACTCTCCTCGAGGACCCGCAGGGCGCCGCGGTGCACTCCGCCGAGGGCATCGTCACGCACTCGCTGCTGCAAGGCGCGCTCTTCACCTGCGCCGGCATCACCCTGTGGGCCGCCTACGACATCGCCACGCACTCGAAGGTCGCGCCGCGTTGGCTGGGCTTTGCCGCGGCGCTCCTAGGGATCGCGCTCGTCGTCCTCGCGGGCCGCGCCGGCCGTAACGCTGGGCGCATCGCGCAACGCCTCACCGCGACCGGCAGTGAGCCTCGTCACGCCGAGGTCACCGCGAGCCGCGAAGGTAAGCGCGACCTCGTGCTGGTGCGTGCCGCGGCCGCGCTCGCGCCAGCCTACGCGGTCTTCGGCGTCGCCAAGCTCCAGCTGGCATCGCTGCCGCTCTTGGCCGCCGCGGCGCTCTTTACCTTCGCCGCGATCACCTTCGCGCGGCGCGCCGCCGATCGTCTCGGCAAGGCGCGCTACGCAACACGCGTGGTCGGCTTCCGCGAAGACCGGGCCAGTTAGCCCGGGATCTCGATGGGCTGCTGCTGCTGCTTCGGCATCAGCGCCGGATTGATCTCGACGTCCGCCTTCTCGCGAAGATACTCGACCCAGTCACGGAAGACGCGGTCGCGCTTCTCGGAGAGCGCATCACGGCGCAGGCTCTCCTTGCTCGACGCGAAGATCGCATCGTCCGGCGTCTCACGGTCCTTGTAGACGACGACGTAGTACGACCGGCCAACCTTGAAGGCGTCGGCCGGGAGCGGCGCGTCCTTGGTCATCGCGAAGATGGCGTCGTGCAGCTCCTTCGAGGCGCCGATACGCGGGATGGCATCCTGGCTCTTCAGGATCCACGGCGTATCCTGGCGCACCGGCTTCACGGCGCCCTGCGGCTGATCGCGGGCTTCCTGCTCGGCGACGGTCAGTGACTCGAGGGTCGCGCCGCCCTTGAGCTTCGCGAGGAACGCTTTGGCGGACGCCGCGGCGGCCTCGTCGCTCTGCTCTTCGGTGATCATGACCGTGGCCACGTCGCGCTTCACCTCGTCGAAGGGCTTCTGCGAGGCTTCCTTCACCTCGGTGACCTGCAAGAGGTACAGGCCACGCGGCGTGCGCACCGGCTCGGCGGTCACCTCGTTGACCTTGAGCTTCGCCACGGCCTCGTCGAGGACGCGCGCCAGCTGACCGGCGCTCACGAGACCGATGTCGCCACCCTTGTCCTTGGTGGCTTCGTCGTCCGAGACCTCCTTGGCCAGCGCCGCGAAATCAGCGCCACCGTCGATGCGGGTCTTGAGCTCGATGAGCTCGTTACGCGCCTTGGCGACGTCCGCGTCGCTCGCGTCCTGCGCCATGCTCTTGACGATCTGGCGCACGTGCATCTGCTTCGGCGTGTTGTACTTGAACTGATCCTTCTTGTAGCGCGCCTCGACGTCGGCGGCCATCTCGGCGAGGAGCTTGTCGATCTGAGCAGGCGCCACCGGCTTCACCGCGGTGTCCGGATCGAACTTCACGAAGCTCGCCATGGCGCGGTCGTGCTCCTTGGTGAAGCCCGTGCGCAGCTCGGCGTCGCTGACGTCGACACCTTCTTGGACGATGGCCGCGAGCTTCTGCGCCGCGAGCTCGCTCTTGGTCTGCTCCTCGAAGCGGTCGACCGTGAGGCCGAAGGTGCGCTGCACCCAGTTCTGGTACTGCGCGGCGGTGACCTCACCCTTCACGCCGTAGACGTCGGCGAGATACTTGATGAGCTCTTCGTCCGAGACGCCGATGCCGCGGGCGCGTGCTTCCTGCGCGACCAAGCGGGCGCCGACGAGGTTGTTCATCACCGTCTGGCGCACGCCGAGACGCTCGAGGAAGGCCTCGTCCAGGTCACGGTTCCCCTGGAGCATGCGCTTGTACATGTCGACCTGGCGCGTGTAGTGCTGCGACCATTCCTCACGCGAGATGGCTTCACCATTCACGCGCGCGGCGTAGTCACCGGTGCCCCTGGGACTGCAGCCCGTCGAGCCCGGCCCGAAGTTCACTCCGAAGACCAGGATGAGCAGGCCGAACACGATGTAGATGAAAATCGACTGATGATACTTGCGCATCGACTCGAGCATGGCGCGGCGCTATAGCCCGCCGCGCGGCAATCGGGCAACAAGGGACCTTCATGATCGTCGTCGACAAAGTCAGTAAGCTCTATGGCGAGCGCGCAGCCGTGAAGGATGCGAGCTTCACCATCCAAGCTGGCGAGGTTGTTGGACTTTTGGGTCTGAACGGCGCCGGCAAGACCACCACGTTGAAGATGCTCGCGGGTGTCTTGCTCCCCACCGCCGGAAAGATCGCGGTCGATGGCATCGACCTCACCACCAACGTCGAGGCCGTCCGCGCCCGCATCGGCTTTCTCCCCGAGGTGCCGCCGCTCTACCCGGAGATGCGCGTCGGCGAGTACCTGACCTTCGTCGCGCGCATCAAAGGACTGAAGTCCGACATCGAAGGCCACGTCGCGAGCGCTATCGCGGACACGGATTTGGGTGACGTGCGCGACGAGTTCATCGGCACCCTGTCGAACGGCTTCCAGCGCCGCGTCGGCATCGCCCAGGCCATCGTCCACCGCCCAGCGCTCATCGTCCTCGACGAGCCGACCGCGGGTCTCGACCCCAAGCAGATGGTCCACATGCGCACGCTCATCGCCAAGCTCAAGGCGCGCCACACCGTGCTGGTCTCGAGCCACATCCTGAACGAGATCGAGCACACCTGCGACCGCCTCATCGTCATCAACCAAGGCCGCATCGCCGCCATCGGCAGCGAAGCCGAGCTCGCCGGCAGCGTGCAAGGCCGCGGCAACGTCGTCGTCGAGGTGCGCGGCAGCAAGGCGGCGTTCGAGCAAGCCATCCGCCAAAGCGGCGTGGTCGCCAAGACCGTCATCGACAGCGACACCGACGGCGTCATCGTCGCGACGCTCGAGCTCGTGAACGACGCCCGCGAAGCCTTGGCGCAAGCCCTGGTTGGCGGCGGCCTCGGCCTGCGCCGCATGGAGCGCGTGCAGCTCGAGCTCGAGAGCATCTTCCTCACCCTCACTGGTAACAAACAGGCGGCTTGAGACATGTCGAACGTCTGGTGGATCACCCGCCGCGAGCTCACCCACTACCTGCGCTCGCCTCTGGGCTACGTCATCATCACCATCGCGCTGATCATCGACGGCTTGCTGTTCAACGCCGTCGCGGTCGGTCCATCGCAGCGCTTGTCGTCGCTCGTGCTGCAAGACTTCTTCTGGTGCGCCTCGGGCACCACCATGGCGGCGTCGATCTTCATCGCCATGCGCCTCATCGCCGAGGAGCGGCAGACCGGCACCCTGACCCTGCTCGCGACCTCACCGCTCGCCGACTGGCAGATCGTCCTCGGCAAGTTCCTGGGCGCGGTGGTGCTGCTCGCCGTGATGAACGCGCTCACCATCTACATGCCGCTGCTCCTCATGCTGAACGGCAAGATCTCGGCCGGCCACCTCGTCGCGGGCTACCTCGGCCTCATGCTCATCGGCGCCACCGCGGTGTCCTTGGGCCTTCTGTGCTCGGCGCTCGCGCCCAATCAGCTCATCGCCGCCATCGCGGCCACCGGTGTCATCCTGGTGTTCATCCTCTTGTGGATCCTGGCGCGCCTCACCACGCCGCCGCTCGAGGATCTGCTCGCCTACCTGTCCATCCACGACAAGCACTTCCGGCCCTTCCAGAAGGGGCTGGTGAGCGTCGCCGATGTCGTCTTCTACGTCTCCCTCTCCTACGTGGCGCTGCTCGCGGCCACCCGCGCCCTCGAGGCGCGTCGCTGGCGCGGTTAACGGATCCTGGTCATGAACAAACGCATCCCTCTCGTTCTCCTCCTCGCCTCGCTCGTTCTGCTCTACGCCGGCGAGCGCGCCCTCACCGAGACGCCGCGCACCGTGACGCTCGCGGCCGGAACGCTCGCCCTCGTGGCGGCGCTCTTGACCGCCGCCCTGCGCTTCGTCCGCTCGAGCGGTGAGGCCCGCGTGGCTTACTGCAAGGTGCTGGCGCACTACTGCGTGGCGGCGGCAGCCTGCGCGCTCTACTTCGCGCAGACCAAGGACCTCGCCCTCGTCCCGGCCGGCCGCATGCAGACGGTCGTGCAGGTGCTGTGGCCAGCGCTGCTCCTCATCTCGTTGGCGCCCGCCATCGCCATGGAGCGCGCCGTCGCCTCGACCGAGCGCGCGAACGTCGTCGAGACCTATCGCGTCAACGCGGCCGCCCGCGCCGCCCGCATCGTGGTGCTCGCCATCATCGCCTTCGCCGGCATCAACTACTCGGCGAACGTCTGGAACCGGAAGGTCGACCTCTCGTACTTCAAGACGACGCGGCCCTCCGAGGCGACGATCGGTCTGGTGAAGAGCCTCACCGTCCCCGTCGAGGTGCTGCTCTTCTATCCGGCGGCCAACGAGGTGCTGGATCACGTGCAGGCTTACA
The DNA here is from genome assembly GCA_039809465.1 of Myxococcota bacterium. Taxonomy (GTDB): domain Bacteria; phylum Myxococcota; class XYA12-FULL-58-9; order XYA12-FULL-58-9; family JALHOP01; genus JALHOP01. Next base: position 17,244 of record JBDHVB010000024.1, read on the forward strand.
CCGACGAGCTCGCCCGCGCCTCCGACCGCATTCACGTACGCGTCGTCGATCAGGCGCTCGAGATCGAGCTCGCCAAGGAGCTCAAGGTCCGCAATAACGGCGTCATCGTGCTGCGCGCCAACGGCCGCAACGAGCAGCTCAAGACCGAGGTCGAGCTCGACAACGCCCGCAACGCGCTCAAGACCTTGGACACCGACTTCCACAACCGCCTGCTCAAGGTGGTCCGCCCGCCGCGCCTCGCCTACTTCACCAGCGGCCACAACGAGCGCGACTACGCCGTGCAGAGCAGCGACGGCCGCGCCACGCTCGCGGAGCTACGCACCCTGCTCGAGACGCAAGGCTTCAGCGTCGAGCGCTTGGGGCTGGCGGAAGGCTTGGGAACCGCGGTCCCCGAGAACGCCAATCTCCTGATCGTCGCCGGGCCGACGCAAGCCTTCATGAGCGCGGAGCTCGAGGCCATGCGCGCCTACCTCGCGCGCGGCGGCCGCATGCTGGTGATGGTCGATCCCGAGGAAGCCGCGGCCTCGCAAGCGCTCGCCGACATGCTCGGCGTGAAGATCGGCGGCACCCCGGTCGCGAGCGACAAGAACCTGGTGCGCCTGCAAGACCGCGGCGAGTCGAGCTACTACTGGGGCTCGAACAACACCGCGCCCCACGACTCGATCACGACGCTCAACAAGGCGACTGGCCGCTTGCCCCTGGTGTTCATCACCACCGGCACCGTCACCAAGAAGGCCGATGCGCCCGTGAGCCTCACCGTCTCGCCGACCCTGCGCGGCATGCCCGATGCGTGGGACGACGTGAACCGCAACGGCAAGCTCGACGAGGGCGAGAAGCGCGAAGTGCTCGACCTCGCGGTGGCCATCGAGGGATCCTATGCGTCCGCCAAAGCGGAAGACGGCAAGGAGGCTCCCCCGCTTGCCCGCGTGCTCGTCGCCGGTGACAGCGATCTTGCGGCGACCGGCATCCTCTCTGGCGTGCCTGGTAACCAGACCTACTTCATCGACGGTGTCCGCTGGCTCGTCGGCGAGGACAAGCAAGTCGCCGGCCTCCCCGAGAGCGAGAAGGACGTCCCCATCGTGCACCGCAAGGAGAAGGACACCATCTGGTTCTACGGGACCAGCTTCCTGGTACCCGCCGCGGTGCTGGGCCTGGGTCTCACGGCGAGCCGCCGCGCCCGCCGTGTGAAGCGCGAGGTCAAGGAGTAGCGCCATGGACAAGAGCCTCGTTGGACATGCCGTTTTAGCGGCCGTCGCCGCCGTCGCCGCCTACGCCGCGTGGAACAAGCCCGCGACCAGCCGCCACGATCCACAGGTCGTCGTCGTCGCGGGCGGCGCCGACCGCCTCACCAAGGTGGAGTGGGACGAGGGTGGCTTCCACGTCACCATCGACAAGGACGGCGACAAGCTCGCGGTCTCGTCGGTCGTGAAGAACGCCAAGGACGAGAAGCGCAACGTCGACCACTTCCCCGCGACCGAGAAGGGCCAAGAGCTCTTGAAGCGGCTCGCGCCACTCAAAGCCGAGCGCTCCCTCGGCAGACCCGAGGCGTCGCGCTTGAAGGAGGTCGGCCTCGAGAGCCCGACCCAGACCCTCACCCTGTCGTTCGGTGACAAGACCGCGAAGCTCGAGGTCGGTGACGCGGCGTTCGGCAGCGGCAGCTACTACGCGCGCAACGAGAGCGGCGAGGTCTTCTTGCTGCCTTCGGAGACCGTCTTGCCCCTCCGCGGCGGCGCCGCCGGCCTCATCGAGCGCATGGCGACGAACCTCACGCGCGACCACGTCGAGCAGGTCACGGTCACGAGCGGCGGCGCGACGCGCACTCTAGTCCAGAAGAACAGCGCCGACCGCGCCCAGTCCTTTTTCGCGGACAAGGTAACGCCCGACGTGAAGCTCGAGAAGGCGGGCTCCTGGGTCGACAACCTGCTGCGCTTCCGCGCCTTGAGCCCGGCCAACGAGATCCCCGCGGGCGAGCCCAAGGTCAGCGCCGTGATCCGTGGCGACGACGGCAAGGACCGCAGCGTCAAGGTCTACGAGCCGGCCAACGAGACCGCGGTGGTGGTCTCGACGACCTTCCCCAAGGGCGTGCTGGTAGCGAAGAGCTCGGCGGACACCCTCATCAAGGACGTGAAGAACGTCTTCGCGGACGGAACGGCGAGCGAGCCGACGTCGAATTAGATTCGGTCAGCGCGCGTACTTCTTATCGAAGCGCTCGACCGAATCGAGAAAGTCGATCCGCCGTAAAGCGTCACGCAGGCTCTTTCGCGCGGCCGCCGTGAGCGGCACCGGCGGGGAGTTCGCCGTGCCGATGAGCTCGCCGGCGACCAGGAGCCGGGTGTCGACGGGCAGCCTGACGATGAGCGTCTCGAGCGTCTTGGGCGGCACGCCCCGAAGCGTCCTGATGAGCTCCCGCTGCCCGGCGTCATCATCCTTGTCCGCGCGCATCATGTGGTAGCCAAAGAACGCAAGGGCGCCACGCGGACCGCGGCGCACTGCTTCGCTGGCGTTCCCAAGATCGTAGGTTGGCGGGTAGCGATCGTTGAAGACGCGCGCCTGATCGTACGACGCGGTCGTGAACAAGACCTCACGCATGTCTTCGACGACGGCCGGCGGGACAGCGATCGCCGGCGAGCCTTCGAGCATCGCCAGCGTGAGATAGCTACGCACCCGCAACGACGCGCCGGTATAGAGCGCGCTCAGTTGCTCCGCGGACAACGCGCGCAACGCGTCGCCGGCGCCTCGGCCGTCATTCTCCGTCAAGATGTGGTTGACATAGACCGCGATAGCGTACTGACCGCGCGCGATGGCCTGGTCGACGTCACCCAGGTCGTAGGTGGGAGGATAGGCCGCGTCGAACTGCCGCGTCGATTCAGCAGGCGGAACGGTTTCGGCGAACCGCCCCCGCAGGGTTTCGACGGCTCGCTCGGGAAGGCTTGGTCTTCGCGACATGCCGGCGATGTACTCGGCGAGCACCGCGGTGCGCGGACCTTCGAGGGTGTCGCCAGCGAGATGACTGTCGATTGGATGCGCGGCGTCATTGGCCGCGACCGCCTCGACGAGCTTACCGTTCTGCTCGGCGGTCATCGACAGCATGCGGCGCTCGAGCGTTTCGCTTTGCAGGAGCGCGCTAGCGTACAAGCTCACGTCACGGTTGCTGCCGCGTAGGACGTCCGCGGGATCACGCGACGCGAAGCCGCACTCCACTTCGGCGCCAAAACGCCGCATCACCTCGCGCTGGCGTTCGTTGGCCTCCGGCGGGTCGATGTCGACGTTGCGATCGAGCTTACGAAACTCTTGATTGACGTAGGCGCGGCCACGACGCAGCTCGTCGGCGCTGACACCCCCGTCGAGGATCCTGTCGAGCCGGCGCTGGCGCTCGCTGTCGAGGGGCTGCCACGGCGGGTCACCTTCGCTGCCGCACACCCTGGCGGCGGCTCGTGACGCTGTAGCGGACACCTGCTGAATGCGGTCGGTCATCGGACATGCCTCCCCTAGGCATGGTGCATCGACCGCTTTCCAAGTCCGTTGCGGCGCGCTCCGATGACCGGGGTGCACTCCCTGACTGTCACCTTCTTCCCAAGGTTTTTTCTGACGCGCTTTAGCGCTCGCGGAACAGGCGCTCGCGGTAGAACTTGAGCTCCTGGATCGACTGGCGGATGTCGTAGAGCGCGGTGTGCTTGGCGCTCTCGTCGTCGTGCTTCTCGTAGCGCAGGCCGTACCAGTAACCGGCGAGCTCCTTGATGCTCGAGACGTCGATCTGGCGGTAGTGCAGGTAGCCCTCGAGGCGCGGCATGTACTTCACCAGGAAGCGGCGGTCCTGCTGGATCGAATTGCCGCAGAGACGCGCGGTGCGGTAGCTCGCGTGGTGGCTCACCAGCTCCATGGCGCGGTGCTCGGCGACGTCGACCGACACGGTCGAGCGGCGGATCTGCTCGAGCAGACCGCTCTTCTCGTGCATGGCGCGCACGTACGGCGACATGGTCTCGAGGACCGAGCCCGGCTGCCAGACGGTGATCTCGAGCGGATCGTCGAGCTCGTTCAGCTCGGTGTCGGTCAAGATGATGGCCATCTGCACGATGGCGCAGCTCTCGGGGTCGAGGCCGGTCATCTCGAGGTCCATCCACACCAATGTCTGCTCGCGTCCGTTCACTCGGGCTCCTAAGTCTTTGGGCCTTTTCCGCGACAAAACCTTCACTGTCAACGCCGGCGCACGACGTCCACGAGGGCGCCCGGGTCGTCGCTCATGATGCCGTCGACGCCCATGGCGAGGAGGGGCTCGGCCTTGCGTGGGCTGTTGATGGTCCAGACGTGCACTTCGATGCCGCCAGCGTGGGCCGCCTCGACGAGCTTCTTGGTGACGATACGCGTGAGCCAATAACGCGGCGGCACCTGCGCCGCGCGGCCGCGCAGCTCTTCCGGCACCTTGCCGCGCTTGGCGCCCGCGACCACGGCGCGGCACTGCGCGCCGCACATACCGAGCGCGAATGACGGCTTCGCGGCCTCGAGCTCGCGCATGACGTCGTCTTGGCCGGCGGTGAGCACGACGTTCTCGGGCTTCAGGCGGTCGAGGAGGCGCAGGGTCTGCTCGGCCATGCCGCGCGCCTTGAGCTCGATGTTGAAGCCGGCGCGCGGGAAGGCCTGCAGCACCTCGCGCAAGAGCGGGATCTGCACTCCGCGATCGCGGAACATGGTCCTGCCGCTCCGGTCGATGAACTTGTAGCCCGCGTCGAGCTGCGCGAGCTCGGCGTAGGTGCGGTCGCGGACCGGGCCGGTGCCGTTGGTGGTACGGTCGAGCGTGGAGTCGTGCAGCACCACGACCTCGCCATCGCGCGTCAGATGGACATCGAGCTCGAGCACGCTCGCGCCTTGGGTGAGGCCCAGCTCGAAGGCCTCGAGGGTGTTCTCGGGGGCGTGCATGCTGGCGCCACGGTGCGCAAAGAGGAGCGGCCGCGGCAGGCCGGGATAGAGCGGGTACATTCGCGGACCAAGGTGTCGCGTAAAGCCGCCCCCTTGCGCAACGGCGCGCGTGATCTTTACGGTGGAGTCCCATGCTGACGCCCGACGAGCGCAAGCGATACGCCCGGCACCTGGCCCTCGCGGAGATCGGTGAGGCAGGCCAGCTGCGCCTGAAAGCGAGTCGGGTGCTGGTGGTCGGCGTGGGCGGGCTGGGCTCGCCGGTGGCGCTCTATCTCGCGGCGGCGGGCCTCGGCACGCTCGTGCTCGTCGATGGCGACGCGGTCGACGCGAGCAACCTGCAACGTCAGGTGGTGCACGGCGTCGCGACGCTCGGTGAGCCCAAGGTCGAGAGCGCGCGCCGGCGCCTGCGCGATCTGAACCCGCACGTGACGGTGGACGCCGTGGCGGAGCACCTCGGCGCCGACAACGCCCCCGCCCTGCTCGCGCGCTGCGACGTCGTGGTCGACGCGAGCGACAACTTCGCCACACGTTACCTGGTGAACGACGCGTGTCTCGCCGCCGGCAAGCCCGTCGTGCACGCGAGCATCCTGCGCTTCGAGGGGCAGCTCACGGTCTTCGCGCCAGGCCGCGGTCCCTGCTACCGCTGCCTGTTCGCCGAGCCACCGGCGCCAGGGCTCGTCCCGTCGTGCGCCGAGGACGGCGTGCTCGGCGTGCTCCCCGGCATGCTCGGCACCATGCAAGCGAACGAAACCCTGAAGCTCCTGCTCGGCATCGGTGAGCCGCTCATCGGCCGGCTCCTCGTGCTCGATGCCTTGCGCATGAGCACCCAGGAGCTGCGCTTCGCCCGTAACCCGCGCTGCCCGTCGTGCGGCGCCGAGAAGCGTCCCGTCGCGCTCGCCGCGTGTCCCCTCCCGAGCGACATGGTCGACGATCCCGCGGGCGCGCTGCTCGTCGATGTACGGGAAGCACACGAGTACGCGGCGGGTCACCTCGAAGGCGCGCTGCACATCCCCTTGGCCGAGATTGGCCAGCGCGTGGCCGAGCTGCGCGACCGTGACGTGGTGCTCTACTGCAAGAGCGGCAGCCGCGCCCGAACCGCCTGGGCCCTCCTCCGCGAAAACGGACTCACGCGCGCGCGCCTGTTACGGGGCGGGGTCAGCTAAGAGCCGCGCCGCCGCGGTCTGCGGCGCGTAGGACATCGTGTCAGGACCTTGTGTCAGGCCTCGTGCGTGCAACCGCATCGCCGAGAGCATCGATACTTCCCACCAGAGACGCAAAGGGCGTCGTGTAGCTGGAGTTGGTGGAATGCGCGTTCAAGACCCTAGCAGTGGCCAGCTCATCGAGCTTCCGGAGATCGGCTTCGAGCCGCATTCCGGCGCCCCCAGAGAAACCAACGCCGCGAAGTCCTTCGCGCGTCCCAATGCCACCGCGCTCTCGATCGCCGACAAGCCGGACGCCGTCGACCCCCAGGCGTGGCGCGAGTACCTCGCGGGGCTCGCCAAATGGGCGGGTGAGTTTCCGGCGGCACGCGAGGCGTTTACCCGGGTGAAGGCGTCGGGAGCCGAGACGTTTCGCGTGAGCACCCTGATTCAGCACCAGCTCACCAACGCGGCGAAGAGCTCGCAGCTCGACGACTTGAACGACCGTCTGAAGGAATACGGCATCGCTCTGCACGACACGGGCGACGACTTCGGCGGCGTGCCGGCGTACGAGGTGCATGGCGGCGACTCAGGCACTGGCCCGCGGCCGTGGTTCACGGTGCGCAAGGAAGCCGACCCCGATGCGGTCACCGCGCAGGCGGCGTTCAGCGTCGGCATGGTCCCCAGCGCGATGCGTCCATTCGTGGACAGCCTCTCCGCGGAAGATCGCCAGAAGCTCACCGCACTCTTGCGTGACGCATCCATCAGCCCGAATACCTTCACGGTCGCAAACGAGCCTCGCAGCCAGTGGCAGATCTACCAGAAGGTGGCGCGCGTCGACACGCAGTCGGACGCGGTGACCATCCATTGCCAGGACAACTCGATTCTCAGGAACCCGGTCGCCATCGAGCTGAGCCGCACGGCTGATGGGGCGCTGCGGTGTGTCACGCGTAACTTTCGGGGTCAGGAGCAGCCGGTTCGTATCTGACGCATGACTTGGTCGTGCTCAAGGGCGCAGCAGCGCTTCGAGCGTGTGGATGTGCTCGCGCGCCGCGGTGAAATCGCCGGCACGCACAGCCGCCTTGTACGCGTTCCAAGCGTCGCCGAGAGCCGGGGTCGGCGCGAGGCGATGCTCTTCCGGATAGAGCTCTTCGTGCGGCAGCGCTTCGCCACGCGCGCGGCGGCGCAAGAAGACGCGGATCGCCAGGAGCTCGGCATAGGCGCCCTCCTGTCGCTTTTCGCGGACAGCGGCGCACAGGCGTTGCCAGCAGTCACGCTCCGGTAAGTGTCCGCCGGCGCGGAAAAGCTCGCTCATCTTTGCTTGGCCCCGCGGGCGGCGGCGTAGGCGCTCGCCTGGCGTTGCTCGGGCGATCGCGGGTCGCTCGGCCGCTGCGCCGTGTAATCGGGACAGGTGCACTCCGCGAGCTCGGGGTTGCGGAAGTCACCGAGCAAGAAGGCGCGGCCGGCGTCGAGCGCTCCCGCGTCGTCCTTCGCGTCACTGGTGCGCGTCGCGATGTCCACCGTGCCGAGCTTCCACATGACGTGCGCGAAGTCCCAGCTGTGATGGAGCTTGGCGAAGCTGAACGGCTCGTGCGTGCCGTCATCGCGGCGCAAGTAGAGATCCGCGGGCTCGAGCGCGAAGCGCTCCATGAAGCGGCCGAACTTGGCTTTGACCTCGGCGCGCTTCTCCTCGCTGTCGAAGTCGAAGCCCTCGAGGGCCCAGACCAGGCGGCCGACGTACGCGGCCTCGATGGTCGTGTGCCGCACGTCGAAGAGCGTGATGAGCTTCTCGAACTGCGAGGCGACCTGCATGCCCACGCCCTTGGTGCGCGGGTCGTTCACCTGGAACATGACGTACTTGCGGTGACAGATCCGCGCCGGCACGTCGAACCAGCGGATGACGTAGCCCAGCACCTCCTTGGTGACGACGTCGGTATACGCGGCGGTGAGCGAGGTGATGTCGGGCGCGTCCTTGACGTGGCCAATCGCCAGGTTCTCGGGCTCGAGCACCACGCGGCCGTGCACCTTGAAGACGGTCTCCCAGGTCTCACGATGCGATAGCGGATAGCTGGTGCCGGGTCCCGCGGGGTCGATACGATCCATTAAAGCGGAGAGGTCGGCGGCGATGCCGACGCTCGCGCCGACGATGCGGCCTTGCAGCACGCTCCACGGGGCGCGCCTCGCGGCGTAATGCACCGGCGGGAGCGGCGGCGCAGCGAGCGCCTCGGGCTGTGGCGCCACGACGGGCGTCGTGGTCACCTCCGGGGTGACGCGCATCGAAAGGCCAAGACTTCGCCTTTGCGTGGGTTCCACGTGGGGATCATCGGTGGCGAGGTGTCGCGGTTGCGCCAAATAGCCCGTTCTGGCAGGCCCCGAGTGATGATCGTCCGTCTCTCGTGCCTCCTTTGCTTGGCTGTCGCATGCGTCCCGCGGGGTAAAACCCCAGCTACCGACGCTCCGACACCTCCGACGCTCTACGTCAACGGGCGCATCCACACACTCGACGGCGGCAAGACGGCGAAGGCCATGCGGGTCGCTGGCGGCGTCATCGCCGGCCTCTGGGAGAGCGCGCCGGCGGCGGGCGCGGGCGAGCGCGTGCTCGATCTCGAAGGGGCCACGGTCCTGCCGGGCCTCGTCGATGCCCACGGGCACCTCGACATGCTCGGCCGTCAGATGGAGCAGCTCGATCTGCGCGGCGCCCGCTCCACCGAAGAGGTCGCAGAGCGCCTGCGTGAGCGCGCCGCCACGATCCCCGAGGGCGGCTGGATCATCGGCTACGGCTGGGATCAAAACCTCTGGCCCGGCAAGGAGTTCCCCGACCGCGCCGTGCTCGACGAAGCCGCGCCAGGGCGCAACGTTTGGCTGCGCCGCATCTCGCATGCCGTCTGGGTGAGCACGCCCGTGCTCGAGCGCGCGCGCATCGGCAAGCTCACCCGCGATCCACAGGGCGGCGCGGTGCTGCGGCGCAAGGACGGTACGCCGACCGGCGTCCTCGTCGACAAGGCGGGCGAGATGGTCGCGGAGCAGCTCCCCGTGCCCACTTTAGCGGAGCGCAAGGAGACGCTCGAGCGCGCCTTCGCCCGTGTCACGTCGCTCGGCCTCACCGGCGTGCACACGATGTCGCTCTCCATCGCCGATCTCGAGGCCCTGCACGCGCTCGAAGCCGAAGGTAAAGTACCGCTCCGCGTGGTCGCCTACGTGAGCGACGACGAGCAGGCCGTGAACCACCTGCTCGAACGCCCCATCGATCGCGAGGGCATGGTGTGGGTCGTCGGCGTGAAGCTCTTCGGCGACGGCGCGCTCGGCTCACGCAGCGCCGCGCTGCTCGCGCCTTACAGCGACGACGCGGCGAGCCGTGGCCTCACCATCTACGACACCGCGAAGCTCCAGGAGCGCGCCAACGCCATCGTCGGCGCCGGCTATCAGATCGCCATCCACGCCATCGGCGACGCCGCGAACCGCCAGGCGCTCGACGTGCTCTCGCCGCTCGCCGCGTCGGCGAAGCTGCCGCCGCGCATCGAGCACGTGCAGATCGTCGACGAGGCCGACCTCGCGCGCTTTGCCACGAGCGGTGTCGTCGCGAGCGTCCAGCCGATCCACGCGCCGAGCGACATGCGCTGGGCGGTCGAGCGCGTCGGCTGGGACCGCTTGAAGAACGGCTCCTATGCGACGCGGGAGCTCATCGACTCGGGCGCGACCGTCGTGCTGGGCTCGGACTTCCCCATCGAATCGCCGAACCCCTGGTGGGGCATTCACGCCGCGGTCACGCGCCAGAACGCCGAGGGCGAGCCTCCCGAAGGCTTCTTGCCCGAGCAGAAGCTCACCCTCGCACAAGCGCTCGAGCACTACTGCGTGACGCCGCACGCTGTCGTCGGCGGCGGACACCCTGGCGTCCTCCGCGAAGGCGGACCAGCCGACTTCGTCGTGGTGACGGGTGATCCGTTCACCGCCGCGCCGAGCACGCTACGCGACGTGAGCGTGCTGCGCACGGTGGTTGCTGGACGGGAAGTCTACACGAAGTAAGGCACCTGCTTCGTCTACCGGTGGAACATGCCCGCGGGCGCTGAGTCCGCCTCGTACACCGCGATGACGACACGTCCCGGCTCGACCTCGCGGATCGCCGCGCGGAAGCCCTTCTGCTCGAGGTAGTGCGCGGTTTGCTTGGCGAGGTCCAAGGTCGCGACGTCGATGGTGATGGCCGCGTGCTTGTCGAGCTCACGCTGCGCAACCAGGAGCGCGGCCCCCAACGTGCGCACGGGTTGCTTCGAGCCCTTGGCGATCCCCGGCTCGAGCACGTGATCGAGCGCGGGTTGCTCGACCGCATGATCGAGGTACGGCGTGCGCTTGCCCTCGAACGCTTCGAGGAAGCGCTGGCGGCGCAGAGCATTTCCACCCTCGGCGTCGAGGAGCTTGCAGACCTTGTCGGCGATGAGCTCGCGAAGGCAAGCGCGCGCATCCGGCGGCAGCTTCTCGAGGCTCGCGATGATCTTCTCGACAGCGGCGGTGCTGTACGCCGAGCACGCGATGTTCATGATGCTCGTGGCCCGCGCGAGGTCATCGGCGCCGCACGTCTCCTCGAGAGCGATCACCTTGTCGAGACGCTTGACGATGTCGAAGTCCTTGCAACGCACCGTGAAGCGCCTCCCGAGCACCTCAATCGGGTTGTCGAGACTCGAATCGACGACGAGCATCCCGCGTACCTGCTTCGCGGCGAGCACGGCGAGGGCACGCTCCACGCCGTTCGCGCTGGCTGCCCGCTGCTCGAGGATATCGAGCTCCACGCGATTTGCTTCGGTGGTCGCTCGGTTGACGCGGCGGTGAGCGATGCCACCTGCAACGGCGGTACCGGTGGCGAGGGCCGCGAGCCCACCCGCGATGAGCGTCGCGGTGAGCGAGATCGTGTCGAAGTTGACCATGGCGGCGAGCGCCGCCCCGACGGTCGAGATCGCGCCGGTGAAGCTATGCACCATGGAGCCCCGGAGGTCTTTGTCGGAGAGGCGCACGACGGCACGGTCCATCGCATCGAAGATCTCGGGACCGTACCCGTGGCGCGCGGGCAGCCGCGCCAACTCGGGAGCGATCGCGAAGGTCATGGCTGGAGCCACGGGACGGCCGACGACTTGGACAGACATGGACACCCACGCGTTTGAAGTCTCGCCATTCTCGGCGAGCCAGCGCGGCGAGTGCCTGCCTCGCCGCGGAGCTGTCACCTAGTTCCCAGGGCGCAGGGACGATGTCAGCGGGCGAAGTCGAAGCGGTGGATCAGAGTGCTCGCCGAAAGCGGACCTGGTGGGCCAGGCCCCGAGACCACTGGAGCGTTGATGTAGGACTGCAAAGCCCAGAGCTCGACGCGACCGTCGGCGTTGCTGTCGAAGACGAAGGTGGCGACACCGCTGCCGTCCGGTCCCGCCGCTTGCGGCACTCCATCGGGGAGCGGTGGCAAGCCAAAGAGCGCCGACAGGGGCGGATCGACCTCGACGCCTTGATAGAGGACGGCGAAGGACGCGCGCGGCGGGATACCGGAGCTGACCACCGTCACGATGTCGAGCGCGCTGTTACCGTCGAGGTCCACGGCCTCGAGACGCTCGGGATTGCCGCCCACGGAAACCGCGCCTTGCTGCTCGAGACGGCGCGCGGACGGCGGCCCTCCCAGTCCGTAACTGCGGACCTGCGGACCGTTCGTGGTCTGCACGCCGACGAGGAGGCGCGGATCGCTCTCGCCCCCCAAGCGCATGCCGCTCGAGCTCGCGGGCAGGAGCAGCGGCTGGCTCACCCCCTCGATGCGCAGCTCCTCGTGGAAGGCGGTGCGCACGGCGACGGCTCGGTGCAAGACGCCCGTGTCGTCGGCGACGCAACCGGCGGCGCGCAGCACCACGCCGTCACTACCGGCGAAGCTCGGCAAGAGCGCGCGGACGAGCCCACTGCCCTGGACTTGCAGTGCGACCAGGGCGTCGTTCTCCGCGTTCGGATCGATGAGCAGGAGCGGCGGCGCCGACCCGCCGCACGCGGGCAGCTCGAAGGTCGCTTCGGAGCCGGCGAGGAAGCCCGCGTCCAATGCCACCGGCGCGCCGAAGCTGCCGCTCGTGGTGTCGAGCACGCGGTATGTCGCGTCGTCCCACAGGCCCGCGACAATCGCGGCGCCGCTGGAGGGGACGCGCACCAGCAACTTGAAGCCCGTTGGCACGGCGGTGGGCGCGCCGACGCTCAAGGCGCTGGCCGCGGTGACGCGCACCAAGCTCGCCTCACCGATGTCGCCGGTGACCGCGATGTAGATGACGTTGGTCCCGGGGACCGGAACGGCGGAGATCACGCTGCTGTCGAAGGTCCCTGCCACGCGCGTCGGTGCCGACGAGGTGTCGATGGAGAGCGGCGCGCGCTGCCAGGGCGCACGAAAGCGCAGGCGCACCGCGCCGACCGGGCGATCAGCGAGAAAGTCGGTCGCGAGCTCGACCGCTCCAGCGGAGTTGCTGGTCCGCTCGATGACCAACGCCGCGCCGCCGACATCGACGACGTGCAAGCGCACAGGCACACCCCCGACCGGCGCTCCCCGCGCATCGTTCGCCACCAAGGTGAGCGGGCTCGGAACGTCACCGGGCGGCACCGAGATGCCCGACGCGAGGCTCGCGTCCAGGCCGACGAGCTCGACCGCGGCCACACCATCGATGCGCACCTCGTCTCCCGTGGCGATGACCTCGCGATCGACACAGCCCGCGGCCACACGACTCCCCAGCGCCGCCGCGCCGTCGAACGCCTCGGCGACGAGCAAGGTCCGGGTATTGCGCGCGAGCTCGCCCAGCTCGGTAGGCCCCGCCGCGTCGATGACCACCGCGCGCTCGGTCGCGCCATCGAGCCGCTCGGGCGTCACCTCGCCGAAGGCGACGGCGTCACAATCGAAGCTCGTGTCACCACTCGTCGGCCGCACGACGCGCACCCGGACACTCCGCGCCAGGGAATCGAGCTGCGCCGGAACCGAGAAGCTGATGCGCGCGTCGCCGCCGGAGCAAGCGCTCACGCTCGCGCTCGCCAGCAAGACGCCGAGCAACACCCTCACGGCACCGCCCCGACGGTCGCGAGCTGGCCGGCATTGACCCGCACGGTCTTCTTCAAGCGAACGGCGCCGCTGTCCGGCTCGAGCAGCTCGACCACCACCGAACCAGCGGCGACCTCATGGCGCATGATTGGGGTCGGGCCGACGATGGTACCGTTGACGCGGACGAGGGCGTAGGGCTCGGCGATGGCGCGCAGGTAGCCGGTGGCTGTGTCTTCTTTGGCGGACGCAGAGGGAATGAGCGGGGATGGGCGCTTGCTGGGGCGGGAGCGGGGGCGGTTCTCGGTCATCGGCTCTCGGCCTTCGGTCATCGGCAATCGGTTATCGGCAATCGGCTCTCGGCCTTCGGTCATCGGCAATCGGTTATCGGCGATCGGCTCTCGGCCTTCGGTCATCGGCAATCGGTTCTCGGCAATCGGCGTTCGGTCCTCGGCAATCGGCTCTCGGCCTTCAGTCATCATCCCCCTCTCCCCCCAAACCACCCCAACTCCCGCCATCATCCCAAGCCCCCCCAACGCCAAGACACCCCAAAATCGCCTCCTCCCGCCCCGCGCCATCCCCTGCGTCGTCGCCACCCCATCCAGCGACGCCCCCATCGTCGCGACCCCCGCCGCCCTCCCCCTCAACTGCACCCCACTCCCCGCCGCCACCTCCTCGAGCCACGCATCATGCTTGCGCCGCGCCTCGGCGAGCGCCCGCGACGCGAACGTCTCCAGCATCTCGCCAGCCGCCGCCACCTCGTCGAGCTCCTCCGCCACCTCCAGCGCCGTTCCCGGCCGCAAGCTCGGGTTGCGCGAGAGACACCGCTCGACGACAGCGGCAAGCCCGGCCGGCATGTCTTCTTTGACGGACGATAGCGGCTGAACACGCTGCGTGAGCACCTCGCGCGCCACCGCACGATTATCCGCTCCAGCAAACAACCGCCGCCCCGCCGCGAGCTCCCACAAGACGACGCCGAGCGCCCAAATGTCCGCGCGCCGGTCGACCGTGCCGCGCCCATCGATCTGCTCGGGCGCCATGTACGCCGGCTTACCCTTCAACGTCCCCACCGCGGTGCTACCTCCGCGGTCTCTCGCGCGCGCGATGCCGAAGTCGATGACCTTCACGGCGCCATCGTAGGTGAGCATGACGTTCTGCGGACTGACGTCGCGATGCACGACATCGAGCAAGTGCGCCGCGTGCAGCCCCCGCGCCGCGCTGGCGCCGATGCGCGCCAGATGCTCGGGCGTCAGCGGCTCGCTCGCCGTGGCCGCGAGCGCGTCGAGCGCCACGCCGGCGACGTACTCCATCACGTAGTAAAGGACATCGTCGCTGACCCCAAAGTCGTAGACCTGAGCGATCGCCGGGTGATGCAAGCGCGCCGCGATGCGGGCCTCGTCCCGGAACATACGACGCGCACCCTCGTCGCTACGCCGATCATCACGGATGGTCTTCACCGCGGCGAGTCGCGTGAAGCCCATGGCCCCGACCTTGCGGGCGAGCAGCACCTCACCCATGCCGCCGCTCCTCAAGGTGGCGACTTGATCGTAGTCGCCGAAGCGGCGCGGGGGAGTGCGTGCCATCCACGCTTACGTTATCATCATGTGAATGCTCGCACCCACGATCGCGGCGCTTGCGGTGCTGGCCCAAACCTCGGCGCATCCCGCCCTCCAGCGCGGGCGCGAGCTCCTCGGCCGCTTCGAGCTCGAAGCAGCGCTGACCGCCCTCGAGGAGGCCGCGCTCGAGCCGGGCTACAGCTACGAAGACAACGTCGCGCTCTGGGAAGCGCTGGGCATCGCGCGCGCCTACGCCGAGCGCCGGCAAGCGGCCGAAGAGGCGTTCGTGCACCTGCTCGCCATCGCGCCCAACCACGTCCTGAGCTACACGCTCTCGCCGAAAGCGACCTTCCCATACGAGGCGGCGCGAAGGCGCCTCGAGCGCGAGCCCGTCGCCGCCATCGACTACGTTTGGCCACGCGATCAGCTCGCGGGTGACCCGCTGCCCGTGACCGTCGATGTCCTCCAGGACCGCCTGGGCTTGATGCGCAAGGTCAGCATCTGCGCGGGGCGCGGCGGCGCGGCCATGACGTGCGCGCCGCCGCTCGCCGTCGCCGTGGGGCAACCCGCCGTCTCGACCATCTCCGCTCCAGCGGACACTCCAACCTCGACCGAGACGGTCAACGCCTACGTCCTCTTGTACGACGACCGCGGCAACGTCGTGCAGCGCTCGAGCGATCCGAAGACGCCACGCGCCCTGCAGCTGCCGCCGCGCGAGAGCCGCGCCTGGTATCAGCGCTGGTACACCTGGGCAGCCGCCGCGGGCGTGCTGGCGGTGGCCACCGGGATCATCGTGCATGCGACCTCGGGTGACGCGGCGACGACACCGGCGACCTTCGATTGGCAACGCTGACGAAGCTTCGTGACTGACCGCCGGCAATGCCCCGCCACAGAGCACCTCGATCACCGGCGGTCAGGTCACGTCCGAGCCCGTGTGGGCTGGCGAGACCTCAGGAATGCCAGCGCCGTGCCACGCGTCGTCGGGCGTAAATCGGTGATTCTCGCGGTCTGCTGGTCGGGCGAGTGACCAGCGGGCGCGGTTCAACGGTCGCTGGCGTCGCCATCGCCTTCATAGAGCCCGTGCTTCACGAGGAGCTCGCGCAGGTGGTGGCGACTCAGCTCGGCGAAAGCAGCAGCGTGCGAGATGTTGCCGTGGAAGCGCTCCATGAGCCCCTCGAGGTAGCTCTTCTCGAAGCGCTCGATGCTACGCGCCTTGGCTTCCTTGAAGGTGCCCGTCAGGTCCGTCGCCTGGGAGGCCGCGCCGGTCGTGGTGCCGCGGCCGAGCCAAGGCGTGAGGTTCGCGAAGGGCGGCGCGCTCTCGCCCGAGAGCACGAAGGCGCGCTCGAGGACGTTGCGCAGCTCGCGCACGTTGCCTTGCCAGGTGCGTGCCTGCAGCGCCGCGAGGCCCGCGCCGTCGATGGGCCCGGGCGCCACCTTGCGGCCCTCGTAGAAGTGCTCGACCAGCGGCGCGATGTCGTCGAGGCGCGCCTTGAGCGGTGGCAGCTGCACCTGCACCACCGAGAGGCGCTGGTAGAGATCGAAGCGGAAGGCGCGCTGCTCGACCATGGCTGCGAGCTGCCGATGGGTCGCCGCGACGACGCGCACGTCGACGCTGGTCTCGACGTCGCTGCCCAGCGCTTGCACCGTGTGATTCTCGAGCGCGCGCAGCAGGCGGCCCTGGAGATCGAGCGGCAGCTCACCGAGCTCGTCGATGAACAAGGTGCCGCCGCTGGCGCGCACGAAGGCGCCGTCGCGCGCCTGGGCCGCGCCGGTGAAGGCGCCGCGCACGTGGCCGAAGAGCTGCGACTCGATGAGCTCGGGCTTGACCGCGCTGCAGTCGAAGACGACGAATGGTCCGCTGGCGCGGCTCGAGTGGTCGTGCACGGCGCGCGCCGCCAGCTCCTTGCCGGTGCCGGACTCGCCGATGAGCAGGACGGTCGACTCGGTGGGGGCCACGAGCTCGAGCACGGCGAAGGCTTCGCGCATCACGGCGGAGCCGCCGATGAGTCCGCCGAAGCGGTCACGCTTGCTGGGCGCCACGCCGAGCGGCTCGACGTTGGTGAGCTGCAAGGTGGTGTCGCCGATGCGCAGCGTGGCGCCGATGGCGGCGATGGCCGTCGCGACGCGGACGCCGTCGACGAAGGTGCCGTTGCGCGAGTCGCAATCGCGGACCTCGACGCCGGCTTCGACCAGCCTGAGCTCGCAATGGCGGCGGCTCACCTTGGGATCGTCGAGCACCACGCCGCAGTCGGGCCCGGCGCCGATGACGAGGGGACGCGATGCGAGCGTCACCTCTTCACCGAACGCCGGGCCACTCGTGACGCGGCAGACACACGACCTGACGATGCGCGCGAGCGTGCCCGCGTGCCGTTCGTCGATCTGGGTCGCGCGGCTGTCCATGCATTGCTCCTATAGCACGGCGGCGGCGCGACCTCGCCTATCCGCTATCGCGTTAAGCGCCACCCGCGCCCTGCGGCGACGCGACGATGGGCGCCTCCGGCGCGTCAGGCCCCGCGGCGATGGGAGGACACGGCATCGGTGGCGGACCACCCG
>JBDHVB010000025.1:0-34308 GCA_039809465.1 Myxococcota bacterium
GTGGTGAACGTGGCCGGCGCGCTGGCGCTCAGCGTGGCCGCTTCGGCGGTCTGTTACCTCGCGGTGCTGTTGAAGTCGAAGCTCGGCTACGACGATTCGCTCGACGTCTTCGGCATCCACGGTGTCGCGGCGATGCTCGGCGCCGTCGGGCTCTCCTTCTTCATACGTCACGCGACCGCCGCGGAATTCCTCGCCAAGGACCCCAGCTGGACCATCTGGAAACAGCTCGGCGTGCAGGCCGCGAGCGTCGCCATAGCGTCCGGCTACGCGGCGCTCGTGTCGATCGTCCTCTTGGTCATCGTCGAGAAGCTCATCGGCTTCCGCATGGACAGCACCCGTGAAATGGCCGGCATGGATCACGCGCTGCACGGCGAGAGCGGCTACGGCCTGCTGAGTCTGGACTGACATGAAGATCATCACCGCCATCATCCAGCCCGACAAGCTCGACGAGGTCCGCGAGGCCCTCATCAAGGCAGAGATCACGCGCATCACGGTGAGCCGCTGTAGCGGACACGGCCGGCACCAGGACGAAGAGCTCTACCGCGGCCAGGTGCACGTCCCGAGCTTGCAGAACAAGGTGCGCCTCGACATCGCGGTCAACGACGCCTTCGTCGATGTCACCGTCGACACCATCATGGCCGCGGCGCGTCATGGAGCGGGCCAGATCGGCGACGGGAAGATCTTCATCACCCATCTGGAAGAGTGCATCCGCATCCGCACGGGCGAGCGTGGCGGGGGCGCCATCTGAGCAGGGCGCTTTGGCGCAACGCTCCGCCGGCACGGCCGATACGAGGTGACAGAAACGTCGCAAAGCGGATTGTCATGTCGAACATCGCCCCGAACGCCACCGTCGCCCCCAAGAAGTACGCTCAAGCCCCCGCCTCACCCGAGGAGCTCGCCCGCGCCAAGAAGGCCGAGAGCGCCCCGATGCCGGCGATCATGCGGCGCCCCGGCTACGTCCTCCTCGACGAGTCGCCCAACCAGGCGGCGGCGCGCAAAGCCACCCAGGGCCGCCCCATCCCCGACGACTTCGGCATGCCCTCGGGCACTCCCATCGCCAACAAGGACACGATCCTCCCGGACCTCTGGAACTCGTTCAAGCGCAAAGCACCGGCTTGCGTCTACTTGTTCCCCAAGGGCCAGACGAATTGGGCGCACGCCGCGGTGCTTTACCAGCACAACGGCGAGCTCATCTGCATGAACCCGGTCGGCCGCCCCAAGCAGCCCATCGCCAACTTCATGGAAGCGGCCGAGTACCTCTTCGGTGTGCGCGAGCTCGATCACCACGACGAGCACTACAACCTCACGCCCCGCCCCGCCTCCGAAGGCGGCCTCTGGGGTAACCCCGAGGGCGGCGCGTATCACCGCAACTTCGACATGGTCGTCATCTGGGAGTGGCCGCAAGAGAAGATCGACGCGATGCACGCCCACTACGAGAGCATCAACTGCGCGCAAGCCGCGAAGAAGACGCGCTTTCGCGTCATGGCCAGCAAGGTCATCGATTTCATCGACCGCTTGCGCGGACGCGACTCACGCGCAAGCGTCAACTGCGCCATCACCGTCTCGAGTGGCCTGGAGGTCGCCGGCCTCCTCTCCAAGGAGACCCGCTATCCCAAGAAGATCGCCGTGGAGTTGATCCGCGGCATCGGGCGCCAGGACCCCGATAATCTAGACATCGTCTCGATTGGCTGGGTCACTCACGCACGTAGAGCCCATCTGAGCGGCAGCTCCAGCATCGCCATCCCGGGTGTGAAGCAGGAGCTCGGGCACTACGAGCACAACTCGCTCGTCTGGACCTCGCCCATCCCCAACCTCGACACGCGCATGTGGAACCTCGCGAGCCGCGCCGCGGCATACGTCTATGTCGAAGGCCAGGTGGGCCGCATCGTGCGTGGCTCCCGCGCCTACTCACGGCTGTAGGACCGCGTTTTCCGGTGGTTTGCGCCGCCACTCATCCGTTCGAAGAGTAAACGGCCGACGCCCTGAAATAAGGCGTTAGGTTCCTCGTAGTGAACGGTGACCGACGAAGAATGTCGGGAACCGAAGAACTCTCACCAACGAGGAATGGGTCATGTGGAGCAACATCAAAGACACGGTATTGGTTTCGAGCTTCCTTGGTGGGCTCTTCTTGGGCGTCGTTTCGCTCTTCGCGCCAGCCACCGTCGGTGACACCGCGCCGACCTGGGCCGTGAAGACCTGTCCGCCCGTGGTCTGCGATCACGAAGACCTCGGCGCCTCGACCGGCAACTTCTCGGGCTGCGTGGACTACCTCGTCTCGAACTGCTGAGACGTCGCGGCGATTGCCGCCCAGAGCCCTTGGAACGCGCTCGTCATGACCGCGATGACGGTCATCAAGACGAGCACACCGGTCGGCGCGGCGGCCCTTACACCCAGCGCGGCCGCGAGCGCGATCCCGCCGATGGCGGCGAGCACGACCACCAGGCCACCGGCCCAGCTGCCTTCCATGTCGACATCGCTCGGCGTGCAGTGTGACGCCACGCAGATGCCGAGATAAATCTGCAGCGGCAGCCACCAGGTGCGGTGCTTCCAGATGGCCTGCACGAGGCGCCATGCCATGGCGAAGGCGTCGCGGGCCACCAGCTTCAGGTCGGCGACATCGTGCAATGTCCGCTGAGGCGGAGTACAGAGCCGGCGGAGCTCGTCGGGTCCCACCATCCAGGCGAGCAACGCGGCGATGGCGAGTCCGCCAAAGAGGAGCGGAGCGATGCCGATGACGGCGTTGCCCACGAGCTGCCAGGCGGTGCGCTTGCTGTGCGCGTGGCGAACGTAGCCCAAGGTGCCGGTCGCCGGATCCGGATCGAAGAACGCGACGCCGACGATGCGGTGGCCGAAGAGCTTCGCGGTGACGAGATGCGAGAGCTCGTGCAGCGGCACCCCGAGCCAGCCCGTCACCAGCACCCCGCGCCACCCGAAATGATGCGCCACGACGCGGCTCGCGGCTCTCTCGACGGCGTGCAGCAGCACCGCGATGGCGACCACGCCCGCGGCCAGGATGCCCAGCTGCAACAAGTTATGCATGAACAGCTTCTGCACGTCCGCAGGCTGCCGGAGCGCGACGTCTCTGTCGAAAAATCCGCGCCCGCCCGCTAGCAGCCGGTTCGCTGCTGGACCCAGACGAGGATCGGGTGCAACCGCGGCACGGTGAGGCGCGCCGCTTCCACGAAGGTCGCCCACTTGAACCCGTGGTGCTCGGGGCGGCCGAGCACCGGGCTGATGCCCAAGGTCACGGCGGAGGTGTTGGTTTGCGCGATGTAGTAGCGGGCGATTTTACCGCGGGCGTACGGCGGTGTGTCACGGTAGTCGTCGCCCCAAATGAACTCGAGATCGGTGATGCCGGTCTCTTCGCGGACCTCACGGATCGCCGCGTCCATCGACGACTCCCCCGCCTCGACGCCGCCCTTGGGAAAGTCCCAGTAGTTGTAAGCCCGCAAGAGCAAGAGCTTGCAGTCGGGATCGCGGCGCACGATGACCACTCCAGCGGACAACATCGAGACGCGTTGTTGGCGAGTCATCGTAAGGCCCCTAAAGCGGTTCTACGTCGAACAGCTCGAGGCCCGGGACCTTCTCTTGGGCGTAGCGGAGAACGTAAGGCGTCTCGACGAGCACCACAGGGGCGCCGTTACGATCCTCGAGCACGGTGTAGTCGCGGCGGGCCTTCATGAAGGCCAAGCCCTCGGGGTCGCCTCCCACCCAGCGCGCGATGCGGAACGGCGCGTTGATGAACTTGGTCTCGGTCCGATACTCGTTCTTCAGGCGCTCCTTGAGCACCTCGAACTGCATCTGACCGACGGCGCCGAGGTACGGGTCCTGATGCTGGAAGCCCGGGCGGTAGAACATCTGCACGACGCCTTCGTGCGCCAGCTGCTCGAGGCCGGTGTCGAGCTGCTTCCGCTTCAGCGGATCTTTCAGCACGATCTGCACGAAGAACTCCGGCGCGAAGCGCGGGATGCCGTCGAACTTGAGCACGTCCTTCTCGGCCAAGGTGTCGCCGACGCGCAGCGAGCCCGGATCGTAGAGACCGACGATGTCGCCGGGGAACGCCTCCTCGACGATGCTGCGCTCTTGCGCCAAGAAGGTGTGTGGCTTCGAGAGGCGCAGCTCCTCGGCGTTGCGGCCAATGACGACGTCCATGCCACGCGTGAACTTGCCGCTGACCACGCGGAGGAACGCGATGCGGTCGCGGTGGCGCGGGTTCATGTTCGCTTGGATCTTGAAGATGAAGCCGGTGAAGCGCTCGTCCGCTGGGTCGATGATCTGATCGCCATTGGCGATGCGCGCGCCGGGCTTGGCGGCTTTGTCGGCCATGAAGTCGAGCAAGGTCTCGACGCCGAAGTTGGTCATCGCCGAGCCCCAGAAGACCGGGCTCACATTCCCAGAGAGGAAGCCTTGATCGGTGTACCCGTCGCCAGCCGTGGCGAGGAGCTCGAGATCTTCGAGCACCTTGGCGTAGAGGAGATCGCCCAAGCGCTCCTTCGCCTGCTCGAGCGGCATCTTCTCGGTCTCGAGGATCTCGGTGCCGTGCGCTTTCGCGGTGAACAAGGTCACCTCTTTGCTGCGCAGGTCGACGACGCCCTTGAAGTCGCGTCCCATGCCGATGGGCCAGTTCACCGGCGCCACCTTCAGGTTGAGCGTGCTCGAGACCTCGTCGATGAGCTCGAGCGGATCACGGCCGTCGCGGTCGAGCTTGTTCATGAAGGTGACCACCGGCAGCTGACGCATGCGGCAGACCTCGAACAGGCGGCGCGTCCGATCCTCGACGCCCTTGGCGTGATCGATGAGCATGACCGCGGAGTCGACGGCGGCGAGGGTGCGGTAGGTGTCTTCGCTGAAGTCGGCGTGGCCGGGCGTGTCGAGCAGGTTCAGGGCGCTGCCGTGGTAGCCGAACTGCAGCACCGACGAGGTGATCGAAATGCCGCGCTCCTGCTCCATCTGCATCCAGTCGGAGACAGCGTGACGCGACGCCTTGCGCGACTTGACCGAGCCCGCGAGGTGAATGGCGCCCGCGTAGAGCAGGAGCTTCTCGGTGAGCGTCGTCTTGCCGGCGTCGGGGTGGGAGATGATGGCGAAGGTGCGTCGCCGGGCGGCTTCGGCTGCGAGACTCATGAGGCGGGCGGCACAAAACACTTCGAAAACTGCGAAGTCAACGCCTCGTGAGAGAGCCTCCCGGCGGCGGCTAGTTATCCCAGATCGCTTCTTGTTTCTTGGCCTCGTAGCCGGCGCGGTCGCGCACCCCGCGCACCAGATCCGAGAGCACGACGCTGCTCGCGGGGACGGCGCTGTAGATGGCGCGCGGGTCGCCGAGGACGTACACCCCGGCCAAGTCCTCGACCGCGTTGAGCAGCCAGAGCGTCCACTCACGGCGGAATTCGGGCGAGTACGCGGCGAGCTCCGAGGCGTCCACGAACAGCGTCATGCGCACGGCGTCGAAGCACCAAGCGCGGAGATTCTCGACCGTCGACGGCACCAGCGACGCGTCGCCGTCCCCGGAGATCGTCACCTCGGCGACGGCGCGCGAGAGCTTACGCAGGCGCGCGACCCCATGCTCGGTGATGACCGTGATCGTGCTGCCTTCCCGTTCGACGTGCGCTCCGGACATTGCCCATCACCTCGGAGCGCTAGCGCTCACGTTGCAGAGCTAAGCAACGCGTGTGCCATCCTTTGGAAGTCCCTGATTCGATTGCGTGAACACCCTCAGCCGTTCCGTCTCCGGACGCTTGCTGTGCCGCGTCGTGTTCCGAAAACGAACGCTGACGCTAGGATTCAGCGTTCAGACGAAGATGAATCGGAACCCGAGATAAAAGACGCCTGCGAGGGTCATGCAGACCGGCAGGGTCAGGATCCACGCGACGGCGATGCTGCCAACGGTGCCGCCCTGCACACCCGCCCCGCCGACGACCATGGTGCCGGCGACGCCCGACGAGAGCACGTGGGTGGTGCTGACCGGCAACCCGAGACCGCCCGACAAGCCGATGGTCGCCGCCGCGACGATGCCGGCGCTCGCGCCCTGCGCGTAGCTCAAGTGCTGCTTGCCGATCTTCTCGCCGACGGTGACGACGATGCGCTTCCAACCGATCATGGTGCCGATGCCAAGGCACAGCGCGATGGCCACGAGGACCCAGCGCGGCGAGTAGTCCGTCAAAGCGCGCATCGCTTTGCGGTCGTCCTTGAGCTCACCGGTCTCGAGCACGCCGGCCTTGCCGAGGCCTTCGATCGCCTTGTCCGCCAGCAAGATGGCCTGACGCGCGAGGAAGCGGTGCTCGCGGCCGATATCCGTGATCGCGGACTTCCCGTCGAGCATCTCGGTGAGTTGCACGAGCTGCGCCTGCGCGAGCGTCGTGAGCGAGAGCGTCTCCTCGCGCTTGGCTTCATCGACCTTCTCGACGTCGATGGCGGCGACCCGCGCCGCGAGACGCCTCGCCGCTTCGTTGGCCTTGCTGATGCGCTCGGCGTTCGACGACATGTCGAGCGCGAACCCCGCTGGCGACAACGCCATGAGGATGAGCATCACCAGGCCGACGCCCTTCTGACCGTCGTTCGAGCCGTGGGCGAACGACAAGCCCGCGCAGGTGGTGATGAGCAGACCGCGCACCGACCACTGTGGCGGCTTACCGGGGACGGGCTCGGCGTCGAGCGCCGGGTGCTTCATGCGCTGCATCACCCAGCGGATCCCCGCCATGAGCAGCCCCGCGGCGGTGAAGCCGAAGAGGGGCGAGAACACCAGCGCGAGCCCCGTCTCTCCAGCTTTGGACCAGTTCACGCCTTCACCGAAGTGATGGCCGGAGATCAGCGAGTTCGCGAGACCGACGCCGAGAATGGCGCCGATGAGCGTGTGCGAGCTGGACGCGGGCAGCCCCAACGCCCAGGTGCCGAGGTTCCAGACGATGGCCGAGGCGAGCAACGCGAGGACCATGGCGAGGCCCGCCCCGACGCCGCTCGAGACCACGAGCTCGACCGGGAGGAGCTTGATGATGCCCATCGCGACCGCGATGCCACCCAGGAAGACACCGAGGAAATTGCAGATGCCCGAGAGCACGACGGCGGTGCCGGGCCGCAAGCTGTGCGTGTAGATGACGGTCGCGACCGCGTTGGCGGTGTCGTGGAAGCCGTTCACGAACTCGAAGCCGAAGGCCAGCAACAGACACAAGGCGATGAGGACGTGATGTCCCAGGCCCATTGCTGGATCGAAGATGGCTTCCAAGAGGGGACTCCGGGCCGGCGCTAAGCGCTCCGGGGGCGCCATTGACCAAAAAGGAGTGGTCTCAGGCAAGCTCCTTCTCGGCGGCAAACCTTGAAAGTCGCGCCGCGGCGCAAGAATTCACCGGGCTGTCACGTAGGGGTGGCGCGGCTGGCGGTGAGCGCCACCGCGTCCATCACGACCTTGCGCAGGCGCTTCACGTCCCAGGGCTTCATCATGATGCCGTCGACCGGCACCCCTTTGACGACATCCGAGATGTCCTGGTCACCGCTCAGCACGATGCGCGCGGTGTTGGGTGCGTAGACCAACATGGCTTGGAGCACGTCGAGGCCGGTGCCGTCCGTCATCGTCATGTCGGTGACGACCACGTCGAACTCACGGCTCTGGAGGGCCACGATGGCTTCGGTGACGCCGCTAGCACATTCCACGATGACGTCGAGGCCATGCATCGAGCGCGTGAAGGCGCGCTGCACGGCCATCTCGTCATCGACAAACAACAGTCGGGGGGTCCCGCTCATGCCTCCCAGTAGAAGCAAAGGGTCTGCCAACGGTTCTTGTAGTGGCGGCACGGCTATTTAGGTGTATCCGCGTCCGTCATGCGAAACACATGTTTCGTTTCGAGACGCCGAAAAGCGACGCTTTGCGCCAATCGGGCACTTGTGGGGTAAACGGGACGGCCACACTACCGCCCCGTTCGGTCAGCTAGGCGCGCAGCCCGGCGTTGCCCAGCAGCGCGACCACTTCGGCCTCGGCCTCGAGCCAATCGGCCTCCGGCGAGCCGCCCGTGAAGCCACGGCGTTGAGCGCGGTAGTACGCGGCCTCCGCGATCAGGCGACGACGCTCGTTTTCGTCGATCGCCGGCATCGTCTGCCCAGCGATCGCCGTGGCGTGCTCGGCGCCCTCCGTGTGCCCGGCCACCGGCATCACCTCGAAGCTCGCGGCCACATCATCCGTCGCGGCTTTGGTCTTACGGCGGCCCTTCCCCAATTTGATTCCAGCCATGATCATGATCCCCTCGCTGCTTCACGGCGCCCGCACGTCCCTACGTCGTTTGCACGCCCACGCATCGCCCCCGTCGCAGCCGCGCTCCAAGAGCGACACGCCGCGCGCGCGATCGACCGCGACGCCCGTACCCGTAAAGTAAGCTTCCCCAAGTTGACTGCATCCGAACGCGTCACCTGCGTCGCAGGCTAGCGTGAGGAGCGTCACGGCCTGATCCAGGTTCCGTGGCACCCCTCTCCCCTCTTGTCGTTGCAGCGCGAGCGCGATGCATGCCTGAGTGATCTCGTTTACGCAAGCGCGCTGATAGAGCTCGGCGCTGCGCGGCGCGTCCTGGGTGCCACCGCGGCCGCTCTCGAGGGCGCGCCCCAAGAGATAACAGGCGCGCGGCTCTCCCAAATCACAGCCACGCTCGAGCGGCTGAATGGCGAGCGCTGGGTCGCGCGTCTCCGCTGGTCCGTCTTGGCGGAGTGCGCCCTGGCGGTAGCAGGCGTAGGCGCTGCCCAGCGCGCAGGCGCGGTCGAAGGCCTGCATGGCGGCGGCGACGTCTTTCGCGACACCGACGCCAGCGAGCAGAACCATGCCGCGGCGCACGCAGCTCGTCGCGTCACCTTCGGCGCAGGCACCGTCGTAGATCTGCGCGCCTCGTCCTAGCTCGGCCGGCACACCGTAGGCGTCGGCATAGCCACGCTCGACACCGGCGAGCCCCTCGTTCACTTGCCCCCGCGCGTGCGTCAGCGTCGCCCGCGTCTCGAGGATACGCGCCGCGAGCTTCTCGAGCGCTTCACGCAGCTGCGCGGGCTTGAGCTTGGGCTGCTCTTTCACGAGCTGCGTCACCGCGGTGTCGAGCTCCGCGAGCTCGCCCTCTGCTTGCGCAATCCGCGATAGCGCAAGCTCTGCCTGCCATAGCGGAGGCAGCGCGCGGCGCAGCTCTGCGGCGTTACGCGCGATGGTCTGCCGCGCTTCGGTGTTCGCCTGCTCGATGGGCTCGCAGCTCGCCGGCGCCGAGACGGCTGGCGCGGGCTTGGGAGCTGGCGCGGGCTCGGCTGCCGCGGGGGCGGTGCCACAAGCGAGAAGACCAGCGAGGACGACGATACAGCGCGGGGTCTGGTGCGTCATGGACCTAGCGCTATAAGCCTTGAGGGCAATGGCGCAAGTATGGTGACGCATCTTCTCATCCACGGGTTCGCGGGGACCCCCATGAGCTGGGCCGAGGTCATCGTGGACCTCGAGGGAAATGCCGCGGCTCCCGCGCTCCCCGGCCACAACTCCCCGGCGCTCCTCGGCTTCGATGCTTACGTGGACTGGTTGCTGGCGCAGGCCGCGGCGCTCCCCCGCCCGCTGCATGTCGTGGGCTACTCGGCCGGCGGTCGGCTCGTCGCTGGCGCCCTGGCGCGTGGCTTGGCCTGCGACGCCGCGACGTTGATCTCGGCGAGCTTCGGCTTGGGCTCGGAGCAGGAGCGCGCCGAGCGGGCGGAGGCGGACGCGGCGTGGTCGAAGCTGCTGCGTGAGCGTGGCATCGGCCCGTTCGTGGACAAGTGGGAGACGCAGGCGGTGTTCGCGAGTCAGCAATTTTTGCCCGCCGCGAAGCGCGCGCGCCAACGCGCCGAGCGCGAGAGCTTGGACGCGCACGCCTTGGCGGACGCCATGGATGCCTTGAGCCTCGGCCGCATGCCGGACCTGCGGCAGGCCATGAAGGACGTGCGCGTGCCCTGGCAGTACGTCGTGGGCAAGGCCGATGAGAAGTTCATGGCGCTGGCGAAGACCTTGGGAGCGCCGCACCTGGTCGAGCTCGGTCTGTGCGGTCACAACCCGCTCCTCGAGATGCCCGAGACGCTGGCGCTGGTGCTGAACGAATTCGTCCAAGGATTGGCGTAGCCCCTTCACACTGAACATCCGTTACGTTAACACGCTGGGCTTCCATGGCATCTCCCGTCCAGCTCGGGCCCGAACCGGCCGAAGCCTCCTCCGAAACCATCCGTATCCGCGGCGCCCGCCAGAACAACCTGCGCGGCTTCGACCTCGACGTCCCGCACGGCACCTTCACGGTGATCACCGGCGTGTCGGGCTCCGGCAAATCCTCGCTCGCCTTCCAGACGCTCTACGCCGAAGGCCAGCGCCGCTACGTCGAGTCGTTCTCCGCCTACGCGCGGCAGTTCTTGGACCGCATGGGCCGGCCGCAGGTCGACGCCATCTCCGGCATCCCGCCCGCCATCGCCATCGAGCAATCGAACCCCGTCCGCACCACGCGCTCGACCGTCGGCACCATGACCGAGATCGCGGACTACATGAAGCTGCTCTTCGCGCGGGTCGCCACCCTCTCCTGCCCGACCTGCGGACGCCCGGTTCGCCGCGACGATCCGCAATCGATCTGCCGCGAGCTCGCGCACGTCTTGTCCGAGAGCGGCACGGCGCTGGTGATGTTCGATTACCACTGTCCGCCAGAGCGGAAAGCGCGCGAGGTCGTCGAGACCTTGGTGAAGCGCGGCTTCCAGCGCGCCTGGCTGCGCGACTCGGTGGTGCGCCTCGAGGATTGCGACGAGCTCCCGGAGCGCTTCGCGGTCGTCGTCGATCGCGTGAAGCTCCCGCACGAGCCGTCGCGCCTCCAGGAGAGCGTCGAGCAAGCGCTGGAGCTGGGCCTGGGCCGCATGGAGGTGCGCTGCTTCGGCAGCGACGGCAAGGCCGCCGGCATCCACAAGTTCTCGTCGCACTTGCACTGCCCGTACGACGACCTCGAGTTCAAGGACCCCATCCCGAACGCCTTCTCGTTCAACAGCCCGGTCGGCGCCTGCGAGACCTGCAGCGGCTTTGGCCGAGTCATCACCATAGACCGCGACCGCGTCGTGCCCGATGCGCGCAAGTCGATCGCCGAAGGCGCGGTGAAGCCCTGGATGACGGAGGGCCGCGTCTGGGAGATGCAGGAGCTGCTCGACTTCTGCAAACGCAAGAAGATCCCGCTCGAAAAGCCATGGAATCAGCTCACCGAGGCGCAGCGCGAGCTCGTCTGGCACGGCGAGGTGTCGTGGGAGGATTGGAAAGCGGGCCGCTTCCCCGGCGTCTTGGGTTGGTTCGATTGGCTCGAGACCAAGACCTACAAGATGCACGTCCGCATCTTGCTCGCCCGCTATCGCGGCTACATCACCTGCGACACCTGCGCCGGCCGCCGCCTCAAGGACACGTCGCTCGCGTGGCGCATCGGTGGGAAGCCCGGTGGGCCCGGCAAGAACATCGCCGAGGTGTACGCCATGGCGGTCAGCGACGCCGCGGCGTTCTTCGAGCGGCTGCAGATCGACGGCAAGGACCAGGTGGTCGCAGAGCCGGTGCTACGCGAGATCCGCTCGCGCCTGCGCTACCTGATGGAGGTCGGCCTCGAGTACCTGCAGCTCGACCGCGCCTCACGCACCTTGTCGGGCGGCGAGGTGCAGCGCGTGAACCTCACCACGGCGCTCGGCGCGTCGCTGGTGAACACCTTGTATGTGCTGGACGAGCCGTCGATCGGCCTGCACCCGCGCGACAACGAGCGGCTCGTGCGCATCCTCAAGGGGCTGCGCGATCAGGGGAACACCTTGGTGGTCGTCGAGCACGATCCCGAGATCATCCGCGAAGCCGACCGGGTCGTCGACCTCGGCCCAGGCGCCGGCGCGGACGGCGGCGAGCTCATCTTCTCGGGGCCGTACGAGACGCTGCTCGCGCATCCGCGATCACGGACGGCCGCGCACATGAGCGGCCGCGAGGCCATCCCGGTGCCCAAGACGCGCGCCAAGGGGAGCGGCAAGTTCCTCACCGTGAAGAACGCCCGCGAGAACAACCTGCGCGGCGTCGACGTGCGCATCCCGCTCGGCATCATGACCGGCATCACCGGTGTGTCGGGCTCGGGCAAGTCGTCGCTCATCCACGAGGTCATCTACGGCAACCTGATGCGCATGCGCGGCGAGGCGGTCGAGCGCGTCGGTGCGTGCGACGGCATCGACGGCGCCGAGCACATCGGTGACGTCGTGCTCGTCGATCAGAGCCCGGCCGGCTCGACGCCGCGCGCCAACCCCGCGACCTACGTGGGCGCCTGGAACGGCATCCGCGCGCTGCTCGCCAACACGCCGCTCTCCAAGGAGCGCGGCTACGACGCCGGCACCTTCTCGTTCAACAGCGGCGACGGCCGCTGCAGCACCTGCGAAGGCGAAGGCTTCCAGAAGATCGAGATGCAGTTCCTCGCGGACGTCTACGTGCCCTGCCCCGACTGCGAGGGCCGGCGCTTCAACGACGACGTGCTCGAGGTCACCTACCGCGGCAAGACCGTCGCCGACATCCTGGCGATGACGGTGCGCGAGGGCCGCGCCTTCTTCGACAACCGCCGCGACATCCACGAGGCGCTGGGCGCGGTCGACGACGTCGGCTTGGGTTACCTGCGCATGGGGCAAGCGGTGAACACGCTGTCGGGTGGTGAAGCGCAGCGCCTGAAGCTCGCGTCGTTCTTGGTGCCTAGCGCGCAGAACCGCGACAAGCCGCGCCTCTTCTTCTTCGACGAGCCGACGACCGGGCTGCACTTCGACGACATCCAGACGCTGCTCGGGGTGTTCGGCCGCCTCACCAAGGCTGGCAACACCATCGTCGTCATCGAGCACAACATCGATGTCGTGAAGGCCTGCGACTGGGTCATCGACTTGGGGCCCGAGGGCGGCGCGGGTGGCGGTCAGATCGTCGCGACCGGCACCCCCGAGGACGTCGCGAAGATCCCTGGCTCGCACACCGGCCGCTTCTTGCGCGAGGTGCTGCGTGGTGGTGAGCGCGTCGGAGGGCGCTTGCAAGCGTCGGCGGCCGCCGAGCCGCGCGCCAGCTACAGGGTGCGTCGCGGCATGATCGACGTGCGTGGCGCGCGCGAGCACAACCTGCGCGACGTCGATGTCGCGATCCCACGCGACCGCATGATCGTGGTCACCGGTCCGTCGGGCTCGGGCAAGTCCACTTTAGCGTTCGACATCGTCCACAGCGAAGGCCAGCGCCGCTACCTCGAGTCGCTCTCGGCGTACGCCCGGCAATTCGTGGGCAACGTGGCGCGCCCCGACGTCGACAGCGTCACCGGCATCCCGCCGACGGTCGCGGTCGAGCAGCGCACGACGCGCGGCGGCCGCAACTCGACGGTGGCGACGCTCACCGAGATCTACCACTTCGTCCGCCTGCTCTACTCGAAGCTCGGCAAGCGTCACGACGGCAGCGGCGCCGAGACCAAGTCGCTCACCATCGAGCAGGTCATCGCCTCCACCATGCGCGAGCACGTCGGCAAGACGGTGCGGGTGCTGGCGCCGATGGTCCGCGGCCGCAAGGGCTGGCACAAGGACGTGTTCGCCAAAGCGGTGCGCCTCGGTTTGCGCAGCGCCCGCGTCGACGGCGAGCTCATCGGCTTGAAGAAGAACGAGCTGCCCGCGCTGGCGCGCCATAACGAGCATGACATCGAGCTGGTGGTCGGCAAAGTGACGCTCACCGCCGACAGCCGCGGCCAGCTCCGCGACTCGCTCGAGCTCGCCTTCGAGCTCACCAAGGGCGAGGCGATGATCCTCCCCGAGGGCGCCAAGAAGCCGCTCGAGTTTTTGCTGTCGCGCTCGCCCGTCGGCAACAAGGTGGCGCACGAGATCGATCCGCGGCTCTTCTCGTTCAACTCGAAGCGCGGCGCCTGCGAGACCTGCAACGGCCTCGGCGTGGTCACGATCATCGACCCCGAGCTGTTCACCGAGGACGCCGAGAAGTCGCTCGAGGACGGCCCCTTCGTGTGGATCAAGAAGGGCTCGCTCAAGCGGCTCATCGCGCAGGCGGACCTCGTCAAGAGGGCCGCCGCGGCGAAGATCCCCGTCGACAAGCCGCTCGGGACGCTGAGCGATGCGCAGCTGCAGCGCTTGTTCCAGGGCGGCAATGGCTTCGAAGGGCTGGTGCCGTGGCTGGGCCGTGTCCGCGACAACTCGACGGCGTCGCATGGTGTGCAATCGCAGATCGAGAGCTTCCTCAACGAGCAGGTGTGCGAGGCGTGCAAGGGTAAGCGCCTGAAGCCCGAGGCGCTCACCGTGACGGTGCACGGCGAGACCATCGACAACGTCGTTGGGATGAGCGTCGATGACGCGCTCGAGCACTTCGAGGGTCTGCGCCTGCGCGAGGACGAGAAGGTGTTGGGCGAGCGCATCGTCGCGGAGATCGTCAGCAAGCTGCGCTTCCTGCGCGAGGTCGGCTTGGGCTACCTGTCATTGGAGCGGCGCGCGGATACGCTGTCGGGTGGCGAGGCTCAGCGCATCCGGCTCGCGGCGCAGCTCGGCTCGTCGCTGACCGGCGCGTGCTACGTGCTCGATGAGCCGACCATCGGCCTGCATCCGCGCGACAACGTCCGCCTGGTGTCGACGCTGCGGGCGCTGCGTGACCGCGGCAACACCCTGGTGGTCGTCGAGCACGACGAAGAGACCATGCGCGCCGCCGATCACCTGGTGGACTTGGGCCCTGGTGGAGGCGCCCGTGGCGGCACCATCGTCTTCAACGGCGAGGCCAAGCGCATCACCGAGGAAGCTCCGCAATCACGGACAGCGCAGTTCTTGGCGAACAGCGCCATCCCCGAGTTCATGCCCAAGCGGCGAGCTGATCGCGGCTCCGAGACGCTGAAGGTCATCGGCGCCCGCGCCAACAACTTGAAGGGCATCGACGTCGCCATTCCGCGGCGCGCCTTCACCTGCGTCACCGGGGTGTCGGGCTCGGGCAAATCCACCTTCGTGCGTGACGTGCTCTTCAAGGGCATGCGCCGTCAGCTCGGCAGCACGGTGGTGAAGGCGGGCGCGCACGACGCCATCCGCGATGTCGGCGAGCTCCGCCGCGTCGTCGAGGTCGATCAGTCGCCTATCGGCAAGACGCCGCGCTCCATTCCCGCCTCGTACGCGGGTTTCTGGGACGACGTGCGTGGTTTGTTCGCGGGGCTCCCCGAGTCACGGGCGCGTGGCTGGGGTCCGTCGCGCTTCTCGTTCAATGTGGCCGGCGGGCGTTGTGACGGCTGTAGCGGACAGGGTCGCGTCAAGGTCGAGATGAGCTTCTTGCCCGACGTGCACGTCGACTGCGACGTCTGTGGAGGCAAGCGCTACAACGACGAGACGCTCGCCGTGAAGTACAAGGGCAAGACCATCGCCGACGTGCTCGCGATGACCTTCGAGGAGGCCGAGACGTTCTTCGCGGCGGTGCCGCACATCCACAGCTACTGCGCGTTCTTCGTGGCGATTGGCCTGGGTTATCTCACGCTCGGCCAGCCCTCCCCCACGCTCTCGGGTGGTGAAGCGCAGCGCGTGAAGCTGGCGCGCGAGATGGGCTCGGGCACGCAGACACCGACGCTCTACATTTTGGACGAGCCGACCACCGGCCTGCATCCGTCGGACGTCGCGGGCTTGCTGCGCTTGCTGCACGGTCTCGTCGACAAGGGGCACAGCGTCGTCGTCATCGAGCATAATCTCGCGGTCATCGCGTCGTGCGACTGGGTCATCGATCTGGGGCCGGAGGGCGGGCGCGATGGCGGCAAGGTGGTTGCTTGCGGGCATCCGAAGGATTTGACGCAGCGCAAGCGGTCGCATACGGGGGCGTTTTTGAAGGCGTTCATGGAGGAGCATGGAGGGTGAGCTGGCGGTTTGGATGCGATAGCGGACCGCCGATTGCCGATTGCCGAAACGGTCGGGTGGCGCGGGTTAGGTTGGTAAGGCGCGGATGCGCTTCGAGGCCCAGAGGGTGCCTAAGAGGATGAGGCCGGCGCCGAAGATGCCGGTTGCTTCCTGCGGCACGATGCCCGCTTGATACGCCAGGTTCAGCGCGACCCCGACGACGACGGCGAGCGTCGGACCGCCAATGCCCGCGAACACGGTGATGGTTGCGCCGGTCATGAGCACGATGAAGCCGAAGACACGGACGCCGACGCGTACCATGTCCGGGATCACCGGCCGACCATCCGCTGTAGCGAACCCTAGGACCGCGAAGACCCACCCCAAGAGCATGAGCGCGGTGCCGACGTAGGCCGCGCGCTTGAGCCCAGGCTTCACGGCTCCTCGGGCGGGACAGGTGGCTGCTCGTCTTCGTTGGCCTGTGGGTCACGCTCGCGGGCGCGCTTCAAGAGCTCCGAGAAGCTCACGGCCTCACCCTTGTATCCGGCGGGGCGCGGCGGCGGCGCGAGCCCGAAGGTCGCGGCCATGGCGGCATCCTCGGCGTTCCCCGAGCCACCGTGCTCGTCGACCCAGTTCTCCTCGCCCAAGCGATCGAGCTCCCAGCCGGGCGGCGGCGCGTGACGCAGCGCTTCGACGACGGCGCGCGGGATCTCCGGCACCGGAGGGTCGGCGTGCGGTGGCACGGCCTTCCCCTGTGACCGCAGCGCTTCACGGATACCCAGCGGGTCACGGTGTCCGCTTTCGCGGTGCGCAACCCGGCGCGGCACCTCGGGCAGCTCCTCGACATCTTCTTCGTCGAGCTGCGAGGCGATGGCGCGGGCGCGCACCAGGGTCTGACCTGGATCGGCGGCTTGCGGAGCGGCGCGCGGCATGACGGCACGCAGCTCGTCCGCGAGCATCCCGTGACCAGCGGCGGCGAGCTCGTCGATGAAGGAGGGCGCGGCGAGCGGTACGAGCGCCAGCGGTGATGGCGGCATCCCCATCGCGAAGAGGAGCTGCGGACGGTAGCCATCGGCGGCCATGGTGATCTCCGCGAGCTCACGCACGCGCGGCGCCCCCCCACCCTGCAACACCACGATGAGATCGACACCGGCGACCACCTGCAACGGCGCCTGCGCGCGCGGCGCCCGCAAGTCGATGGCGGCCTCGTAGCGCACCAACACACGGTCGAGGCGCCGGGCATCGAGCCAGCCAACCACCCCCGAGCTCGCGGACATGATCCGCGCCAGCGCATCGACATCATGCGACCAAAACGCGATGCGCTCCGCGCCATACGTCACGGCATCCGCGATAGAGGACAACCGCAACCACGATGCCGGAAGCGGCAACGCCTGCTCCCCCACGACCGCGGGCCGCTGCGCCCCCCCAACGACGGCACTGATGAGCTCGACCGCCTGCAACCACGGCCCCGCGACAACGACGTTACGCCCCGTCGCAACCGCGGCATCGAGCAACCGGGCGGCGAGACTCGAAAGAACACCATCACGAGCAAGATCCTCGATGCGCCGATTGGCATCGGGCCCCCGCATCAGAACGATAGCGTCACCAATCGCACCGCAAGAGATACCATCGACGACCGGCCAGCGACGGGTCGCCGCCGGCGAGCGATGAGCGGCAATCGGTGAGAGGCCAGCGGCAGTCGGTAATCGGTCATCGGCTACCGGTGATCGGCCATCGGTTGTCGGCGATCGGCTATCGGCAGTCGGTGATCGGCCATCGGCTGTCGGCAATCGATCATCGCCAATCGGTGCACTCCCCTCCGCCCGCCCAACCGCCACAAGCGCCCTCTCATGCTGCTCCCCACTCCACCCAACATCCAACGCCCGCGCCCCCTCCAGATGGTCCACCACCACCCTCCCGGGCCGAGCCGTCAGGCGCCAAGCCTTGGCCTCCCGCAACACCCCGAGGAGAGCCCCAAGCGCCTCGCTTAGATTGGCCTGATTCATGTCCTTCGACCTTGCCCAAGGACTCCTCCGCCAGCAAGCCCCACGGGCCGTTTGCCCAACGAAGATGCCGTCTTGGCGCCGGGTTCATAGAATCGAGCAACCGCGCTCGACGTCTCCCCGAGAATAGCGCCACGATCATGACCGCGAGGTTTCGCGTGGATTTGATCGTGCCATCCACTAGGGCGTGTGCTCGAGTAGGTGGCGAGCAGCCCAAACGTGACCATTATGGTCGGAGTTTCGGGGTACGGCGTCCCACCAGCGCGCTCGCAGGGGGAATGGCCGGTGCGTCCAGAACCCTTGAAATGGCGCGCTCGACAACCCCCCGTGACCAAGCCGCGAAGTAAACCATGACCCCGATGATGACCAAAAAGCTGAAGTATTATCTGCGCTTGCAGTACCACGCGCGGGTCGTGCCGGGCGCGGAGGGCTTGGTCGGCTCACTCCCGGACCTCCCGGGTTGCTCGGTGGTCGGCGACTCGGCCCCAGCGGTCTACGCCGCCCTCGACGACGCCCGCCGCCACTGGCTGCGCGAACAAGTCGTGCTGGGCAACGAGATCCCCCTGCCCAATTCGTCCCTCACCGCCGAAGAGCCCCAGGCACGCCCCCATCCGCCCGAGCGCTACCTCACGCACGAAGCCACGCCGTATTAGCGGCTTGCTCCGCTCAATCGACGCGGCGGGCTCTCACGACCGCGGCGAGTCCCAACCTAGCTCAGAGCCGGCCCTTCGATGTCGGCTTCCAGGCCGCCCTCGGCGCCGGGGGCAAGCGTCAGCGTGAAGCCTTGGACGAGCACGGCGCGCTTGGCGATATCGAGCCCAATGCCCTGCCCTTGGTCGCGGCCACGCGGGGTATCGCCGCGCGCGCCGCGCTCCATGAGGCGGGCGATGTCCTCAGCGGGAATACCCGGGCCATCATCGAGCACACGAATGCGAAAACGCGGCTCACCCGCCGGCCCTCTCAAGCTCTCGACGATGAGCGCGACATGCCCGCCTTCGCGGTTATGGCGGACAGCATTGTAGGCAAGATTGCTCACGGCCTGCTCGAGCAGCGTCATGTCCGCCATCGCATACAATGGCTCGAGCCCCGCCCCGACCTCGATGGCGATGTCGCGCTCGTTCGCCACCGGCCGATGACGCGAAGCGACACGCTGCAAGAGCTCGCCGAGGTCCACCCTGCTCCTTGCGATCTGCGGCTGCGCGGCATCGAGGCGCGCCGCGAGACCGAGGTTGTGCACCAAGGCCGCGACGTAGTGCGCCTCCTCACGCGCCGCGACGATCTGCGTCTCACCCTCGGCGAGATGCCCTTGCAACACCGTGAGCGGGATCATCACGTCGTGCGTGGTGTTGGCGATGAACTCCCGCAGCGCCTTCTCGCGACGCTCGAGCTCGATGACCCGCGCCCGGATCTCGGCGCTCGCCTCCGAGAACGCGATAGCGAGCTCCGTCACCTCGTCGTTCCCTTGCGCGGTGATCGCCCCGCCGTAGCCCGACTCCGCCGTACGGCGCACCTCGCCCGCGAGCTTGCGCAAACGCTCCACCACCGAGCCCACGAAGTACAACACACCCCCACTCACCAGCAGCACCGGCAACAACCACAACCACGTCGCCGGCAGCACCGCCCCCCACGACCCAGTCGCGCCGCGCACCAGAACGAAAGCACAGCTGTCCGCCGAAGCGGTGCGCGCCAGCACCTCGACGTCGTCACTGAAGAAGAGCCAGGGCAACACGTACAGATCCCCAGGCCGCAACGCGCCCGCGATGGCCATATCGAGCGCCGGCGCCCCCTGACGCGCCGGCCGCCCATCCACGTCATAGGCATAGGCAACGATCGGCCGATGCGGCGCACCAGGCGGACCATCGGGCGGCTCGTGTCCGCTTCCGGGGGGCGGCGGCGGGCCATGGTCGCGTGGAGCCAAGCCATTGCGGGGCGCTGGCGGGCCAAGGTCACGCGATGACGGACCAGCATCCACGCCGTCGGGCGATGAGCCGCGTCGCTCCGGAAGATGGTCCAAGGGCTCGTTCGGCGGAGCGCGCTTCGCTGGCGGAGGGCGTGACCAGCGCCCTTTCTGTGGACCCCCGAATAGACCGGTGCCCCAGCTCGGCGCCGTGGCGCGGCACTCTTCCTCGTGGCCCGGCAGATCATCAGCCACGATGCGCGTCAGCATGTGCGCCGCCGCGTCGTGACGCGCGGTCGCGTCGAGCCACAGGAGCACGCCCGCGGTCGGCACCATCACGGCCACGACGGTGAGCGCCAGGCGGCCGCGGAGCTTCAACGCCGATCCGCTTTAGCGATGCGATAGCCGACGCCCCAGACCGTCTCGATGACGCCCTCCTCGCCGAGCTTCTTGCGCAACCGTGAGACGTGCACGTCGAGGGTACGCTCGCCGCCTTCGCCATCGGGCGCAAGCACCTTATCGACCAGCGCTTGCCGCGTGACCGCTTCGCCGCCGCGCACCATCAGCGCCTCGAGCAGGCCGAGCTCGACGGGCGTGAGCTCGATGAGCCGGTCACGCACGAACGCCTCGCGCCGTGCCCTGTCGAGGCGCACGACGCCGACCGCGAGCGCATCCCCCCGCTGCAGCGCCGGCCGCCGGAGCCGCGCCCGCAGACGCTCGCTGAGCTCTTCGGGCCAGAACGGCTTGGTCATGTAGTCGTCGGCGCCGAGCTTCAACGCCCGCACCTTGTCGTGGCTGTCGACGCGCGCCGAGAGCACCATGATGGGGATCTCGGAGAACCCACGGAGGCTCTTGATGATGTCCATGCCGTAGGTGCCGGGCAGCATGAGGTCGACGATGACCATGTCGACCCCACGCACGTCCTCGACGTCGAGCAACCGCCCTTCGCGCAACCACGTGACCGCATAGCCCTGCTTCTCGAGCTGCGCGACCACCTGCTTGCCGAGAGCCTGATCGTCCTCGATGAACAACAAGCGCGACGCCATACGACAGCTCTCTAACCGTTGATGGCCACGGTCAAGCTCGCCGAGAGGTTGGCGTTCACATCGCCTCTGATCGAGGTGAGCTGCTTGGTGACGCCGTCGCTGAAGACGTTGTCGGAGCTGAAGCTGATGCGCGAGAAGTTGCTCACGCTCGCCTCGTAACCATCGGTGTCGTAGACCGCGTCACAGATGTCGCGCGGGAACGCGAGCTGCGAGGTCGCGAGCTTGTTGCCGGCGCTCGTGGCCGAGCCGAGCGACGGATAGACCTCGAAGTGCACGTGCGGCATGCGTCCGTCATAGCAGCCGGGGAAGATGGTGGTGAACGACAGGTTGCCGTCGTCATCGCTCTCCTGCACGCCACGCAGATAGTTCTGATTCTTCAGGGTGTACAACGAGTAGAGCCCGTTGTTCGTGCAGTGCCACAGGTAGACCGCGTACCCCGAGAGCGGCGCGCAGCCGTTGGTCACGTCGATGAGCTTCAAGGCGATGGTGAGCGGGACGCCGGAAGCTTGGCCCGACACACCCGCGATGCTCGAGGTGATGTCTTGGCGGACGATGCCCGACAGGGTCAGCGCGTTGGGACCGTTCGAGCCGTCGGCGGGGTACGGCCCCTGCGTCTCCTCGGGGATCTTGGAGCAAGTGCCATCGGTGGTCGTGCCCGAGGTGTCGGTGACGTCGGTGGCGTCATCCGTATCATCGGAGCCATTACCACCGCCCAAGCCGTCACCGTTGTCGGC
Source organism: Myxococcota bacterium (assembly GCA_039809465.1). GTDB lineage: Bacteria > Myxococcota > XYA12-FULL-58-9 > XYA12-FULL-58-9 > JALHOP01 > JALHOP01. The sequence goes on from JBDHVB010000025.1 coordinate 21,500, forward strand.
GCCACAGCGCAAGAGCGGCAACAACGCGGCCGCTCCCATCAGCTTCAACACACGCCTGCGGTTGGCGAGCCGAAGCAGCTGTTTCACGTCTTCCGGAAGACCACGACTGTCAGAATCACCAAGGTGCCAAAGTGGGTTTTTGCTCATGGATTAGAGCCTAGACGGCAGATCTTACGGCCTCCTTAAGCTATGGTCGGAGCATGACGGTCGAGCTCTCGAGCGGCACCCTGGCGAGCATCGTCTCGATGACGGTCGCCATCGCCATCTTGTTCCGCCGCCCCCGCCGTCCGCTCTACATCGTCTTCGCGATCTTCTCGGTCGCCTTGTTCCTCTGGCACGCGGCCTCGGTGACCCGCTCGTTCGGCCTCCCGTGGATCGTCGTCGACACCATCCGGCGCGCCACCGCCCTGATGATCCCGCCGACCGCCTCGCTCTTCTTCAACGAGCTCTTGCGCGACCAAACCATGGCGCGCCGCAACTTCACGCGCGTCTACTTCGTGCTCTCCTTCCTGCTCATCGCGCTCGATGTGTCGCCGTGGGGCGACATCATGGTCTCGCGCATCGTCATCGCCACCTACGTGTTCGCGACCATGGCGCTGCTCATGTACGCGCTGTGGTTGCGCGCCCGCAGCGGCAGCTCCGAGCCCGAGCGCAAGCGCATCTCGTATGTCTTCTATGGCGGAGTCATCACCCTCGGCCTCGCCGTCGGCGAAGCCGTGCCGCGCGCCGAGCTCCTGGCCGCGATGAGCCACATCGCCGCGACCATCTATCTCTACTTCCTCTACCAATCGATCATCGCGCGCCGGCTCATCGACATCGTCGAGTTCCTCGGTAAAGCCGCGGTCTTCGCGGTCCTCACCGTCGTCCTGGCGTCGGTCTACGCCATCCTCGTGCTCTGGGTCGGCAAGGACAAGCAGAGCCTCGGTCTGTTCAACACCGTGGTCGCGAGCTTCGTCATCCTCATCATCTACGACCAGGTGCGCCCCTGGGTCGAAGAGCTGACGGTGAAGCTCCTCTTCCGCGAGCGCTACGAGCTCCAGCAAACCGTGCAGCGCCTGGCGCGCGGCCTGCGCACCGTCATCCGCCTCGAACAAATGCGCGAGCGCGTGCTCGACACGCTCCACGACTCCGGCCGCGCCGGCATGGTCGCCCTCTACCTCGCCGACGAAGGCGAGCTCGCCTTCCAGCTCTTCGGCTACCGCGGCGCCCAACCTCCGCGCTTCCTGAGCCTCACGCAGCAGCCGACGCTCCTCCAAGAGCTGCGCCGCGAGCGCCGCCCCGTCCTCCTCGAACAGCTCACCGAGCGCTACGACGACCTGCCTACCCTGCTCACAGGCGGCGACGCCAGCGTCCAGCGCGAGATCGAGCGCACCGCCGAAGCCATTGCCTCGATGCACTTGCTCGGCGCCAACGCCATCTTGCCGATGCTCGTCGAGGACCGCGTCGTCGGCCTCCTCGTCATCGGCAGCGAGCAAGTCACCGCTCCCTACTCGACGGAAGAGCTCGCGTCGCTCATCTCGATTGCCGAAGCCTGCGCCGTCGTCATCGAGAGCTCCACGGAGTTCGAGAAGCGCCAGCAGCGCGACCGCCTCGTCGCCATCGGTGAGATGGCCGCCGGCATGGCCCACGAGATCCGCAATCCGCTGGGCGCCATCAAAGGCGCTGCCCAGTGCCTGGACCCAGCGCAGCTCCCGAAGGACGCCACCGAGTTCGTCGACGTCATCATCGAGGAAGTCGACCGCCTGAACAACGTCCTCGCGCAGTTCCTCGAGTACGCTAAACCGTACCGCGGCAATCCGGTGCCCACCGACGTCAACAAGGTCGTCGCCGCCACGGTGCGCTTGCTCGCCCGCGACCAGGTGCCGGTCAGCGTCAGCGTCCAGCAAGACCTCGCTCACGACCTGCCACAGGTCCTCCTCGACCCCGAGCAGCTCAAACAAGTGCTCATCAACCTCCTGCAAAACGCCATCCATGCCATGCCCCAAGGCGGTCAGATCTTCGTGAGCACCGGCTCCTCCGGCGCCATGAACCAAGGCGACCCAACGCTCAGCAGCCACGCCGGAGGCCGCAGAGCCGTCTACGTACGCGTCCGCGATACCGGATCGGGCATCGCCCGCGAGGACATCGCCCGCATCTTCGTCCCCTTCTTCGCCACCAAGGCAGGCGGGACCGGCCTCGGCCTCGCCATCTCCCAACGCATCATCGAAAACGCCGGTGGCCGCATCGAAGTCTCCTCCCGCAAAGGCGAAGGCACCTCCTTCACCGTGCGCCTGCCCCTCCTGGGCGACGGCGCGGTCCCTCGCGACTTCGACACGAACGACGCGACCGGCCCCGAGCTAGCGAGCGCGTAGCGACCATGCGTTGTCTCCTCACAGCTTCACCGTGAACGTCAGGGCCCCGCTCCACATACCCGCGTCCTCCTGCGACGCGCCGTCCCAGCGGACTTCGTTGCGCACCATTGCTTCGACGCTCCCCCAATCCGCAAACCCCGCAGCCACGGTGGCTGCGAACAACCGCCGCGGCCCATCGATCTCTGGCGCCCGTGGCCCGAGTCGCTGCGTCCCGACGATGCCGATAGTGAACCGCTCTAGCGGACGCATCGTCAGGTGCCCAGTCACGCGCGACTCCGCCGCAACACCCTGCGCGACATCTTGCCGGCCATGCCGCACCCCGAGCGCCAGCCTGCTCTTCCATAGACGCTCCGTGATGACGCGCGCCGTCCCCGTCGCCCGCGCCCCACGCGCGCAATCCCCCGCGGTAGGGTCCGCGCAGCTCTCGCCGCTGTAGACGCCGGCTTGCCGCAAGTCCTTGTTCACACACTCACCCTCGAGCACCACCGCTTCACGCGCCGTGAGCCGCCAAGTCGTGCGCACCCGCGCCCGTGCATTCACGACCTGCGGCGCGGTCAACGCGGTCCACACGTCCGCCGAAGCGGCTCCCCGCAATAGCTTGCCGACGGTAAGGGCGGTGGAGAGCTCGAGGCCGCGCTCGTTTCGGGCCCGCGCACCTTCATGCACATCCGGCTCCGCGAAGCTCCGCGCGAAGGGATTGTCGAAGGCGACGCCATACACTCTCCCCGCGAGCCCAACATCACATCCATCTCCCAGAGCGATATCGATGCGCGCCACCGCCCCGAGCCCACCGCTCAGCGTCCGAGCCACTTCACCACGCGCCCGCACTGGTCCAGCTTGCACGACGCCATGCGCGCCGACGGCTCCAAACACCGAGCCAGACGGCGCGGCTCCCACCATCGCCACCGGATACACCGACGACACGCTCCAGCTCCCCAACGGATCCCGCAGCACGGCGGCACCAGCGTACGCGGCCACACCGATCGCGTGCTCGCCCAAATGGACATCGATATTCGCGCCCACCAGCCGCTCGCGCGCCGCGTCGGTCAACGTCGCGTAGCGCAGCGGTTCTCCACTTCCGCGCTGCAACACGGTGGGACTCTCATCATCCCGCCGCCATTCACCGTATTGATAGAGGTCGAGACTTCGGTACGACACGAACGCCGCCGCCTCCAGTACCCCCATGTCGAGCTGCAGCGCGATGCCTCGCAACGCGGGCACGGCACGCACGCCCCCCGCGTCGGCCGCGCGCACCACCGCATCCGCCGCGTCGAGCATCGGCGCATACAAGCGACGTGCGCTGCTGAAGGTCAGGCTCTCCGCGAAGTCGCAGTTGAAGTTGCCCACGACGAGCCGCCAACCTCCGAGCTTCCCCGCCACGTGCCAGCGCTCGAGGCCGACCTCACGCCGCGGCCCGTCGCTCACCAACCTCTCCCCGGAGAAGCCAAAGCGCGTCCGCTCGCGTGTGACCGCGAGTAACGAACCCACGAGCGCATCCGAGGGTGTGACGCGCAACCGCACGAATCCCGCCGGCACCTCCCGGAGGTGACCAACCGCTCCCGCATCGAAGCGCAGCCATTCCTTCGCCTCGTCCTCGCGAGACTCAGCGGCGCTATCGCCGTCGTGGCCGGACGCCGCATCGACGCGGCGCCTCGCCTCATCACGACTCACCCCCGGCAACAGCTGCAGCGCTTCGGGAGACGCATGCACGGGATCCGGTGGCTCATCGAGCAACGCCTGCAGCGCCATGAGCCCCTCAGCATCGAGCTCACCCGCGGCAGCCAACGCCGCGAGCTCGTCACGCGTCGCGGCATTGGTCTCACCACCATACTCCGCCGCCGCACCGATGCGGCATGCGAGAGTTGCCACGAGATACGTCATGCCCGCCCTCAGCGACATGCGGCCCACAATCCACGCCCCGCGCTGCGTGCCGCCTCCGCGAGCCGCTTGTACTCCTCGGCACGCGCATCATTGGGCGGAATGACGTCGAGCCGCGCAAAGCCACGTTCGAGCAACTTGGCGCCTACATCGACGCCATCGACACTCACATAGGCGAGCCGCCGTCCGTAGACGTCGCGACAGCGCACATCGTCATCGAGAACGATATCGGCCCCGGCAACCATCTCCACGTTCGCCGCCCGTGCTTCCGCTCCGAAGCAAGCGTCACGCTCGGGCGTATCGACGCTCAGGTAGCGGATGACCTCGCCATCGGCGAGCACGATGGTGTCGCCATCGCGGACCTGCGCCACGCTCCCCGCGCTCACACCACATGGCTCGACGAGCAGTTCGCAGCCCAGCAGCGTCGCCAGCACCCAGACGAGCGCCAGATAGCCAAGGACGAGCAAGCCCGCACATGGCAGCGCCGCCAGCTTACTCCGCGCAAGCATTGTCTTCTCCTGGCGTCGGCGTGTGACTCTCGCACCACGCATCATCGACCCACGCGCAGCTCGTGCCATTGCGGCCACAGGTAATCGCTACCTGGTCGATGACCACGCCGCCGACCCGCACCGTCATCTTGGCTGTGTCATTGAACAGTCCGCTTCCGCGCACCAGCCGAGGCGACTCCTTACCGCCAAGCGGCAGCACGACGAGCGTCCGCGATTCGGCGGTGAAGCACGGCTCGGCGACCAGCGTGAACTTGCGCGTGCTGCTCGCGACTTCTTCGATTTCGAGCCCGTCGAGCAGCACATCGCCATCCGCCGCGACGTACAACTCGATCCATTCGCCCTCTTCATCGGCGCCCGCCGGATCACGCATGACCTCGTTCACCAGCAAATCGCCACGCTTGGGCGCCCGGCCCGTGGAGCACACCGCCACGTCGCACGCCGCATTCGCTCCTCCCGCGCTCCCGGGCTGCGCGCACCAATGCTCCGCGAGGTCATTCCATACGGCGTCGGGCGGCCGCGCACCGTCGAGCGCGAGTACTTCGCCCTTCACTGCGGAGTACTTCGCCTCGTCGATGAGCCGGCCATCACACGCCAGTGAGACCGTCCCACCGGCATCGGCGAGCGACGTCACCGCAACCACACCATAGCGTCCCGGGCCGATTCGCCCGCGCGCCGCCACCTCCCGCGGCGCGCCGGAGCCCGCGACCAAGATGGTCAGCGCATCGAGCGCTACCTCCTCATGTCCGCCGTTGTAGACCTCGACGTAGCTGCTGCCACGAATCGCCAGCTCCGTGATGACCAGGGCACCCGATGCAGGACACGTGCTCTCGAGCGCGTCACCCCCAGGCACGCCACAACCAGCGAACAGTAAGAACCAAACGAACCGCATGCTCGTGGAAGAGCAACCAGCGTGCCGCGCAACGACCGCGCAAATTGGCCGGAAGCGCCGTGTTCGAACAGCCGCGCTCGCTCGTGTCTCACTTTGCGACGCAAAAACGAAGAGCAGCGCGCGCCACTAGGTGTGTTCCCTCGCCCTGCTCCTCGAAGCGCTACGCGATGTTCTGCTCCAGATGGTCTGCTCCACCTGTTGCGACAGACGAACCCCCACCGGTTTCGTCTACCGCTGACGGTGACGATGGAGGGAGTCGCGCGATAGTGGCGGGCGAAGGCGCCGCATCGATGCGGTGGTGCCTACAGCTCGCGACGTGTGAACGCAGCGGCGATGCCTTCGCCGATGCGTAGCGCATTCGCCATGATGGTCAGTGTTGGCGGCCAGCCGCCTGAGGTGGCGAAGGTCGATGCGTCGGCGACGAATACGTTCTTTACGCCGTGGAGGCGGCCCATTTTGTCGGAGGCGCTGGTCTTTGGGTCGGCTCCCATGCGTGCCGTGCCCGCTGGTAGGTGCCAGGTGCTGCCGCCGATGTTCGAGGTCCAGGTTTCGCGGGCGCCGGCGGCTTGGAAAATGGCGAGGCCTTTGTCGACGAGGTACTTCGAGACCTCCAAGTCGAACGGGTGCCGCGCCACGTTGATCTGCGCGGCTGCTAGTCCAAGCGAGTCCGTCACCGAGCCATCGAGGGCGACGTGCGTCCCCGCGGTCGGCAGGTACTCGCCGAAGGTCTCGCAGATCGCTTGCCGCTGCTCGTGCCAGTACCATCGCAGCTTCTTCTTGAGCTCCGCGCCCCACACCGCTTTGCGCGCGCCGTCGGATGTCGCCGCGAGCTCCGACTGCACGACCGGACCGCCAGCGGGGAAAAGAAAGTTCAAGCCGCCCGCCTTGGCAATCGCTCCGCCGCCGCGGACACCCTTGGGTCCGAAATAGTAATCACCGACCGACCGGCCGAGGAACGCCGAGCCCGGCTCCCGCATCGCCGGCGAACTCGCGAAGTCGAAGGAGGCGTGCGCCTTCGACAAGGTCGAGAACATGAGGTTGGCGCCGATCTGGCCGTCGGCGTTGCCGAGCCCCTGCGGATGCGCCTTTCCCTTCGACAAGAGCAGCAGGCGCGCCGTCTCGACCGCCGAGCATGCGACCACCACGACGCGCGCCGACACCTCGTGATCCACGCCAGCCGCATCGCGATAAACGACACCGGTCGCCCGGCCATCATCACCCGACACGATCGACACGACACGCGACTCGGCGCGCAACTCGCACTTCCCGGTAGCCACCGCCTTGGGGATCCACGTCTCCAAGGAGCTACTCTTCGCGCCGACATGGCAACCGAAGCTGCCGCAGAGCGGATGCAGATGGCACGCCAAGCGCCCATCGTAGTCGCGCGACAGCACGGCACGCGGTGTGATGAACGAGAACGCTCCGACCTTCGCGGCGCCCTTGTCGATCAAAGCGCCACCTGGGTGCGTCATGACCGCCGGCAGCGGGTACGGCGTGCTGCGCGGCGAGACGTGCGCCCCTTCCTGCGCCGACCCAGACACGCCGATGATCTGCTCGACGCGCGCGTAAAACGGCTCGAGCTCCTCGTAAGTGATCGGCCAGTTCGCGACCAAGGCGCCGGTCACCGGCCCCATCTCGTCGCGCAGCCGGAAATCCTCCGGCCGAAAGCGATAGAAGAACCCGCTCATGTGCACGGTGCCGCCACCGACGCAGCAGGCGATCCAACCATCGTCCGTGCGCTCCGCGCCGCCACCCTGGTGGATGACGATGTGCGGATCCGTTACAGCGGACGGCACGAAGACGCTGCGCTTGGCGATGCCGATCTCGTCGTAAACGAAGTCCTCGCGCTTCAGGTGCTTGCCGCGCTCGAGCACCAGCACCTTCGCCCCGGCGGACGCGCAAGCGAAGGCCACCGGGCCACCACCCGCGCCGGATCCCACGACGATGACATCGACGCTCTCGCTCATGGTGTCTTTGGCCTTGGGCTCTGCATGACCCAGTCGATCGACTTCCAACCCAGCTCACCAGCGTTACCGCCGTACACCGGGTCGCAGAACATGCCCTCGATGGTCATCGCCACGGCCGCGGCCACGAAGTCATCGCCGTTGAAGCTCTTCGGCGCACCCTCGCCCGACTGCACCGCGGCAATCACCGTGTCCTGCTCTTCTGGCGTCGCCTGCACGAAGCCCTTCTTGAGCTGGCCGAAAGCGACGCGGTCCAGGGTGACCGCGCCGTTCATCAGCAAGCGCCGGGTGTTCTGCATGTTCGAGCGGCGCAGCTCGTGGTCGATATAGTCGTACGCTTTGGCGGCCACGGCGCCGTCGGCGGAATCACCATCGGGATAGATGCGCGCCACCATCGCGCGCAGCACATCGCGATAGCGGTCAGGCAACACCGCTTGGCCCGCGGGAATGGCCATCCCCGGCTCGACGGGCGCGGACGGCGGCGCGACCGGCGTCTCGACGGTGGCGGGTGGCTTCTTCTTGAAGACGTACAACGCCGCGCCAGCCGCTCCGACGACGGCCGACCCAATCAAGAACGCTCGACGCCGCAAGTCCAAAGCCACGACGCTACCCTCGCCTGCCGCGGGCAGACAAACTAGCCGACAGCAAAAAACGCGCGCCCTTGGCGCGAAGGAGTAATCCCGAAGAAGCCACTCAATTCGCCCCCTTGGTGGGAGCGGCCGAGCCTGGAGCCACGCGCTCCAGCGCCAGCGCCGCCTCGGTGTGCGACGGCTCCGCTTTGATCGCCGCGCGGTAGGCGTTCGCCGCTTCGTCCTTCTTGCCCATGCGCTCGAGCACGCGGCCAACGTTGAAGTGCGCGTCCGCGTAGCGCGGATCCGACGCGGCCGCGGCGCGGAACGCCGCCAACGCCTGCTCGAACTTGCCCTGCTTGTAGTAGGCGAAGCCCAGGTAGTAGTGCGCCTTCGCGAGATCCGGATCGAGCTCCAATGCGCGGTTATAGCGGCCAATGGCCTCGTCGACCTTGCCTTCGGCGAAGAGCTGCACACCGAGCTCCATGTGCGCCTCGGCGAGGTCGTCGCGCGTCGCGATCGCCTGGCGGAACGCCTTCACCGCTTCGTCGCGCTGCCCCTTGGCGGCATAAGCGCGGCCAAGCCCCAAGAACGCCGGCGCGTAATCCGGCCGCACCTTCAAGGCGTGCGAGAAGTTCGAGATGGCGTCGTCGGCGCGGCCGCGGCGGAAGTTCAGACCACCGAGCCCCGCCCATGCTTCCGGCGAGTCGGGTGCCGTCTTCACGGCCTTCTCGTACTCGCTGATGGCGCGCTGGGTGAAGTTGTACGCCATCAAGGCGTCGGCCAGCTGCACGCGCACCGCCGCGTCCTTCGGATTGATCTCCAGCGCGGCGTCGAAGTTTTGAATCGCCTGCTCCCACATGCGCTGCGCCGCGTAGACCTGGCCCAGGTAGCCGCGCGCATCCGAGTCACGCGGGTTCAAGACGACGGCGCGGTTCAGCTCCTCGATGGCCTTGTCGTACTGGCGCTGGCGGAAGAGCGTGAAGCCGTAGGCGCGGTGCGCTTGAGCGGAGTCCTGGTTGTCGTTCAAAGCGGTCTTGTACGCTTCGACGGACCGCTTCACGTCACCCTGCTGATAGAAGATCTCGGCGATGCGCAGCCGCGACTCGACGTGGTTCGGCTCGGCCTTCAATGCTTGCTCGAACGACTTGCGCGCCTTCTCGAGATCGTTCGCCTTGTAGTAGGTGAGGCCGAGGTTGAAGATGGCGTCGGCGAAGTCGGGCTTCGCGTCGACCGCCGCCTTGAAGTACGACATCGTCTTGTCTTTGTCGCCGAGCTTCTCGAAGATGACGCCCAGGTTATTGTAGGCCTCGGCGCGCTTCGGGTCCGCTTTGACGGCCTCGGTGTAGTAGTCGATGGCCTTCTGGGTGTCGCGGCGGTTGTGATAGATGACGCCCAGGTTGTAGAGCGCCTCGCTGTCCTTGGGGTTCACCTTCAAGGCGCGGTTGAAGGTCTCGATGGCCTTGTCGTTCTGGTTGCGCTCGGCGAACACCTTGCCGAGGTTCACCATCGCGGGCGTGTACGTGGGGTCGAGGCGGAGCGTCGCGTTGAACTGGGTGATGGCCTCTTCGGTCTTGCCGTCGCGCTCGTAGGCGACGCCCAAGTTGTACTGCGCCGCCGTGAAGGCGGGAGAGAGCTTGATGGCGGTGCGGAACGACTCCGCCGCTTTGTCGTAGCGGCCAACCGCCAAGTAGGTGAGCCCCAGGTCGAACCAGATGTCGGGCGCGTTGTCGTTGAGCTCGGTGGCGCGCTGCAGAGCGTTCGCGGCGTTCTGGTTGTCACCGAAGCGGCGCATGGTGAGACCCAGCGCGTAGAAGCCGTCGTCGTCGGTGGGCGCGAGCTCGGTGACCCGCTTGAACTCCTCGATCGCCTTCTTGAGGTCGCCCTTCTTGAAGTAGGCGAGACCCATGACGTAGTGCACCTGCGGGTCGTCGGGCCGTGACCGCAATTGCGCACCGTAGTCGCTCAAAACCTGATCGGGGTTGGTGATCTTGATGGTCTCGGGCGGCGCGCTCGCGGGCGTCGTCGACGACGAGGCGGTAGCACCGCTTGTGGCTGCTTCTTGCGCCCGCACGCTCCCACAAACGAGGGACGCGCCAACCAGCGCCGCGGAAAGCGTGAGACGACGAGACTGCATCAGTACCCCCAGATGGCGCCGTCTTCGACCCACGAGGAGCCGAGACCACCACCACTCGCCTGCTGCAACTTGTCACGTTGCGCCAGCCACTCTTGCTGAGCCTGCGCGAGCTGCTGCTCCTCTTGCTTGAGCGACTCGGTGTCTTCCTTGGCGAGCTCCACGAACTTGTCGACCTGCTCCTCGAAGTCGGTGATCTCGACGTCGTTCGCGCCGCGCACGTTGTTCTTCTTCACGAGCTTGGCCTTGGCGAGCTCGTAGCGGGCCCAGGCCACGTAGATGAGGCGCTCTTGCGCTTCCAAGCGGCGCTTCAAGAAGCCAATCTTCTCGTTCAAGAAGTCGATCTTCTTGTCGTACGTGTCCTCGGCGAGATCACCCACGGCCTGAGCGTTGGCGTCACCCTTCTCCGCCGCGCGCTCGGCGTCCGCCTTGGCCTCTTTGATTTTGGCCTTGGCGTCGGCGATGTCCTGCCGCGACTCCGAGACCTGCTTCTTCAGCGACTCGCGCTCGTCCAGCGCGATGCTGACGTCGTTCTCGGCGTCGAAGAGCACGAGCTTGTTCTCGATGCTGACGTCCTTCAGGAGGTCGCGATCGACGGTGTACGAGAGGCCACCGCACGCTGAAGCGGACACCGCCAAGACACCGATCATCAAACCCGCGCGCATCAAGAGCTGCCTCCCTCTTGGAGCATCGTTCTGACCGACTGGTGATAATCCGGCGCCGACAAGTCAGCGCTGTTCAGATCACCGGCACGGCCGATGTAGGCGGTAGCCTCTTTGCTGTAGCCGAACTCGCGGAAGAGCGCCGCGAGATTGGCCGCGGCCTCGATGGAGCGGCCTTTGTACGCGCGGGTGAGCGCGTCGTACGCCTCTTGCGTCTCACCCAGCTCCCACGAGGCGACGCCCAAGAGGTTCTGGATGCGCATGTTGCGCGGGTCGACCTCCGCCGCCTTCGACAGCGTGAGCTTCGCCAGGCGGTAATCGCCGACCTGCATGGCGCGACGCGCGATCTTCTCGAGGATGTCGGTGCCAGTCGGCTTCGCCACCAGCTCGGCCCGGTACTGCGCGAGCTCCTTCTGGTAGGCGTCGTCACCCGTGACCGAGCCGCGCACGCGCTTGGTGGCCGGCGCGGCGGTGGTCATCTGCTGACGCAAGCAAGCGGTCGCGAACGGCGACATGACCTTTAGCTCCTGCGCCTTCGCCGCGCACGCCTGCAGCGTCTCGGTCGCCTTGGCCTGGTACGGCTGCGCCTGCTGCGCGAGCGCCGCTTGGTACTGCTTGGCGTCCGCCGCCGACGTGCCCTCTGGCACTGGCGCGTTGGCGATGAAGTTACCGAACTCTTGATAGAGGCGCGACAACGCTTGAGCGGACGCGAGCACCCACTCACCCTGCCCAGTCCCGATGCCCTTCACGTACAGGTCTTCGATGGTCTGCAGGAGCCTCAGCTTCTCGTTGAGGATCTGCTCCTGATTGGCCGAGCCCTTGAACTGCAGCTGGTCGAAGCGCCTCTGCTGGATTTGCCCGAGCTCGTAGTACGCCTGCGCGAGCAGGGGCGCCTCGTCCTCGGCGCGCGGTGACATACGCACGGCGGCGGACAGCTCCTTCTCGGCGAGCTGATCCTTACCCTGGCGCGCATACGCGAGCCCCAAGTTGAAGGTCGGCACGATCCAGCCACGCGCGTCTTGCACGGCGGTCTGGGCGACGCGCGACAGCTGCTCCCAGTCCTGCGCGTCGCGATAGATGGTCATGAGCTTCTTGTGCGACTCGAGCTGCGCGTCCGAGCCACCGGCGGCACGCAGCGACCGGTAGTCCTTCGCGGCGTTCTCGTAGTCACCGAGCAGGAAGCGGATGTTCGCCGCGCTCAAGAGCACTTCGTTGGCGTTCTTCTCGTTCGGGAAGCGCTTGTTGTACTCCTCGAAGAGGAACGCGGCGCGCTCGAAGTCCGCGGCGCGGACCGCGAAGTTACCCATGGTGGCGACGACGTCGACCAGCTTGGGCGACTGCGGATAAGCGCCAATCAAGCGGCCACCGAAGTCGAAGACGCCAGCGACGTTGCCTTCGCTCTTGTATTTGACGAACGCGGTGTAGAGGAACTCTTCGCCCTCGGCGGTGCCTTTGTTCTTCTCCCACTCGGAGAGCATCTTCTCGGAGAAGTCACCCTCCGACGACGCGAGCACCGTGAACTCGACCTTGCGCTTGCGGGCGGCCTCGCCGAGCTTGGCCATCTCGTTCTTGAACTTGGTGTCCGAGATAGCGGCGTTGTTCACGAACTCGCCGGCGAGCTTGGCCATGCCGTCGAAGTCGTCCGACTTCGCCAAGGCGTCCATCGCGAGGTTACCGGCGATGGGCACGTCCTTCGAGGTCGGGTACTCCTTGATGTAGAGCGAGAAGAGCTCGACGGCGCGGTCGTACTCGCCCTGCTGGTAGTACATGCGGGCGATGTTGAACTTCACCTGCGGCGTCTTGTCGGTCTTCGGCCAGACCTTCACGTAGTAAGCGCCGAGCTGCTTCAAGCC
>JBDHVB010000026.1:0-33983 GCA_039809465.1 Myxococcota bacterium
AAGCAACTCTCGGAAGACACCTGGCAGTTTCACGCCGTGATGAAGCGCGACACCAATGAGCGTCTGCAGCGCATCGCTGACATGCGCGGCAACAGCGACCCGGACTCCATCCTCGATGCGGCGCTCGAGGCTTACGAAGAGGTGCTGCGCGTGCAGAAGCAGAAGGCGCTCAAGCGCGCCCCGAAGCGCGCCACGAAGAGAGCTCCCACGGAGGTCGTGGCCGCAACGCTCCCTTGGATGGTCTATGAGTACCGGGCGCTCGCGGAGCACGGCGCGGCGGTGGCGCTCGAAGGCGCCGCATCGATGCGGCGTCAGAGTGACAGGTTGAAGCGGCGTATCCCGCGGGCCATCGAGCGATTCGTACGTGAGCGCGATGGGCATCAATGCACGTACGTGGGGATTGGCGGGCGACGATGTTGCGCCAAGAGCAGCCTCGAGGTGCATCACCTCATCGCGGTGGCGCTGGGAGGGATGACGGTGGTGTGGAACCTTGCGCTCTTGTGCAGGGCTCACAACACGTACCAGGCGGAGGTGGACCTGGGAGAGGAGTGGGCGAATGGGTGGCGTAAGTCGGCGTAGAGGGAGGGGAGGGCGCAGGTGGCGAATGCGGTAGACGACGAAACCTTTGGGGGTTTCGTCTACCGCGAATGGTGACGGGTGGAAAGGCGGATGGCGTGGGAGACTGATCACAATCCTGCGGATGCCGAGCCCTGTTGTCCGCTGGTCTAGGCTAGGCGTCGCCGGAACACTGCGAGTGCGACGGCGGTGCTGAGGCAGGCGATGATGAGCAGCGCGCCGACGTGGCTTGCGAACTCGGGGAAGGGCGCTGCTTTCAAGAATAGACCTTTGACGATGACGATGAAGTGGAGCAGCGGATTGGCTTGCGCCACGATTTGTAGCCAGCGCGGCATGTTGTCGACGGGCGAGATGTAGCCGGAGATGAGGATCGCCGGCATGACGAAGCAGAAGGTGCCGAGGAAGGCCTGCTGCTGCGTCGCGGAGAAGCTCGAGATGAGGAGGCCAACTCCCGCGAGCGCCGCCACATAGGCGATCATGCAGAGATAGAGCAGCGCCAATGATCCCTGAAACGGGATGGCGTAGATGAACACGCCGCCGCAGAGAATGATGGTCGCTTGCGCGGCGGCGATGAACAACGCCGGGACCGCTTTGCCAAAGAAGATGAGCGACGGTGTAAGCGGTGACACCAGCAGCTGCTCGAGCGTGCCTTGCTCGCGCTCGCGCGACACCGACATCGCCGTGACGATGAGCGCCGACGAGGTCGTGATGATGGCGACGAGCGACGGGACGATGAAGCGGAAGTACTCGAGGTTCGGGTTGAACCAGTGGCGAATCGCGAGCCCCGACGTCTCGGGAGGGCTGCTGCGTTGCCGCAGTGGAATTCCCGCGAGCACTTCGCCGACGTAACTCGCGGCCACCTGCGCCGCGCTGGAGCGGCGTCCGTCGAGGAGCGCTTGCACCGGCTCGGGGTTGCCTTCGGCGACGGACGCGGAGAAGCGGGGGCCGAAGCGCAACACCGCTATGGCGTCCTGTCGGTCGATGAGCTCGCGTGCCTCCGCGTCGCTGCCTACGCGCACCACGCGGCTGAAGGCGGGGGTCTGGGTGAGGCGCTGCAGGATCTCGGCGCTCACCGCGCCCCCGTCTTCGTCGAACACCGCGAGGGTGTTGTTCTTCACCTCGCGCGTCGCCGCGGCGGGAAAGAGCACGAGCTGCAGGATGACTGGCCCGATGAGCATGCGCCGGCTCTGCGGGTCACGCAGCACGGCCTTCATTTCTTTCTTGATGAGCGCTTTGGCGCGGATGAGGCCGGGGCTCATTCGAGTCTCCTGCGCGTGATCAAGAAGGTCATGCCGAGGAAGAACGCGGCGGCGAAGGCGAGACCGGCGAGTGAGCGTCCGAGCACGCTCCAGACGTCGCCGGCTTGGAAGAGCGTTTGCATCGCGGTCACGAAGTAGCGGGCCGGGATGATGCGGGTGAAAGCGCGCACCGGCGCGGGCATCGAGGCGATCTCGAAGACGAACCCCGAGAGCATCATGGCCGGCAGGAAGGCGGCGTTGAGCGCGGCTTGAGCGGCGTTGAACTGGTTGCGCGTCGCCGTGGAGATGAGGAGTCCGAGGCCCAGGGCCGAGAGCAAGAAGGTCGAGGCTACGAGGTAGAGCGTGAGGTACGAGCCGCGGAAGGGTACGTCGAAGACGCCAACGGTCAGGCCGACGCACAGCGAGAACGACAGCATGCCCAGGCAAAAGTAGGGCACGAGCTTGAACAGGAGGAGCTCGAGGCGCGTCACGCCGGCGGCGAGCAAGGCCTCCATGGTGCCGCGCTCCCACTCGCGCGCCACGACCATCGACGTGAGCAAGGCGCCGATGACCGTCATGATGATGGTGACCGAGCCGGGCAGCAGGAAGTTGCGGCTCACCGTCGACGGGTTGAACCAGTAGCGCTCTTCGAGCGTCAGCCCCGCTGGCATGACACGGCCGCTCGCGATGGCCTCTTCGCGGCGCCAGATCGCGTAGGCGCCGCGCACGTATCCAGCGACGAAGCTCGCCGTGTTGGGCTCCGCGCCGTCGGTGACGAGCTGCACGGTGGGGGTGTCGCCGGGCCGCTCGAGCCGCCGCGCGAAGTCGCCGCGGACGACGATGAAGCCGCGCACCTGCTCGGCGCGCAACAAGTCCGCCATGGCGTGCTCGTCGTGACCGAAGGTGACGTGGAAGTAGGGGCTCTGCGCGTAGGTTTCGGCGAAGCGCCGCGCCGCGGGGCTCTCGTCTTCGAGCACGATGCCGAGACGGACGGCACCGGCGTCGAAGTTGATGCCGTACGCGAAGATGAACATCAGCACCGCGGGGAAAACGAGGGCGATGAGCAACGTGCTCGGGTCGCGGATGATCTGCACGCTCTCCTTGCGGCAGAGGGTCACGATGCGGCGCAGGCGTTGCGGCATCATGCGGTGTCTCCCGCGACGAGGGCGATGAAGGCGTCTTCCATCGTCGGATCCGGGATGTCCGCTGTCGCGGCGCGCTCCTTCACTTCGTCGGGCGTGCCGCTGGCGATCTGCCGGCCGCGCGAGATGAGCGTCAGGCGGTCGCAGTACTCGGCCTCGTCCATGAAGTGAGTGGTGACGAGGACCGTGACGCCGCGCTCGACGACGCCGTTGATGTGCGTCCAGAACTCGCGCCGCGTGACCGGGTCGACACCGGAGGTCGGCTCGTCGAGGAACAGTATCTCGGGGCCGTGCAGGAGGGCGGCGGCGAGAGATAGGCGCTGCTTGAAGCCTAGCGGCAGCTCCTGCGTCGCGGTGTGTCTCACGCCTCGCAGCTCGAAGATCTCGAGCATTCGTTCGATGGCCTGTGTGACCGCTTTACCGGTCATGCCGTAGGCGCCGGCGAAGAACTCGAGGTTGTCGTGGACCGACAGGTCTCCGTAGAGCGAGAACTTCTGCGCCATGTAGCCCAAGCGTTGGCGCGCCTCGCTGCGGCTGCGGCGCAGATCGACGCCGGCGACGCGTGCCTCGCCCGAGGTTGGCGCGAGCAAGCCACAGAGCATCTTGAAGGTCGTAGATTTGCCCGCGCCGTTCGGGCCCAAGAGACCGAAGACTTCGCCGCGGCGGACTTCGATGTCGATGTGGTCGGCGGCAACGAAGTCGCCGAACTTCTTGGTGAGGCCGGTGGTGGCGATGACCACGGCGTCGTCCCGCGGCCGCTCGGGGATGACCTTGGCGAGCCGTGAGTCGACGACCGGCACGCCACCCAGGAGATCGATGAAGCTGTCCTCGAAACGTGGTGCCGCGGGCTCGAGTCGGGCCTGGGTGCCGAGCCCGTAGCGGGTGACGTCGAGGCGCGCGTCTTTCCGCTCGAGAAGACGGACGGCGTGGCCTTGCACGACGCCGTCCATGCTCGCGGGATCGCGCCGCGCCTGCTTGAGGGCGCCTCGCGCGGAGCCGTCGAAGTCCTTGAGGCAGAAGACGCGGCCGCGCGTGTTGGCGTTGAGCTCGCGTGGCGCGCCGGCGAAGAGCACCTTGCCCGCGTTGAGCAGCACGACGCTGTCGCAGGCTTCGGCCTCGTCGAGGTACGCCGTGCTCCAGACGACGGCGATGCCCTGGCTCAAGAGCTCGCCGACCATGCGCCAGAGCTCGCGGCGCGAGATCGGGTCGACGCCGACGCCGGGCTCGTCGAGGAGCAGGAGCTTCGGGGTGCCGAGCAAGGTGCAGGCGAGACCGAGCTTTTGCTTCATGCCGCCGGAGAGCTTGCCGGCGGCGCGATCCGTGAAGCGCTTCAAGTCGGTGAAGGTGAGCAGGCTCTCGAAGGCGTCGCGCCGTGCGTCACCACGAAGGCCCTTCAGGTCGGCGTAGAGGTCGAGGTTCTCGCGCACCGTGAGGTCTTCGTAGAGGCCGAACTTCTGGGGCATATAGCCGATGCTGCCGCGCAGCGTGTCGGCGTCGCGCAGGGGATCCTTGCCGAGGATGCGGATGCTGCCAGAGGTCGGCGCGAGCAGACCGGCGAACAAGCGCATCAGCGTCGTCTTGCCCGCGCCGTCGGGGCCGACCAAGCCGGTGACGCCGCCGCCTCTGACTTGTATGTCGAGCGGGGCGAGCGCGGGCTTGTCCGCTTTGGGGAACGTCTTGCTCAAGCCGTGTGTGGACGCGATGACGGACGAGGCGTCCGTTGGCGCAGCTAAGGCGCTCACGGCGTCACGTTGCGCGCCCGCGCCTCTTCGCGGTCGACGCGGATGGTGACGGGCATGCCCTGGCGGAGCGCGCTGTCGGGGGCGTCGACGATGACGCGGAAGCGGTACACCAGCGAGGTGCGCAGCTCGGTCGTCTCGACGTTCTTGGGCGTGAACTCCGCCTGGGCGGCGACGTAGCCGATGTGTCCCGCGTAGGGCTTGTCGGGCGCCGAGTCGCTGATGACGTGAACCTTGGCGCCAGGCGCGAGAAGCCCGAGGGCTGGCTCGGGTGCGAAGGCGCGGACCCAGACGGGGGCATCGAGTGAGACGACCAGCACGGTGTTGCCGGCGGCGAGCATCGTGCCCGGCTCGACGACCCGGGTGAGGACGGTGCCGGCGCTGGGAGCGGTGAGCTCGGTGTCCTCGAGCGAGAGTCGCGCGGCGGCGGCCACTGCCTCGGCGCGCGCGAGCTCGGCCCGCGCCATGGCGATGTCCTCGACGCGGTTGCCGCGCAGCAGCTTGTCGAGTGACGCCTCCGCTGCCTTGACCGCGGCTTGGGATTCGTCCATGACCGCTTTGGCGGAGTCGAAGCTCTGCTTGGGGACCGCGGCGGTCGCGAACAAGCGCTCGGTACGGCCGAAGACCTCGTCGGCGTTGGCGCGCGCGGCGCGGCGTTGCTCGAGGAGGGCGCGAGCCTCGGCGATCTCCTCGCGCCGGAAGCCCGATTCGACGCGGGCGAGGGCGGCCTTGGCGGCGTCGACACCGGCGAGCGCCTGGTCGAGGGCGATGCGGTAGGGCGCCGGGTCGAGCCGGGCGATGAGCTCTCCGGCGTTGACTTGCTCGCCCTCGCGCTTCAGCACCGCCGCCACGCGTCCGCCGACGCGGAATGCCAGCGAGACGTCGCGAATGTCGACGTTGCCGTAGAACTGGTCATCTCTATCGCCGCCGCGGTGAGCGGACCACCAGTAGAGGCCGGCGCCGGCCAATGCCAGCAGCACGATGATCGGGACGATGCGCTTGGCTTTGTTCGGAGAGCTCATGTCTTCTCGCCTCGCTGCTTGGCCGCGGCGCGCACGGCGGCGAGTGACTGCTCGACGATGACGCGCGCGATCAGCTCGACGTTCTCGGGGCCTGGGGTGTCGACCGACTTCCAGCCTGTCCGCTTTCGAAGAGTGGCCTTGGCGGCGCGGAATCCCAATGTCTGACTGATGAGGGCGTGAGCGCGCACGATGGCCTCGATGTCCGTGGCGGCGATGCCGATGCGCTCGGCCACCAGCGCCGTGATGGTCTCGTGCATCGGCTTCAAGAGCTTTTCGAAGATGACCGCGAAAGCGGCCGTGGGATTGGCCTGCTCGCGTATCACGAACAGCGCTGGCGCCGACCCCTGGACGTTGGCGAAGATCGATAGGACGAGCGCGCGCAGGAGGTTCCCCAGGTGCTCCTCGGTCTGCTTGTTGCTGCGCTTCGTGCCCGCAAGATAGCGCTGCGACGGCTCGAGGACCTGCGCGGTCCCCGTGGCGATGCTGGCCGCGAGGTGCTCGGCGACCGCGAGATACAAGCCTTCCTTGCTGCCGAAGTAGTAATTGACCGCGGCGACGTTCTGGCCGGCGCGCTCGCAGATGTCCCGCACGCTCGCCGCATTCGGGCCATGAAGGCCGAACTCCTCGAGCGCGGCCGACAGCAAGGCCATGCGCGAGGTTGCGCCCCTGCTGTCCGTGGCGCTCGTTGTCTTGCGGGCGGCCATGAACATCTATTTAAAACAAACGTTTGATTAAGTCAATGCATAGGGTGCTTGCCTTGGCGCGCCGGAGAGGCTTGGGCTCGAGCGCGGGTCTGCCTGCACTATGCAGGTTGGTCTGCACTATGCGGGTCTGCCTGCGCTATGCAGGTTGGTCTGCACTATGTGGGTTTGCCTGCACTGTGCAGGTTGGTCTGCACTATCGGGTCTGCCCGCACTGTTGGTCTGCGTCGAAACAGGCCACCCCAGCGCGCCGGCAGCGCCGTTGCCGAGGATGTCGCCGTCGCGGCGCGCCGGAAGGACCAGGCCGCGAAGATGCTCCAGCTAGCAGCTTCCTGTCGTCCGATGTGGCACATCGCGACCGAGCGCGGCTGCCGTCCCTCTACTCCAGAACGATCGTCTTCGATAGCGGACCCACGCGCGCCACCAGGTCACCTTTGAGCTTGGGTAGGAACGCCAAGCGGCCGGCGATCGAGAGGGCGCCGCCCTCGAGCGTGAACGGATCGCAGACGAGCTTGTGGGGTGCGGCTTCGAGCTTCACGGCGCCAGTGATCGGCGCGTCAGGGCCGACGACGACCGTCGCGATGAGGGAGCCGAAGGTCGAGGGGAGCAAGGCGAACAGCGGCCGGGCGCTCTTGCCGCTCGCCACCACTTCGGCGCTGCCTTTGCCTGTGCGCGGATCGACACGGCCGCCAGGTAGGGCGCGCACCACCATGTCGGCGCCGTCGTACGTCTTGCCGTCGACCTTCACCTCGCGGAGCGCGGCCATGGCTTCGCGGACGTGCAGGAGCTCACGCTGACTCTCGGCGCGCAGGCGCGCATCGAGGACGCCCGCGAGCTTCTTACCGCCGAGGTCGATGAAGAAATCGTCGCTGTGCGCGGTAGCGGACACGCCGCTCGCCAAGCCATCGCGCATGTGCGCCTCGAGGTCACCACGCGCGACGCCCCCGGCGCCGAAGGGAGCGAGGTGCACCACGGCGCCGCTCACGGTGAGGTCGGCGCTCACGACCTCTTCCCATATGTGGTGCCGCGCCACATCCTTGTCGCGCATCACGGCGGCGGCGTCGAGGCTCGCGACCGTGGCGAGTGGCTTGCTCGCGCCGATGGTGATCTTCGCCTCGCTCCAGTGAGCGGCATGGGTCGCAAGGTCGAGCTCCTCGCCGGGCCATAGATAGAAGCGGCCATTGACCGCGCCCTTGCCCTGAAGGCGGATGTCCTCGAGCCACACGTCGCGCACGTGGGTCAGCTCGATGCCGTTCAAATCGAGGCGCCAGACGTCGTCGTTGTTGCCGCCGCGGTCGGGGCGCGCGGTCTCCTGCTGTGCCAGGCAATCCGGCGCGTCGGCGCTCGCCTGACCCGTGATCGGCGGGAGCGTGGGATAAGCGCAGAGCTCGGGAAGCTTGCGCGTCGAGCGGAAGTAGAAGGTGACGCCGTCGAGGCGCGTGGCCCGCGTCACGAAGCGGCGCTCGGCGAGCTGGCGCAGGTCGACGTCGAGCGCGAAGCGGTCGAAGTGCATGTCGATCTCGACGTTGCTATCGTGGACAGTGACGCGCAGGTTGCGTCCGCTGAGGCGGCCGGGCCACCACGACACCGCCGACCCCATGCTGAAGGTCACGTCGGACTGCGCGCGGTTGATGCGTCCGATGCCGTCGCGAGCAAACCACGTGGCGCCGAGCAGCCACAGCGCGTAGATGCCCGCCAGGCAGGCGCCGATCACCAGGATAATTCGCTTCCAAAGCATCGTCACGGTCCCGTGGCGTTGGGGAAGGCGCCGATGAGCTCATCGACCCAACGGCCGAGAGCGCCCCAAGCGCCTTCGCGCGCGAGCTTGCCGAGACGCACGATCACCAAGTCCTTCGAGGGGACGACGACGATGAGCTGGCCGCGGTGGCCTTCGGCGGAGAAGACGTCGCGCCATGGCCCTCTGGTGAGCGTGTCGTAAGGCGAGCCGTTCCCCTCTGGCGGCGCGATCCACCACCCCGCGCCGTACATGTCGACGTTCGCGCCTGGTGACTTGCTGCGCGCGAAGTCGACCCAGCCTTCGGGCAGGACGCGCCGGCCCTCCCAGAGCCCGTCACGCAGGTAGAGCAAACCGAATCTCGCGAAGTCGCGCGCCGTCGCGTAGAGCAGCGAGCCGCCGATGAACACGCCGCGCGGATCGAACTCGGGCTGCGCCGAGCGCATGCCGAGGACGTCGAACAGCCGTGTCTTCATGAACGCCAGCATCGCGCCGCGCCGCTCTTGCGGAGTCTCGGCGGAAGGCGCGACGACGCGCGCCAACGCATCACAGACCAGGTCGATGCCGGCCGAGTTGTAGTTCCAGTGCTTGCCCGGAGGGTGCGCGAGCGGGAGCTTCGTGGCGTAGCCGATGATGTCCTGGCGGCCCTCGCCGAAGGTCATCTTGGCCGCGTCGTTCTCGGAGGCGCCCGCGCGCATCTCCTTGTAGGCGAGGCCGTCGGTCATGTTGAGCCACTGGCGCCAGGTGATGGCGTTGCGCGCGTCGCCCGTCTGCCATCGCGGATTGCCCATCGCCTCGTCGATGTCGACCGAGCCGTCGCCGACCGCGACCCCCACGAGCGCCTGGGTGATCGACTTGGCCATGGACCAGGACACCAAGCGCGTGTCGACGCTCACGCCTTCCGCGTAACGCTCGGCGACGATGATGCCGTGCTGCACGACGACGACCGCGCGTGTCTCACCGAGCTCGGGATCGAAGGTGTCGGTGAGCGCGAGCTGCCGGGCGATGACCGCCTCGTCGGCGCCCCGGGGCTTACCAGCAGGCCACTCGCGGGTCGGATAGGGGATGGCGACGTCCTGGGGCGGGAGCGGAGCGAGAGGCGCGCCAAGGAGGCTCGCCACGATGAAGAGCGGCAGGTTCATGGCTAGTCTCGTCGCGACGCCGGCGCTAAGAGAGGCGCACGTATGAAGAAGTCACGGGTCATCATGCTCGGGGTCATCGTCCTGCTGGCGGCGCTCGGCGTGGTCGTCGCGCCAAGGCTGGTCACGCTGGTCACGGTGGGCGCGGGTTATACAGCAAAGCAGGTCTGCTCGTGCGTCTATGTCTCTGGCCGGAGCCTCGAGGCTTGCGCCCGTGAGCCCGAGCAGCCCGCCGATACGCTCGTGAGTTGGACCGCCAAGGACGGCCGGGTCCACGCCAGCACCCTCGGCCTCGCGCATGCAACCGCGCGTTATGACGAAGGCTTTGGCTGCGTCCTCGAAGACTGACGTGCATCGCGGGGTGTCGCTCCCCGCAACAACGTCCCCGAATTGACGATACCCTCGACTCTCCCGAGGTTTCGTATGCGATTGACGGGGCGCTTCCACGCCACGGATGCACACGTGTGTCTTGCGGCCGCCTTCTTGGTGGTCTTGGGCGGCGGTGTGTCCGCCCGCGCCGACGAGCCGCTCGTGGGGGGCAAGGCCTGGGAGAGCGCGTCGAGCTTCGTGAAGGCGTCGCCCGAAGCCATCATCGACGCCGTCGTCGTGCGCGTGAAGGCGGAGGCCGCCAAGGGCCAAGTGCCGGTGGTCGTCTTCGATCTCGACTCGACGCTCTTCGACAACGGCCCGCGCCAGGAGCGCATCGCGCGCGAGTTCGCGCGTGACATGGCGAAGGACCAACGCTTCGCCGTGGAGGCGAAGAAGCTCGCCACCTTCAAGTCCGCCAACACCTCGTTCTCGATGCGGGACATGCTCGCGTCGTGCGGCATCGACGTCACCTCGCCGAACGGCGGCGCCTTCCTCGAGGCCTACGTGCCTTACTGGAAGGAGCGCTTCTTCACCGGCGCTTACGCCGAGTCCGATAAAGCGTACGCCAACGCCGCTGCCACGGTGCAGCGCGTGCTCCACGCGACCGACGCGCTGCCCGCCGCGCAGCAAGTCCGCGTGGTTTATCTGACCGGGCGTCACCAGGAGATGGAAGCGGGTACCAAGGCCGCGATGGTGCGCGACGGAATCGCCACCGGCGATCGTACGACGTTGATTCTCAAGCAAGCTTTTGCCGAGCGTGACGAAGATTTCAAACGTCGCGCGGCGCTCACGATACGCGCGATGGGCCATGTCGTTTCCACGTTCGACAATGAGCCTGCGAATGTAGCTGTGTTCGTTTCCGAGTTCCCCGATGCCGTGAACGTTTGGGTGCGCACCATCGACTCCGGTCGGGCGGCGCATCCCGTGAAGGGCGTCTACACGATTGGCGACGGCGTGAATGATCGCGCCGGCTGGCCTTCTGCACACCGAGGATAATGACCATGAAGAGCGATGGAGTCGGTTCGGTTCGCGTGCGTGTGGCCGCCAAAGAGGACACCCCGGTAAAGGCGTCGGCGAAGTCCGCCAAAACGACCACTGTCACCAAGGCCGCGCCCAAGGACACGGTCGAGACTACCAAGAAGAAGCCGAAGGGCGAGGGCATCCCCGTCGTCGTCTACCCGCCGCTCGAGGAAGAGTGGAAGGCGCCGCGCAAGGGCGTCGTCCTCACCGACGAGAAGGCCATCTACGACGGCGACACCTTCAAGATCCCCGGTTACTCGGTGCGCGTCGGCGAAGTGAACGCCCCCGAGCGCCGTCCCACCGAGGCGGGTTGGGATGACGCGCAGCGGGCGCTCGAGAAGCTCATCAAGGGCAAGGAGGTCACGCTCGACTACGGCAACAAGACCGACCCGCGCGACGACTACGGCCGCTTGGTGGCCCGCGTCTCGGTGGACGGCAAGTACGTGCCCGAAGCGCTCCTCGAGCAGGGCGTGGTGCACGCCTACTTCATCCTCGACGGTGACGACGGCATCGATCGCAGCAACCTCATCGCCGCGCAGGAGCGCGCCAAGGCCGCTGGGCTGGGCATCTGGACGCAAGAGCGCTTCCAGAAGCCGTTCGTGATCACCTCGTTCCATCCGAACGGCCGTGGCGACGACAACTGGAATCCGAACGTCGAGTACTTCCGTTTGTGCAACGTCGCGTCGGAGCCGATGAACATCGGTGGCTACACCATCACCAACGCGTCGGGTCAGAAGTGGGAGATGCCGGAGGTCACCGTGCCGGTGGGCCACACCGTGCAGATCTTCTCGGGCCGCGGCGAGAACCAGCTCACGCCGCCGAAGGCCATCAAGATCTTCCTCGGCTCCGAGACGCCGGTCTGGGACAACTTCCTCGACAAGATGACCTTCCGTGACAAGAAGGGCAGCGTCATCCTCGACCGCACGCAGAACCAGGATCCGCCGAACATCGACCGGCTCGCCGGCGAGCTCACCATCACCCAGAAGCAGATCGGCCGCTTGGGCTCCGATGTCGATGTCATCTATAGCGGACCAAAGAAGCTCGTGGTGAAGGAGTTCACGCCGGACGACGGCGACACCTTCTACATCCCGCACCCCAAGGTCGGCACTTTCAAGGCGTCGATCGGCAAGTTCACCTGGGACCTCGCCACCAACGACAACGATCAGGCGCCGAAGACCGGCACCATCGGTGTGCGCTTCAAGGGCGTCGATACGCTCGAGACCCGCGTCTCGAAGATCACGCCAGAAGGCAAGCGCGTCTGGGCGAGCCAAGGTCAGCCCGGTGAGATCGCCAAGAAGGCGATGCTCGGGCTACTCGCCAAGGCGACGAAGATCTACGTGGTGCCGGACAGCCACCGTCCGTTCGACGTCTATGACCGTTTGCTCGGCACCGTGATGGTCGAGATCGAGACCGGCGGCAAGAAGAAGACCGTCGACGTGAACCGCTGGCTCATCCAGGAAGGTCACGGCGAGATGGTCTCGTACTACGGCAAGGACTTCAGTCCGGCGCGTCACGAAGAGCTCGCCGCGGCGTCGAAGCAAGCCTTCGAAGGCAAGAAGGGCATCTACGGCGATGGCGACGAGAAGATGCGCGAGCGTCCCTCGGACTTCCGCCGACGCATGGCGGACCGTCCGCCGAGCCGCGATTACGTCGCCGATTGGGAGACCAAGCTCGTCTACCCGAGCACCCACATCGACATGGTACCGCCGTACCGCCGCGTCTTCATCTTGCACGACGACCTCAGCCCGGCGTTGCTGGACAAGCGCTTCGGCTTCAAGCGCGCCGTCATCGAGGAGAAGGCGCCCGTGAAGTCCGCTCCAGCGGACAGGGGCAAGAAGCCGGCGGCGGCCGCGGTGCGCGCGGTCGATTTGCAAATCAAGGAGAAGGCTGGCCGCAAGAGCGCGTGAGCCCGGCGTTTGGGTCACGTCATCGTCGATCGGGGTCGATGCCGTCGCGCGTCATGCGGGCGGCGTCCGCTTTCGCGGCGACGGAGCCCGGCGGGTTCTCGTACCAGCCGTTGGGATCGGCGCTGTCGGGGCGCTCGCGGACCTTCACGACGGTGAACATGCCACCCATGTCGATGTAGCCGAAGGGGCCGGGACCGCCGCGCATCGGTAACGAGTTGGGTGGCATCTGCATGGTCATCTCGCCCATACCGCCCATGCCGGCCGTCCCCATCGTCATGTAGTCGGGGAGGACACGGCTCATCCGCCGGTCGAGCGTCGCGGTGTCGGCGCCCACCATGTTGGGGAAGCCGTGCCCCATCTGCATCATCACGTGGTGGGTCATGTGGCAGTGCATGGCCCAATCGCCGGGGACCGTCGGCACGAGCTCGATGACGCGCGTCGCGCCCACCGGCACGATGACCGTGTTCTCCGGCCACTGTGCGCTTTCACGGACATAGCCGCCGTCCGTGGCCGTCACGGTGAAGTGCACGCCGTGGATGTGGATGGGGTGATGGTCCATCGGCGAGAGGTTGCCCAGACGGATGCGGACGCGCTCACCCAGGCCCACCACGAGGGGCTCGGTGGCGGGGAAGGCTTTGCCGTTGAACGTGAGGACGTTGAAGTCCGTCATCTCGAGTGGGTTTGGCCGCCGCGCGCCGGCGTCGACGCGCCACTCGTGGGTCATCAACACGAAGTCACGGTCGACGCGCGGGCCGCGTGGCGTCCGTGGGTGCACGATGAACATGCCGATGAGGCCGAGGCCGATCTGGGTCATCTCGTCGAAGTGCGAGTGGTACATGTACGTGCCTGGCTCGCGCATCGTGAGCTCGTACATGAAGGTCTCGCCGGGTGGGATGGGCGCTTGGTTGAGGCCAGAGACGCCGTCCATGCCCGACGGTACGAGGAGGCCGTGCCAGTGGACCGTCGTGGGCTCGGGCAGGCGGTTGGTCACGTAGAGACGCAAGCGGTCGCCCTCGATGGCCTCGATGGTGGGGCCCGGCGTGCCGCCATTGTAGCCCCAGACCTCGGCGCGCAGACCGGGCGCGAACTCGTTCACGAACGGCGCGGCGATGAGGTGGCCGACCTTCACGCCATCGACGACCTTCCACGGCAGGGTGGTGCCGTTGGGCGTGACCACTGGGATCTGGCCGCCGGGGAGTGTCCGCTTTGGCGGTGGCCGTGCCTCGAAGTGGACGGCCGCGGGCGCCTCGCCCGGAGCGTGTGGCGCGGGCTCGGCGCGCACGATGGGAGCGCGCAACATGGCGCCGGCGACCGCTCCTCCCATGGCGATGAACGAACGGCGGTCCATGTCAGCCTCCTCCCTTGTTCGGCGCCGGCGCTTCGGGCGCGTGACCGGCGAGCAACGCCTCGAAGCCCGCGCGGGCGGACCAGTAGTCACGGAGCGTGTCGATGTACGCCAGCTGACTTTCGAGCTCTTGGCCGCGTGCCTGCAGCACCGCGAAGACGCCGACCTGCATGGCGTTGTACTGCAATAGTGTCTGCCGCATCACTTCGGCGCGCGCCGGGACGATGGTGTCGTTGTACTGCTTGGCGCGCGTGAACGCCGAGAGCAGGCGGTTACGCGTCTTGCGGGCCGCCGAGCGTACGCCGATGGCGAGCCCTTGATAGCGCTCCATGAGGCCGTCGAACTCGGCCTCGTGGCGCGTGATGGTTCCTTGGTTGCGGTCGAAGAGTGGTACGCGGATGCTGGCGCCGGCGCCCTTCTCCCAGAAGGCCTGGTCTTGCTCGATGTGACCGTCGATGGTGACGTCGGGCCACCAGCCTTCGGCGCGGGCGAGGCCGGTGCGCTTGGCGATGGCGTCGAGGCGGCTGCGCACCTCGGCGAGCGCGAAGCTCGCGGTGAGGGCGCGCCGTTCGACCTCCTCGTCGTCGGCGGCCGCGGCGGGGAGGGCGGGAAACTCGAGCGCCAGGGTCCACTGCGTGTCGGTGCCGTGCAGCCCGAGGAGCTCTTGCAGCTCCTCACGCCGCTCGAGGGCCTCGAGCTCGAGCTCGGCGGCGCGGGCGCGGGCGTCCTCGTAGGTGGCGATCTCGCTCGCGAGATCGATGGTCGGGATGTTACCGGCGTCGTGCAGGGCGCTCGCGGCGTCACGCGCGGCGGCGAGAGCCTCGAGCGAGCGCTGCATGACGCGCAGGCGTTGCTCGGCGGCGACCACCGCGTAAAAGGCGAGGCGCGCGCGGTAGCTCACGCCGACGACGCTGCCCGCGACGTGATAGCGGGCCGCTTCGAGGTCCGCTTTGGCGACAGCCGTCCGCAGCGGCGTGAGCAGCGCCCGCGTCAGCTCGAACTCCACGTAGTAATCTTGCTGCAGTGGCAAGCCGGGAGCACCCGGGTCACGCAGGTCGAAGGAGAACGTGGGGTTTGGCAGGAGGCCTGCTTGCACCAGCTCGCCGCGCTCGATGCCGAGGTCCCGTAGAGTGCCGCGCAGCTCGCGGTTGTTGAGCAGCGCGACGCGCACGGCGCTCTCGGCCGTGAGCGGCTCGCGCAGGATCTCCTTGACGTCATTGGCGGTCGCCATCTCCACGTCGGCCGCGGTGACCGACTCTGGGAGCGGTGTGTTGGTCAGCTCGCGGACCCGCGCGACGTCGTCGCGGATCGAGCGCGAGGCACAGCCGGCCGCCGCAAAGAGAAGGAGCAGACTAGTGCGCATGCCGACCTTCGACCTTCTGGGCGTCGAGGCCGGGCCAGCCATCGCTGGGCTCACCAGGGAGCGGTGGTTCCTCGCGCACGTAACGGCCGACAGTGGCGGGCGGCGCCGCCGTCGCCTCCTCGGAGGCGGCCGAGGTGCTCGGATAGGAGGTTGGCCGCTGGCGTGTCGCGCAGCCGCCGAGGAGCAGGCCGATAGCCACGGTGATCTTCCACGGTCCTTGCATGAATGAGCCTCTAGGCGACGGGCGTGGCGGAAGCAATGCCGTCGCCATGGGAGAGACGCGCGAGGCGCGGATGTATTACACCCATGGCCGCCTGCCTGTAATGAACCGGGGGCGGAGGCGTCTCCAAGGCGGAGACAGCAAGCCATGAGCAGCGAGCACGACCTGGAGATCAGCGGTATGAGTTGCGCCTCGTGCGTGCGCCGCGTCGAGACGGCGCTCGCCAACGTGGCCGGCGTGAGCAGCGCCTCGGTGAACCTCGTCACCAAGGAGGCCCACGTCGAGCTGCGCGACCGCCGCGTCGAGCCGCGGGCTCTCGTCGAGGCGGTGACCAAGGCGGGCTATGGCGCCCGCGTGAAGACGAACGAGCGCGCGCCCGACCCACACGACGAGACACGTCGCGCAGGCCGGGCGGCGCTCATCGCCGCCGTCTTCGGCGTGCCGTTGCTCGTCGTTGGCATGGCGCACGACGCTTTCCCCTGGGCGAGCACGGCCGCCGGGCGCTGGGCGCAGCTCGTGGTCGCGACCGTCGTGGTGTTCGGTCCGGGGGCGCGCTTCTTCGTGGCCGCCGGCAAGGCTCTGCGCCACCGCGCCGCCGACATGAGCACACTGGTCGCGCTCGGGAGTGGCGCCGCGTGGGCCTACTCCGCGGCCGCGACCGCCGCGCCCCAGCTCTTCGATCATTTCGAGCACGGCGTCATGCCGCACGTCTATTTCGAAGCGGCGGCGGCCATCGTGACCTTCGTCTTGCTCGGCCGCTACCTCGAGGCACGCTCGCGCGAGCGCCTCACTCAGGCCGTGGGGAGCTTGGCGGCGTTGCAGCCCAAGCAGGCTCGCCGGGTCCGTGGCGAGGGAGAAGACGAGGTGCCGGTCGAGACGCTCGCCGTGGGGGACCTCGTGCGCGTGCGTCCGGGGGAGCGCATCGCCGCCGACGGCGAGGTCGTCGAGGGCAGGAGCGAGGTCGACGAGGCGCTGCTCACCGGTGAGAGCATGCCAGTCTCCAAGATCGCAGGCTCGTCCGTTTTAGCGGGTTCCATCAACCGCGGCGCGCCGCTCACCTTCAGGGTCGTACGGGTGGCGCGTGACTCGACGGCGGCTCGCATCGCCGCGGCGGTCGCCGATGCGCAACGGTCGCGGGCGCCCATCGCGCGCTTCGCCGACGTGGTGGCGGGATACTTCGTGCCTGCCGTCGTGGGCATCGCGTTCGTCACGCTCGCCGTCTGGCTGGTGATCGATCCGTCCGTGGCGCTCGAGCGCTTCGTGGCGGTGCTCATCATCGCCTGTCCGTGCGCTCTGGGGCTCGCGACACCCGCGGCCGTGGCGGTCGCGACCGGACGGGGCGCCGAGCTCGGGGTCCTCATCAAAGGCGGCGAGCCCCTCGAGACCTTGAGCCGCATCGACACCGTGCTGCTCGACAAGACCGGCACGCTCACCGCGGGCCACCCCGAGGTGACGGAGATGATCACGGCCGCGAGCGCTGCGACGCCCGAGCCGCGTGTCGCCGCCGCAAACGCCGCGACGTCCGTGCTGCGCCTCGCCGCCGCGCTCGAGCAGGACAGCGAGCACCCCATCGCCCGCGCCGTGGTGGGAGCGGCGAAGGCGCGTGGCATCACGCCGCCTCGCGCGCGCGACATCGCCGTCGAGCATGGCTCGGGGGTCGCGGGTGACGTCGAGGGACGCGCGGTTCGTCTGGGAAGTGCCAGCTGGCTCGGCGCGGCCGGGATCGACATCGGTGGGCTCGCCGCGCAAGCCGATCGCCTCGCCGCCGAGGGCAAGACACCCATCTTCGTGGCCGTCGACGGCGAGCTCGCCGCCTTGTTCGCTGTCGCGGACACGGTGCGCGCCTCCTCGAAGACCGCCGTGCACGCGCTCCAGCGCTTGGGGCTCGACGTGGTGATGGTGAGCGGTGACCGTGAGCTCGTGGCGCGCGCCGTCGCGACCGATCTCGGCATCGCGCGCGTCGTGGCTGGGGTGCGGCCGGAAGAAAAGGCGAGGATCGTCGGTGACGAGCGCGGCGGCGGCAAGCGCGTGGCGATGGTGGGGGACGGTATCAACGATGCCCCGGCCCTCGCCGCCGCCGACATCGGTATCGCGGTCGGCTCCGGCACCGACGTTGCCAACGCCGCCGCGGATGTTACGTTGACGCGTGACGGGATCGCGGGCTTGCCGCTCGCCGTCGCGCTCGCCCGCGCCAGCATGCGGACGATCCGCCAGAATCTATTCTGGGCATTTGCCTACAACGTCGTGGGCATCCCCATCGCGGCCGGAGCGTTGTATGGCTGGACGGGGTGGTTGCTCTCGCCGGTGCTTGCGAGCGCGGCCATGTCGTTGTCGAGTGTGTCGGTCGTGCTCAATTCGCTGCGGCTGCGCCGTTTTCGTGGAGGTGCTTGGTGAAGGTCATTTGCTCTCTCGTGCTGGGGCTCCTAGTGGGTACGGCGCATCTCGCGCATGCCGAGCCGCCCGCGCCGCGCGAGATCACCATCATCGTCGAGAAGGGGTACAAGCTCAGCGCGCCGAGCATCGCGCCCGGCGAAGCGGTGCGCATCAAGGTGATCCGCAAGGAGTACACGCCGTGCACCAAGGAGATCGTCTTCCCGACGCTCGGCGTCACCCGCGAGCTGCCGGTTGGCCAGGAAGTGATCATCGACGTTCCGCCTCAAGAGCCCGGTGAGCTGCCGTTCCGCTGCGGCATGAACATGGTGAAGGGCGCGCTCGCGGTGAAGACGCCCGACGCATGAGCGACAGCCTCTCGGCCCTCCTCGCCAGGAGCCGCGCGGAGCTCCTGGGCTTCGTCGAGAAGCGCGTCGGCGACCGCGCCGCCGCCGAGGACATCCTGCAAGACGCCGCCAAGCGCGGCCTCGAGAAGGCCGGGGACTTGCGCGACGGTGACTCGGTGCGAGCCTGGTTCCACCAGATATTGCGCAACGCCATCGCGGACGAGTACCGCCGACGCGAGCGTGGCGGCCGCGCCGTCGGCAAGCTCGCCGATGAGCCACGCGACGGGCGCGACGCGGAGCTCGAACGTCGTGTCTGCAAATGTGTCGCGACCCTCAAGGACGCCTTGAAGCCCGAGTACGCGAGCGCCATCGGCCGCGTCGAGGTCGACGAGGTGCCGGTGAAGGACTACGCCACCGAAAGCGGCATCACCGCGAACGCCGCCGCCGTACGCCTGCATCGCGCCCGTGAAGCGCTGCGCAAGCAGGTGGTGCAAACCTGCGGTGCGTGCGCCGAGCACGGCTGCTTCGACTGCTCGTGCGGCGCGTGAACGTCCCGATGAGCGACCGCCGCACCATTGGCCGCGACACCGTTCTTTGCATGTCGCTCTCGGCGCGCCCCGGCATGTTCGGCTCGCGTTTCCAGAACCATCTCTACGACGCGCTCGGGCTCGATTGGGTCTACAAGGCCTTCACCACCACGGATCTCGCGAGCGCGGTCGCCGGCATCCGCGCGCTCGGCATCCGCGGCTGCGCCGTCTCGATGCCGTTCAAGGAGGCGTGCATCCCGATGCTCGACGGTCTGCACGCGTCCGCCAAAGCCATCGACTCGGTGAACACCATCGTCAACGACGGCGGTCGGCTCACCGGCTACAACACCGATTACGGCGCCATCGCGCCGCTCCTCGAGAAGCACGGCGTTGGCCCCGACGTCGACTTCGCGCTGCATGGCAGCGGCGGCATGGGGAAGGCCGTGCTCGCGGCGCTCCGTGATGCCGGACTCGCGCGTGGCGTCGTCGTGGCTCGCAACGAAGCAACAGGGCGGGCGCTCGCCGGGCGGTACGGCTTTGGCTGGCAAGCGACGCTCGGCGCGGCGCGGCCACGCATGCTGGTGAACGTGACGCCCATCGGCATGCGCGGAGGCCCGGAAGCCGAGGCGCTGTCGTTTCCGGAGGAGGCAGTCGCCAAAGCGGACGTCGTCTTCGACGTCGTGGCGGTGCCCGTCGAAACCCCGCTGGTGCGCGCCGGCCGCGCCGCCGGCAAGACGGTGATCACCGGCGGCGAGGTCCTGGTGCTCCAAGGCCTCGAGCAGTTCGTTCTCTATACCGGGAGGCGCCCCACGCCCGAGCAGGTGTCCGCCGCGGCGGAATATGCCCTGAGCACGGCTTGAGCGGAGGCCCGCCGCGCGCAAGTCGCTTCTACGGCGTGATGACCGTATCGATCACGTAGATGAGGCCATTGTCCGCGGGGATGTCGGCCTTCTGCACCTTGATGTCCTCGTTGACGTAGATGCGGCCGGCCTTCTCGGTCAGCGTGAGGTGGCGGCCCTGAGCCGTCGGCCAGCGCTTGCCGGTCACGCCCTTCTTGTCGGGGAGGCGCAGGTCGGAGCTCGGCCGCGCGGCGTCGACCATGTGCAAGGTCATGATGGTCTTGAGGCGGTCGGGCTTTGCCTTGAGCGCGTCGTAGCCACCCGGGTAGCGGCCGATGGCGGCGTTGGTGGGCGCCATGATGGTCCAGGGACCGCCGCTCTTGAGCGTCTTGGTGAGGCCCACGTAGTCGACGAGCGACAGGAACTTGCTGAAGCGCTTGTCGGCGCCGAGCACGTCGTAGAGCGAGTTGGTCTTGCTGTCTGCGATAGCGGTCGCGGCCAGCGAGCCGGTCTTCGCGGGCGCTGCGTCCGACGCCGCGGGCGCCGTGGATGGCGGTGTGCTCACCGGGCCCGAGCTCATGCCGCCGCGGCTCGCCGTGATGGCGGCGGGAGTGTCGTGGAAGGTCGCGTCGACGCAGCTCTCGGGGACCGCGAACTTCGCCGCCGTGCCGCCGCTCTCGCGCCAGGAGTCACGCTCCTTCTTGGCGCAAGCGATCTGCGCGGGCGTGTACTGATGCGCGGTCGACAGACCTTCGGCGAACCGTGGCTCGTATTGCCGGTCGTGGAGATCCTTGGCGATGGCGATCTCGCCGGGCGTGTACTGCGTGCAGTACGCTTCAGCGGAGTCCTTGGCGCGGCTGCCGACGTAGCCAGCGTCCATCAGATCCTTGGCGCACGGTGAAGGTGGGCCGCTGTTGCTGGCGGTCTTGGTGGTGGCACAACCCACGAGGCTCAGAGACAACACGATGAACCCAAGGGATGTTCTCATTGGGAGCTCCTCGACTCTATGGTTACGGGCCCACGATCAATGGGTGGAAGGTGTTGCTCACCGGATCCAGGGAATCAACACCGCCGCTGCCGATGTCATAATACCACCCGTGCAGCTGGAGGTTGCTCAAAGCTTGGGCTGTCGCGACGCCAGGGTAGGTCCGGATGTTGGCGAGCTGGGCCACCACATTGTGCTGGGTCGCGAGCTTCAACTGCTCGCCAGGAGGAGCTTTTTCGGCGAGGGCGCGGGTCATGGCGCGGGCGGTCTCGGCGTAGTGCAGCCACTCCGTGACGCGGGGCACCTTGGCGTCATTGCCCGAGTCCAAAAGGCTAACCACGGCGCCACATTGCGAGTGGCCGCAGATGACGACGTGCTTCACTTTCAGGACCTCGACGGCGAACTCGATGAGGGCCGCGGTGCCGCGGTCGCCGCTGCCGTGCGGAGGGATGAGGTTGCCGATGGTGCGGGCGACGAAGATCTCGCCCGGGTCGGTCTGGGTGAGCGCGTGCGGATCCACGCGTGAATCCGCGCAGGTCACGAACAGGGTGGTTGGGCTCTGGCCCTTCTCGAGCTCCCGATAACGTGCTGCGTTTGGCGGATAGACCTCGGTTTGGAATTTTTTGACGCCCTCGAGGATGTGCTGAAAGCTAGCGTTAGGCATTGGTCGCGCTTTGTGCGGGCCGCGCAACCCAGGTGTCAACTGCCAAGCGACGGCGTTATAATCATGGGATGCGCCCGCTGTTCATTCCCATGCTGCTTGGCCTGACGTACGGCTGCGCTGCGATGCACGTCGAGGTCGCCGTCGACGGTGAGCGTAACGCCGCCATCGGCGAAGTCCTCGACGTTCACTCGGCCGCCATCGAGGGCTGCTACATGCGCGCCTTGTCGATGAACGACGCGCTCGGCGGACGTATCGTCTTGCGTGCGCTGGTGATGCAGGACGGCCACGCCTATGTGCCGGCGGCGCGCGTCAGTGATCCACAGCTCGTGCCAGTGGCGACGTGCATGCTCCAGCAACTACGACACTTCCGCTTCCCGCCGTCCGAAGACGCGGAGTACGTGTCGATTCCGCTGGTGTTGAAGGCGGTGCGCGGCAAGCGGCCGTCGGTGCGGCTGCTCGACCCCGCGCACACACTCGGCGCGTCGAGCCTCGTCGCGCGTCTTTGAGAGGCCACGGCGGCCCGATCAAGAGCGCGCTGGCTGCTCTACGACCACCGCTTCCGCGCTCTGCTCCGGCGGGAGGCGCCTCGCGGGGACGACGACCGGCGGCGGCTGCGGGCACTTGGTGCACGGGCCGCGCAGAGGCAGCACGAGGCTGCGGGCGATCGACAAGAAGCTGTTCTTCATGTGATTGGCGCGCTTGATGGCCTCGACGCTGCTGTCGTACTTCGCCGCGATGTGACCCAGCGTGTCGCCGGAGCGGACACGGTAGATCATCATGTTCGTGTCCTTGCGCTTGGCGAGCAGCGGCTGGACGCGGCGGCCGAGCTCCTGCGAGCGCGGTGAGAAGAAGCGCACGTGGAAGTGGTCGCGGTGGCGGCGGGCGTGCTGGATGAGCGGCTTGGGGCCGACGAACAGCGAGTGCAGCCAGGCCGGGTCCTCACCGATGCTGAGCGCGTAGTCATGGAGGAAGGTGCCGATGCGGCGGTCGACGAGGACGACCTGCACGTCGGAGCGCGTGACCAGCTCGCGCAGCAGGGTCCAGTTCAAGGCGGCGTCCATCACGGGTCTGCGATCGCGGACGTTCACCGGGCCGGCGTCGCTGTCGTAGTAGAAGCCCAGATCGACGTCGCGGCCCGACTGGTGGCTCTTGTGCGGGCGGATGTAGCCGCCGTCCTTCTGGCTGATGTGATTGATACGCAGGGGCGCGACACCAGGGAAGCGCGCTTGCACCGCTTTGGCGGACGCCATGAGCGCCTCGATGGTCTCGCGGGTGCCCCAGGCGTGCGACGGCATGACCACGGTCCAGCCGTCGCCGGCGGGCATCTGCATGGCGTTGATGAGGCGACCTTCGTCGGCGAAGCCGATCGACATCGAGCCGAGCGAGCCGATGTCCGCGACGAAGCGCTTGGCGAGATCACCGTCGCTCACGTCGGCCGAATAGACGATCCCGGGATCGACGCCAGGAGTCGCATCGCGCGATTCACCTTCGCCACTGTCGACGGTCTCGTCGTCGTCATCAGCGGCGTCGGCATCGTCGGGATCGATGGCTGGTGGGACGAGCGGCGCGCCAGGCATGGGCGTCACTTCGGACGGAGTCGGCGGCGTCGCCGGAGCATCGGCGGCGCGCAGGGCCAGGGGAGAGGTGAGCACGACGAGAGCGAGACACGAAGCTTTCACGATGGAGAGCATATCCGACGTGAGCGTCCCAATCCGCAAGGTCATGAGGTAAACTTTCAGTAAATTCATGGGAGAAGCGCCTACAGTGTAGGCGGGAAGAGCTTGGCGCGGCGGATGCTGATGCGTGGCTCCGGCAATGCCGAGTGGGCCCCCGTCGCGCGGATCGTGCCCCCGCCCAATGCGAAGCGATACTCGGTGGCGTGGCCCAGGAACAGGCGCGCGGCGAGTGGCAAGGCCGTACCCGTGCCGCCAATCTCCAGATCCTCGGCGCGCACGATGAGCGTCGCCGGGCCGTCCGCCGCGGCGGTCTCCGCGGGGAGCGTGAAGCGGGCGCCGTGCGCCACGAAGTGGCCGGCCTCGACGTTGCCCTCGAGCACGTTGGCGCCGCCGACGAAGCTCGCGACGAACGGCGTCGCCGGGTCGTCATAGACCGTTTGCGGCGGAGCCAGCTGCTCGATGACGCCATGGTTCATCACGGCGATGCGGTTGGCCAAGGCCAGCGCCTCGGCCTGATCGTGCGTGACGTAGACCATGGTGGTGCGGACCCGCGTGCGCAGCGCCGCGATCTCGGCGCGGAGCTCTTCGCGTAGGGCGGCGTCGAGGTTCGAGAGCGGCTCGTCGAGCAGGAGCACCTCGGGCTCGTGCACCAAGGCGCGCGCCAAGGCGACGCGCTGCAGCTGACCGCCGGAGAGCTGATGCGGCATGCGGTCGCGCATCGCTCCCAGGCGCACGAGCTCCAAGGCGCGCAGCACCGCGGCCTCGATGTCGCCGCGGCCCATGCCTTTCCGCTCGAGCGGATAGGCGACGTTCTGCGCCACCGACTTGTGTGGCCAGATGGCGTAGCTCTGGAAGACCATGCCGAGGGCGCGCTTTTCGGGCGCCACGAAGATCTTGCCGTCGTCGACCAGCTTGTCGCCGATGCGCAGCGTGCCGGCGTCGAGGCGGGCGAGGCCGGCGATCATGCGCAGCGTCGTGGTCTTGCCGCACCCCGATGGGCCGAGCAGCGCGACCATCTCGCCGGGCGCGATGTCGAGCGTCAGGTCCTTGACCACGTGGGTCTTGCCGTACGACTTGCGAAGGCTCTTGGCGTGGACGCTCACGCGCGACTCCGTGATCCAACCGAGGTGAGGGTGAGGCCGGCGACGACGACCATGACCACGGCGCAGGCGAGCACCGAGGCAGAGGCGGGATCGGCGTAGCTCTGCAGGTCGAAGAGCAGCGTGCCCAGGAGATCTCGCCCAGGCGGGGCGATGAGCACCGACATGGTGAGCTCGGTGACGCAGAGCAAGAAGGTGAGGACGAAGGTCGCGGCGAGCGGGGCGCGCAGCCGCGGCAAGACGACGTCGATGAAGGCGCGGCGTGGTGAGGCGCCACACAAGCGGGCGGCCTCGGCGAGGGTCGGGTCGAGCTGGCTCATGCCGTCGACGACGTTGCGTGAGCCGATGGCGAGGTACTTCGCGACGTAGGCGAGCAGCACCATGGCGAGGCTGTTGGCGAGCGAGAGCACGAAGGCGACTTGGTTGGCCACGACGAAGCGGATGTCCATGCTGTAGATCGTGAGCAGGGCCATGGCGACCACGGTGCCGGGGACCGCGTAGGGCCAGAGCGCCAGCTGCTCGGCGGCACGTCCGCTGATGCGGACACGGGTGACGCCGATGGCGAGGCCCAAGACGCACACCAGCACGCCGGCGCCGCTCGCGAGCAAGAAGCTGCGCAGGGCCGCGCTCAGGGTGCGGCCGTTGAACAGCACCTCGTGCCAGTGCGCGGTGGTGAAGCTCGCGAAGGCGATGGGCAGCGAAGCGTTCCCCATGAGCGAGGTGATGACCACCGCGGTGAGCGGCAAGACGACCACGACGAAGGCGGTGAGCGCGACGGCGGCGGTGATGGGCAGGCGCCAACGGCCGAGGTCGAGACGTTGCACGACGACGCCCTTGCCCGCGGCGAGACGCACGCGGCCGGCGCGGCCCGCGAGCGCCGAGCCCGCGAGCGCCAGCATGGCGATGACCAGGAGGATGGCCGACGCCGCCGAAGCCTCCGCGAGCCCCGAGGCGCCTCCCTTGAGCAGGTGCGTGTAGATGCGCGTGGTGAGCACGTGCATCGGCGTCGCGGTCGCGACCCCCAGCATGTACGGCACGCCGAAGGCCGCCGAAGCGGACAGGAAGACCAAGAGCGCGCCCGAGACGATGCTCGGCAAGACGAGCGGCAGCGTCGCGTCACGGATGGCGCGCAGCGGCCCCGCGCCGCTCATGCGCGCGGCTTCCTCCAGCGAGCTGTCGACCCGCGCCAGCGCCGCCTGTGCCGCGAGCATCACCAGAGGCAGGCCGCTCGTACCGGTGACGAAGGCGATGCCGGGAGCGCCGTAGATGTCGACCCAGGCGCCGTGACGGTTGAGGTAACCGGCGATGGGGTTGGCGAGCTGGATCCAGCCCATGCCGAGGATGAACGGTGGCAGGGCGATGAGGCTCGTGAACGCCAAAGCGAACATACGGCGGGCGGGGAGGTTGGTGCGCTCGAGCAGGAAGGCGATGGGCACGCCGAGCACCACGGCGACGAAGGTCGCGCCGAGCGAGGTGCGCAGCGTCGCCCAGACGGCGTTGCGCGCGCCCGGGTCACGCAGCTCGCCCAAGAGCACGTTGGTGTCCGCCACGCCGCGCGAGACCAGCGCGAGGATGGGGCCGACTGCGAACACGACGAGCACGGCGGCGAGCGCGACCGCGGCCGCGGTGATCGCGTCGGGGCGCGTCATCGGCCGAAGATCTCGCTGAAGGCCTGCTTCATCGCCGGGATCTGCGCGACGCCTTCCTGGAGCAGCGTCGCGCTCCAGGGCATGCCGCGCCGCAAGAGCTCCTCGAGCGGCGGCTCGCCACGCGGACCCGGCAGCGTGGGATCGGCGGCGTGCATGTCACCGATGTCGACGATGGCGCGCTGCCCTTCGGGTGAGAGCATGACGTCGATGAAGGCGCGCGCCGCGGCGGGATTGCGCGCCGACTTGAACATGGCGACGTGGCCCGGGATCACCACGGCGCCGTCCTCGGGATAGATGATGGTGATGCGCGAGCCGTTGCCGCGCGCCACCAACGCGTTCTCCATGAGCAGCACGCCGGCGTCGGCCTCGCCGCTCTCGACCTTCTGCAAGACCGCCGCGTTACCGCCCGCGACCACGGCGCGGTTCACGCGCAGATCGCGGAAGTACTGCACGCCGTAGGCGCGGTTCATGAAGAAGGCCCAGCTCGTGGCGGTGCCTGAGGAGAGCGGGTCGCCGATGGCGATGCGTCCGCGATAGCGTTCTGATGACAGGTCGCGGAAGCTCTTGGGCGGATCCTTCATGTCCTTACGGGCGACGATGATCATCGTGCCGACGCGGGCCGCGACGTAGTTGGCGTCGGCGTCGACCATGGTGCGTGGCATCTTCAAGGCGTGCACCGAGGCGTAGGGCGCGAGCAGCCCTTCTTCCTTGAAGCGCTCGTAGAGGAACGGGTCGCTCGCCATGATGACGTCGGCTTGCACGCCGCCCGCCGCGATCTCGGCCTCGATGCGCGCCTGGAGCTTCTCGCCGCCCGCCTGGAACCAGCTCACCTTCACCTCGGGCATGCGCTCGCGGAGCAGCGGGTCCAAGCGGTCGAGCACGGTCTTGTACACGGAGGTGTAGACCCAGACCTCGCCGCGTGGTGTGGTCTCGCACGTCGGTGCTTGCCCACCGCCATTGGGAGCGACGCGCTCGATGCGGCAGGCGCACAGGCAGACGAGAGCGAGGAGGAACGCGGCGCGCATGGTGGCCGCGTGTTTAGTGATTCTCGCGGCTTGCAACAAGCCCAAAACCGGCAACGACACGGCCTGCGGGATGGCGCTCGCGCACAGCTGGTTCGCGGGCGGCTCCCGGGGCTACGGCAGCAAGGCCTCGGCGGAAGCGCTCGACGCGCTCGCGGACATCGGCATTCGCAGCGTCAGCGTCAGCACCTACGCGTTCATGGACGACTTCCATACGCCGTACGTGCGGCCCCAGGAGCTGCCCGGCACCGAGACGCTGGCGAC
Organism: Myxococcota bacterium; assembly: GCA_039809465.1. Lineage (GTDB taxonomy): Bacteria > Myxococcota > XYA12-FULL-58-9 > XYA12-FULL-58-9 > JALHOP01 > JALHOP01. Next base: position 26,960 of record JBDHVB010000026.1, read on the forward strand.
CGCCAAGGCGGTGGCCAAGCAAGCGCACGCGCGTGGACTTTCGGTCATGCTCAAGCCCGCCATCTATCTCCTGGATGGCGAGTGGTGCGGCGACATCGCGCCGCGCGGCGGTTGGCCCGCGTGGTTCGACTCGTATCGCGAGTTCATCCTAGCGAACGCGCGCATGGCCGCCGAAGCGGACATCGAGATGCTCGTGGTGGGGGTGGAGCTCAAGAGCTCGACGCGCTCTGTGCCCGAGGAGTGGCGTAAGACCATCGCCGAGGTGCGTAAAGTCTACGGCGGCACGCTCCTCTATTCCGCCAACTGGGACGAAGCCGAGGACGTGACCTTCTGGCGTGACGTCGATGCCATCGGCATCTCGCTCTACGCGCCGTTGAGAAAGAGCAACTGGCTCGAGCGCTACGAGTCCGTGGCCGCCAAAGCGGAGAGGCCGATCGTCATCACGGAGACCGGCGTCATGAACCGTATCGACGCGCGTGACATCCCCTACGTGTGGCCGGAGTGGGTGACCGAAGAGGATCAGTCGTTCGCTGGCGACACCGAGCAAGCCGACGGCTACCGCGACATCATCGCGAGCTTCGGCCAATCACCGCGTGTCCAGCGCATCTTCTGGTGGAAGTGGTTCACCGACGGCGAGAGCCTGCTGAATGAAGGACCGCTAGGCTTCTCGCCACGCGGCCGCTTCGCCGAGAGCGTGCTGCGCGCCACCTGCGGCGGCTTTGACAGGGCGACGCGATGAGCTATGGGAGCGGTATGGTAAGCCCCGCTGCGACGAGTCCCCTGGCCTTCGAGACTTTCTGGAGCTGGCTCACGGGTCACACGACCTGCATCGTCGAAGCCTCCGTCGGTGACGCGCTCATCAAGGATCACGACCTCGCGCACTGGGACGTCTTCCAGACCCGCGAAGGCGACTGCATCTGCCACTTGCTCATCGGCAAAGCGTTGATCGCGCAGATTCAGATCGATCCCAAGCAGGTGCTGCTCGTGCACGCTTCGCCAGATCCCGAGGATCCAGAATCGACACGCTGGGTCTATGATTGCCTGACCGGACCGGAAGACGACGCGTACACCTTCTGCAGCTTCACCATGGCGCACGGCATGGAGCAGACGCGCGGTCATCAGCTGGTGAAGCATTAACGTCCGACCGCTCTAGCGGGTCGTTAACGATTGCCGCGTGTGTGACGTACCTGGTGTTGGACTAGGGGCCGTGCAGTCCAGCGGACCATCGTGGCCAGCGCTATTGGCTTTTCGAGGGGGGTGTCGATGCCTGGTCGACTTCCCGGGATGTTCTTCAAGATCGTCGTGAGTAGCATGCTCGACAACGTCGACGCGGTGTTGTTTCCGCAGGTGCGCCGCCGCATCGCCGACATGCAGTGCGACGTCATGTACTCGTGGGACGACTACACGGACATGATGCAAACCGTGTCGGCGAAGCTGCCGCGGCGGACCTTGGTGGAGATCGGCCGCAACCTCATCACGCAATCACGCGCGGACTACGATCGGCGCGGCTTCACCACCGCCGAGTCGATCCTCAAGGACTGGGCCGCGCTCTTCAACGCGTTCATTCATGGAGCGCCAGCGCGCGATCTGGTGCGCACCGAGTCCTTCCAGCCTGGCCGTGTCGTGCTCGTCGCGGGCGTCGTGCAACCCGAGGCCATCGTCGAGGGCTACCTGCGCGGCGTCATCGAGAGCTACACGACGAGCACCGTCACGAGCGTCGAGACCATGCCGGTGGTCATCGGTGGCGCCAATTACAACCGCATCGTCATGACCTGGGAGTAAGCGTTGCAAAGGGCGGGTGGACGGGGATACGAGGTCCCCCGATGTCCGTCTCGCAGCACTCGCCCGCCCTTGCCGATGCGCTCGAAGCCCTGGGCGCGATCGCCGTCGCGGTGAGCGGTGGCGTCGACAGCGTCACCCTGGCCGCGTTCGCGCACGCGCTCCTGGGCCGCGAGCGGGTGCTCATGCTGCACGCCGTGTCGCCCGCCGTGCCCGGCGACGCCAGGGATCGCCTCACCAGTCTCGCTGGCGCGCGCGGCTGGGAGCTACGCTTCATCGACGCGGGCGAGCTCGCCGATCCGCGCTACGTCGCCAATCCCACGAATCGCTGCTTCTTCTGCAAGACCGACCTCTACGGCGCGATGCGCAAGGTCACCGAGCGTCAGCTGGTGTCGGGCACCAACACCGACGACCTCGCTGAGTATCGGCCTGGCCTCATCGCGGCGCGTGACGCGGGTGTCGTGCATCCGTTCGTCACCGCGGGGCTCGGCAAGAGCGCGGTGCGTGCCCTGGCGCGGGCGCTGGGCTTGGGCGCCGTGGCCGAGCTGCCGGCGTCGCCGTGCCTGTCGAGCCGCATCGAGACCGGCATCGCCATCTCCAAGCCCGCGCTGCGCTTCATCGAGGAAGCCGAAGGGATGCTGCGCGCGAGGTTGGGGGAGGGCGCGGTGGTCCGTTGCCGCGTCCGCTCGAGCGGTGTGGTCGTCGAGGTCGGCGAAAACATCGCCGTGCGCGCCGAGATGCTCGCCCAGGTCGCCGCGATCGCGGAGACGCACGGCATCGCTCACGCCTCCGTGACCTTCGCGCCCTATGTCAGCGGAAGTGCGTTTTTGCGGACGGCCGAATGAGCGTCGTGCCGACGTACGTGGGCCTCGGGCTCGCCAACATCGCCGCGTGGATCTGGGCCTATGGTGCTTTCGCGGACCGGCCGGCGCTCCTCGCCATGGCCTTGCTCGCCTACGTGTTCGGCTTGCGGCACGCCGTCGACGCCGATCACATCGCCGCCATCGACAACGTCGTGCGCAAGCTCGTCCAGGAGGACCGGCGCGCCGAGCACGTGGGGCTTTACTTTTCCCTGGGCCACGCGACCGTCGTCGTGCTCGCGACCGCCGCGGTCGCTGGGGCCGCGACGCACTTCCAGGAGCTCGTCGAGGAAGTGGCGCGCATCGGCGCGTTCGTGGGAGCCGCGACCTCCGCGACCTTCCTGCTCATCGTCGGCCTGCTGAACCTCGTGGTGCTGCGCGGCATCTGGCGCGCCTTCGTGCGGGCGCAACGGGGCGAGCCGATCGATGTCGCCGCGACCGCGCCAGGCGGCCTCGTGACCCGCGTCTTCGGCCGCGGCTTCAACGCCATCGGCCGCGCCGCGCACATGTATCCGCTCGGCTTCCTCTTTGGTCTTGGCTTCGACACCGCGACGGAAGTGGGACTGCTCGGCATGTCGGCGAGCAGCGCGGCGGGCGGCTTGTCGTTCGCCGAGGTCATGGTGTTCCCCGCGCTCTTCACCGCCGGCATGGCGCTGGTCGACACGACCGACAGCGTGTTGATGGTGCGCGCTTACCGCTGGGCCTTCGTCCGTCCGGCCCGCAAGCTCTGGTACAACCTCACCATGACGGGCGCGTCCGTCGCCGTCGCCTTGGTCATCGGCGGCGTCGAAGCGTTGCATCTCGTCGGCGAGCGGCTTGGTCACGACGGTCCGTTTTGGCGTACAGTCGAGCGCTGCAACGAGTCGCTGGCGAGCTTGGGAGCGGTGGTCGTCGCGCTGTTCATCGGCAGCTGGCTCGTGTCCTTGGCCATCTACCGCTGGAAACGCTACGACGAGCTGCCAGCCACCCCCCAAAGTTAGTTTTTGCGCGGACCCCGTACTCTGGTGCTACGCTGTCGCGCGGATAGCAGTTTTCACCGCCTACAGGAGAGAACGTGGGTCTAGTTTCGGGCATCTGGCTTGCCATTCTGGGTATTCTTGGCGCGGCGACGCTCATCGTTTCGAAGCGCCCTGACGCGAAAGAAGCCATCGACAAACTGGTTCCGTACCAGGGCTGGATCGGTGCCGTTTCCGCGATCTGGGGTCTCTGGGGCGTGATCAGCGCGATCTTGAACCTCAATTGGCTCACCATCGTGCCGATCTTCTGGATCACCTTCACTGCGAGCGCTGTGTTGCAGTTGGCTCTTGGCATCTTGCTGGGCGTCGGCATCTTCAAGACGTTCGTCAAGAACCCGGAAGCCAACCGCCGCATGGATCAGACCGTGGCGAAGTTGACTCCGTACCAGACCAAGTTCGGCCTCGCCGCGATCGGCGTGGGCGTTTGGATGGTTGTCGTCTCGATCATGTGGCGCGTGGGTTAGGCGCGCCCGCCGATGGCTTGGTAGGGCCGGTGCGACCCCTAAAGATCGTGCCGGCCCGCCATTCTCGCCGTCCAAATTGCGTCACCAAGTCTCACCTCGACGTAAAAACACGCACTTCCGTTAGCGCTCGGCCGATACCGATCAAGACTACATAGCGGGGCCGGACTCGCGCGGTGCACGGGGCACCACCAGACACGGTCTCGACGAGGAGACCGAACGATGTCTGGATTGTTCGGCCCAGTGGGTGTGCCTTTCTTGAGGGCAGGCCCAGGGCAGTTGGCTCGTCCGATCCCGGTTCCGCTTGGTGGCGGCCGGCTGCCGATCCCATCGACGCCGATCGTCCCGCGGCTCCCGCCGTCAGTCCCTGGCACCATTGCGCCGCCGCGCTTGTCGATGCCCGGCGTCCCCAACATTGGTGCCCCGACGCGTCTCATCCCGTCGGTGCCAAGCGTCGTCGTGCCCTCGGGGCCCGCGATCGCCGGGGTTCCGGTCCGTGGCGTGCCCACCGTTCCAGGCATCGCGCCGGGCCGTGTGTTGCCGACGGTGCCGAACGTTGGCGTGCCGACTGGCCCCGCCGTGGCTGGCGTTCCCGTGCGCGGCGTTCCGACCGTGCCGGGGACTGCTCTCACCCCGATTCGCCCCGGTGGTGTTCCCGCGATCGCGGGCACGCCTACGATCCCCGGCGTTCCGAACACCAACCTCGGTGTGACCAACGGTCTCGGCGTGCAGCGCCCTGGCGTCCTCGTGCCTGGCGGCGTGACTCCTGGCGTGACCACGCCGGGCATCACGACTCCCGGTATCGTGACTCCCGGCATCACCAACCCAGGCGGCGTCGTGCCGACACGCCCTGGCGGCGTGACCCCTGGCACCCTCAACCCTGGCACCCTCAATCCGGGCGTCGTCCCTGGCGTGGTTGCTCCTGGGGTCGTGGGCGGCATGCAGAACCCCTCGGACACCTTCCTCGATCGCATCCTCGGTTCGGGCGCGGCCATCCAGGTCGGCCCGCAGGGTGTGCAGGCGCAGACGATGCCTGGTGCCTATCCGATGCAGCCGGGTGTCGTGCCCGGCGCGGCGGTGATGCAGCCTGGTGTTCCTGGCGCCGTGATGCAACCTGGCGCGGTGATGCAGCCCGGCATGGTCCCTGGCTACGGCACCCCGAACGGCACTTGCCGCCCGTACAACAACGGCCTCATCGGCTTCTTCGACAACACCGTGGGCTCGTTCGTGAAGCGGGTGATGGGCATCCGTGACAACTGCTGGGGCGGCACTCCCGCCGCGCCAGCGCAGGCGCTCGACCCGAGCGGCCGCTACGTGATGCCACAGCCCACCGGTGTGACCCCCGGCATGACGCCGCTCACGCCGACGGTGCCGCAAGGCGTGCAGCTGACCCGGCCGATGCCGACGTCGCCGCGCGCGTTCAACTAGTGCCGCTTGTTCCGGCCTTGCGGCCGGCGCGGCTGTCGGGATCGCGCCGGCGACGTTTGTTTGCCGCTCGTTCCGCCTTCGGCGGCGCGGCTGTCGAGTTCGCGCCGCGCCTCCGGCACGGAAAGCGCGAACCCGGCGTGAGGTGACCTTCGCGCTTCGGATGACGTCGTGGTGCCACGCGGAGTGGCTCGCGCGGGAGCTAACCGGCCAAAGCGCTTTACAAACCTTTACTCTGCGAAACTGTTGTAAACCTCCCTCGCAGGCACAGACCCGCGCTGCGCGTGCGCTGGGCAATGAGAGGCAGCGCTCGTGTGGCTTGCTCCGCTTTCCCGCGGCACAGCCGTGCCGTTGTACGCGCTAGCGGACGAGGTTAGCCGTTCGTGGGGCCGCCGGCTGGGCGGCCTTGCTCTTCGAGGTTCGCGAGGTGAGCGCGCAGGTTGGCGGTTTGACGCTGCTGTAGGCGGCGCGCGTAGTCGTTGCCGGCGGCGGCGAGCTCGCGGCGTGATGCTTCGAGCGCGTTGTCCGCGTCAGCGGTCACGACGCGCTGCTCGGAGGGCTGGCGGCGCGTGGCGGCGGGATCGAACAGGTGGAAGTCGGCGCGCTGCTCGTTGCTCTGCTGCGGCTCGAAGCGGCGGTACTCGGCGCTCTCACGCAAGTTTTGCAGCTGGATGCCCCAGCCCGTGGTGCTCTGATGCACGCGCTGACCGAGGTTCGAGAGATAGCGGTCGGCTTGCTCGGCGGTCATGCCCGAGGCGATGAGCTGCTCGCGGACTTGATCGCGCACGGCGTAGGCGGCCGCGAGGAGCTTCGGATCGACGCTCGCGCCTTCGTGAGCGATGGCGATCAACAAACCAGCGGCGGTGAGGGCGCGGAGACCATCGCCACGTTGCTGGCCGCGTTGGTTCTGCCAGCGGGCGACGTTGCGGGCGACCCATTGATCGGCTGCGTACTCGGCTTGCTCACGGGTCATGCCGTGCTGCTGCATGAAGCCGTTGGCGACGGCGTCGCGGCGCGCGAAGAAGCCGCTGCGGACGCTCTCGAGGCTGGGGCCACGAGAGCCAGTGCTGGGCAGCGGAGCGCCGACGAGCCCGAGGCTCTGCGCGTTGATGCTGCCCTGCGCGCGCTTGCCGCGCGTGCTCGCAGCCGGAGCTGCCACGGAGGGCGTGACGTTCGCTTGGCCTTCGGTGATGAGCTGCGCCGGCGGGAAGGGGACGAGCGGCTGGACCGCGCCCGGGACCTGACGGCGGCGACTCTCGCCCTCCATGTCAGGATGGACTTGCTGGCCTTCGATGACGGGATTGACGCTCATACCGCTCATTGGACGCCCTCGAGAGGAACTGCGGGACAGACTGCCGGCCTTGTCGGCAATATCGGCAAACGGATGGTGGAAGTTGCTTGCCGGTCAGGTTCGATCGGAGTTCCGTCGGCCGTTCGTCGCTTTTGCTTCATTGGATGCTGATGCCGCCCGGTATGCCCGCAG
>JBDHVB010000027.1:0-33695 GCA_039809465.1 Myxococcota bacterium
AGCGATCTAAAACCTCAGTATCATGGCGCCGCTCGCGCCACCGCGGCCGTCCGGCATGAGCGACCAGCGCAGGCCGTTATCGCGGCGGTGCGACGCGATGGAGTGGTCGTCGACGAAGAGGTCCCAGACGACGAGGCCGGCGCCGATGACGAGGAGAGGTGCGCCGGCGAAGATGGCGACCTGCGAGCGGGTGTAGGCGCTCTGGGCGTCGTCGTTGATGTCGGAGGCTTCGCGCTGCGTGAGGTTCGGATTGCCGTTGGCGTCGTCGACCAGGCTCTTGTGGTGCGCGTACTGGAGGATGCCGTAGGTCGTGGCGGCGGCGCCGAGCACTACGGCGGCGGAGCCTACGTAGGTCTTCCAGGTGACGATTGGTTCTTCGCGGCGGGTGACGATGCTGTCGTCGAGCGGTGGTGCTTCGGGCACGGCGGGCTCGATGAGCGCGGCGGGTGGTGGCGTGAGCACGACTTCGGCTGGCGGTGGAGTTGGCGCTGGCGGCGGCTCGGCTTTGACTTCGGCCGGTGGTGGCGTGGGCGTGGGCGCGGGGATGGGCTCGACGGCCAAGGGCTCGAGGGGCAAGGCGGCGATGCTGTCGATGTCGGGTGGGGGCGTGGCGTCGTCCCCGAAGAGGGTCGCGGCGTTGGCGGTGATGGCGGCGTTCAAGTCGGCCGAGGTCACGAAGATGAAGCTGACCTTCTGCACCTTCTCGCCGGCGACGAGGATGGTGAGGCCCGTGCCGCTCTTCTCCGGTTTGGCGTAGGGGACGAGGATGCCGTCGACGCGCACGGTCTTGGCGAGCTTGGTGAGGCAGCGGTTCTCGCGCTTGCAGAAGCGGACGGCGGTGGCGAAGTCGGGGGTCACGCGCTTGTCGAGCACCTTTGTACCGACGACCTCGGCGTTGGCTCCGGCGTGGCTCGCGAGGGCGCGGTCGATACCGTCCAGCGCTGTCTTCGACATGCCGTCCGCTTGAGCGGGCGCGAGCGCCAGCGTTTGCTTGGCGTGCTTGGTCTTCGCAGGCGCGGCGGCCGCCTGGCTACCGACGAGCGAGATCAGCAGCGCAACGAAGGGTAGGCGTCCCATGGTCGTATGCGAGTGTAGCCGTCCCGTGTTGACCACCGCAATGTCCAGGGCTACCATTTACGCGAACTTACAGCCGATTGGACACCTTCCAGCGCGTCGCGTCCTCACTCGCGCGGCCGGTGAGGACGCTCGCATGTTTTTCCGGTGTCTTGCTTCTGCCGTCGCCGTCCTCGTGCTCACCGTTCCCGATGGTGCGCGGTCCGCTCCAGCCGACAAGGCCGAGAAGAGCGTCCCGCCCGCGTCGACCGAGCCGTCCGCCGCGACGCCCGCGCCCACGTCCACGCCCGCGCCTGCATCCACGCCCAGCACCGACGCCTCGGAGCAGTCGTACAACCTGCGCCTGCGCAACATCGAAGAGCGGGTGAACGACCTCAAGGAGAAGGTCTTCCAGTCGAAGGCCCGCCTCATCCAGCTCCAAGAGGTCGTGCTCCACGGCGCCATCTCGGGAGCCAAGGCCGTGATCGTCCACAAGAACGACATGGGCGGCAGCTTCCGCTTGTCGCGCCTCCAGTATGCGCTCGACGGCGCGCCCATCTACAACCGCGTCGCGACCGGCGACGAGCTCGCCTCCGCCGAAGAGATCGAGGTCTTCAACGGCAGCATCGCGCCGGGTAACCACCAGCTCTCGCTCTACATCGAGTACGCGGGCAACGGCTACGGCGTCTTCAGCTACCTGAAGGATTACACCTTCAAGGTGAAGTCGAGTCAGATGATCAGCGCCGAGGAGGGCAAGCTCACCTACGTGCGCGTCGTCGGCTTCGAGAAGGGCAACATCACCACCGAGCTGAAGGACCGCCCGTCGGTGCGCTACGAGATCGATACCGGTAAGGCCATCGGCGAGCCGAAAGATCAGAAGCCGAAGGCCGCCGAGCCGAGCACGGGTGGCAAGACGCCTTGAGCCCGTACCGCGCGCTCCTGGCCGCTATCGCGGTGACCGGCACGGCGTTCGCCGCGGCCGCGCAGGATCGCGCCTTGGCGTCGGTGCGCGGTGAGCTCGACGGCCTCGAGTCGGTGCTCAAGTCGCTGTCGCAAGACGTCGCGACGCCCGAGCAGTTCGACAAGCAGGGCCGCTTCGCCCGCCGCCTGAACGACGCGCAGGTGCTCGTGCTCCTCAATGACCCGACACGCGCCTCGCTCATCTTGTACGACGCGGTCGCCGAGCCCGAGGCCAAGACCTATCCCAGCTACGACGACGCGGTCTTTTACCTCGCCGAGTCGCTCTACATGATGCGTCACGACGCGGCGGCGCGGTCGCGCTTCCTCGAGCTCGAGCGCCGCAACAACCCGTCGTACACGGGCATCGCGGTGCAGCGCCTCATCCAGATCGCCGACCGCAATAACCGCTATGACGGACTCGATGTCTTGGTGCAGGCGATGCGCGCCAAGGGGCCGCTGCCCTCCGAGGTGGCCTACATCTGGACCAAGAGCCAGGTGCTCCGTGGCAACGCCGAAGCCGCCAAGCGCGAAGCCGCCGGCGTGCCGCGCGAGAGCCGCTTGTGGGCGAAGACGCGCTACATGGCCGCCGTCGCCGAGGTGCAGCTCGGTCACTACCGCGAGGCGCGCGCCATCTTCGAAGAGCTCGCGGTGATCCCCGACAGCTATGACGATGCGCAGTCCATCCGCGACCTCGCGAGCATGGATCGCGGCCGCATCTTCCTCGACCAGGGCGACATGCCGTCGTCGGTCGACGCCTATCAGCAGATCGATCGCGACAGCCCGTACTTCGAGCAGTCGCTCTACGAAGCGAGCTGGAGCTACGTACGCGCCGCCGACCTCGCCCCCGACGACGCCGCGAAGCTCGCCGAGTACAAGAAGGCGCAGCGCACGCTCGAGGTGCTCATGCTCTCGGAGAGCGAGAGCGAGCTGATGTCGGACGCGCGCCTGCTCTACGGCAACATCCTCATCCGCGTCGCGGCCTTCGACGAAGCCAGCATCGCCTTCGAGGACGTCGGGCAGCGCTACAAGAAGGCGCGCACCGAGCTCGCCGACATGCTCACCGCGAACCACGATCCCCACCAGTATTACGAGCAGCTCGTGGTGAAGCCCAAGATGGGCGACTCGCCGCTCTCGCCGCTCGCGATGAGCTGGACGCGCGACGACAAGAATTTGCGGAGCGGCCTGCGGGTCGCGGGCGATCTCGATCAGAGCGACGCTTGGCTGCGCGAGTCCCTGCAGCTGACCAGCGAGCTCCTCGCCGTGCTCGACTCGAATCGGCGCTCGAGCTTCTTTCCGCAGATCCGCGACAAGCAGGCGCGCGCCTTCGAGCTCGAAGATCAGCTCGTCGGCGTCAATGGACGTCTGCTCGCGGTGCAGCGGGAGATCTCCGAAGAGGCGCTCGACGACTCCGGCAAGCGCGAGCTGCAAGGCATCTTGAAGGAGCTCGCGACGCTCGACGCCGAGTACCGGGCGCTGCCCAAGCGCCGCGAGGAGCTCGAGTCGCGCATCAACGCCCGCAAGCGCGTCATGGACGAGAAGGGCCGCGAGGTCTTCCGCATCGGCTTCGATCTCGAGAGCATGCGCGGCGCCATCCGCGGTCTCAACCAGTGGCTGTCGGCGAACGCCAAGACCATGGCGCGCGATGAACGCGATAACGTACGCGAGCGCCTCGAACGGCAGACCGCCGAGCTCGAGCAGCTCGAGCGCGCGCAACGCGACCTCGCCCGTGACCTCTCGCAGCAGCGTCAGCTCGTCGCCATCTCGGCGCGCGAGGCGCGTGAGCTGCGGGTACGCGAGCGCTACGAGGAGCTGCTGCGCAAGGAGCGTGACCTGCTCGAGTCGGCCGCGCCCAAGCTCGACGCCAAGGGCCGCGCCTTGAACGAGCAGGCCGAGCGCGAGCGTGACCGCTTGGCGCGCTACGTCGCCGAGCTGCAGAACGACATGGCGAAGATCGACGCCGAGATGGCGGAGCGCTCCGAGGCCTTGCGCTCCGAGGTGCTGCGCGAGAAGGCGACGCTCACCGCGCTGGCCGAGGTGAGCCGGCTCACGCGTCGCGACACCGAGGAAGCGGTGGGCGAGGTGGCGATGGCCGCCGTGCGCAACACCTCCGCCAAGTTCCACGACATCGTCCTGCGCGCCGACGTCGGCGGCATCGACGTCGCCTGGCAGCTCAAGGAACAGCAGACCGCGGAGATCAACCGCCGCGTCGCCGAGCAGCGCCGCGAGCTCGAGGTCCTCGACGCCGAGTTCCACGAGGTCTTGGCCGACTGATGCGCATGCACGCCGCAATCATGGCCGTCATGGCCATCACGAGCACCGCCAAAGCGGTCACCAATCCGCTCGCGGGCAGCGGCGCCGGCCGCGGCTCCGCCTACACCGAAGAAGAGAGGCGTGAGCTCGACGAGCTGGAGACGCGCGTCCACGAGTTCGAGCAGAAGGCCATCGAGTACCGCGCCGCGACACGCCGGCTCATCGAGCAGAAGTACAACGCCCAGCGTCAGGCGGTCTTTCAAGCTTACGAAGACATCATCGTGCAGCTCGAAAAGGATCAGCGCGCGAAGCGCGAAGACGCGGTGGCGCGCTTCGAGGCCTTCATCAAGGAATACCCGAGCGAGGCGCGCTACACGCCGGACGCGATGTTCCGCCTGGCCGAGCTCTACTTCGAGCAGTCGTACGACGTGTACTTCCGCCAGCGCCAAGCTTACGACAAGGCGCTCGAGGCCTGGACGCAAGGGAGCGGCGCCGAGCCCGCCGAGCCGCAGCTCCACTACGAGCCGACCATCGCGATGATGCAGCGCCTGCTCACGCAGTTCCCGAGCTACCGGCTGGTCGACGGCGCCTACTACCTCTTGGGTTATTGCCTCACCGAGCAAGGCGAAGAGGACCGCGCCACCGTGGTCTACGAAGAGCTCGTCAGCCGTTTCCCCAAGAGCAAGTTCGCGCCCGAGGTCTGGACGCGCATCGGCGAGTATTACTTCAACTCGAACGAGCTCGAGAAAGCGCTGCGCGCCTACAGCAACGTGCTCGGCGAGGTCGACAGCCCCTACTACGACAAGGCGCTCTACAAGCTCGCGTGGACCCACTACCGCTTGGCCGATCCGGATCGCGCGCCGCAGGAATATCAGGCGGCGGTCGACACCTTCGTGCGCTTGCTCGACTTCAACGTGCAGACCAAGCGCGAGGGCAACGAGCGCGGCGGTGATCTGAAGGAAGAATCCATTCAGTATATCGCGATCAGCTACGCCGACGAGCAGTGGGGCGGGCTCGAGAAGGCGGTGCTCTACTTCCAGAGCATCGGCGGCCGGCCGTACGAGCGTGACGTGTACCGCGCCCTGGGCGACGTCTACTTCGATCAGACGCGCTTCGCCGAGGCCATCCGCGTCTACGGGCTGGTGCAGCAGCGCTACCCGAACGACCCCACCGCGCCCGACGTGCAGGACAAGATCATCGCGGCGTACGAGCGTGACCGTAACTTCGAGGGGGCGGCGGGCGCGCGCGAGCGCATGACCACCCTGTTCACCGAGAGCGGGCAGTGGGCCGCGGCCAACAAGAACGACGGCGCGGCGCTCAAGAACGCCAAGAGGCTCACCGAGACCTCGCTCTACGGCGCGGCGCTCTTTTATCACCGCCAGGCACAGGTGGCGCGCGAGGCCAACAAGGTCGATCAGGCGACCACTGCGTATCGGCGCGCCGCCGCGGCCTACGGCGAGTACCTGAAGCGCTTCCCCGCGGACAAGCAGGCCTACGACCTCATGTTCTACCACGCGGAGACCCTCTACTACTCGCAGCAGTTCGCTTTAGCGGCCACGGAGTACGAGAAGGTGCGCGACTCCAACCTCGACAACAAGTACCTCGAGCTCGCGGCCTACAACGCCATCCTCTCGTACGAGCGTCAGGTGCAGGTCGCCGAGAGCCGGGGCGAGCTCGCCAAGGTGAAGGTGCAAAAGAGCACCGAGCGTGATCCGACGAAGCCCATCACCGAGCAGCCGATCCCGAAGCTCAAGCTCGAGGTCATCGAAGCCTCGGACAAGTTCGCGGGAGCCGTCCCGAACAGCGCCGAGACGCCGAAGGTCCTCTACAAGGCCGCCGAGATCTACTTCACCTATGATCACTTCGACGAGGCGCGCCGCCGCTTTCAGGCGTTGCTCGAGGCCTACCCGCAGCACCAGGTGGCCGAGTACTCGGCGAACCTCATCATCGAGTCGTACCTCGCCGAGAAGAACTACGCGGCGGTGGAGAAGTTCAGCAGCGGTTTGCTGGCGCGCGCCGCGACGCCTGGCGTGCAGCGCGGCTTCAAGGGCGACCTGGTGAAGTACAAGGCCGGCGCCATGTTCAAGATCGCCGAGGACTTGCAGGCCGCGGGCCAGTCCGAGAAAGCGGCCGAGGAGTATCTGCGCATCCTGAACGAGCATCCCGACAATCAGTTCGCCGACTCGGCGCTCAACAACGCCGCGGTGGCCTACGAGAGCTCGCGCCGCTACGAGTCCGCGTCGAAGCTCTACGAGCGTCTGGTGCACGACTATCCCAAGTCTCCTTTGGCGGACGACGCGCTCTTCCGCGTGGGCTTGAACGCCGAGCGCTTCTTCGACTTCGACAAGGCGACACGCTCCTACCTCAAGCTGGTCGACGACTATCCCAAGAGCGAGCGCCGCGCCGACGCCATCTACAACGCCGCCCTCTCGCTCGAGAACACCCAGAGCTACGAGGCCGCCGCCAAGCAGTACCAGCGTTACTGCGAGCTCTTCCCCAAGCGCGACGACGCGCCGTCCGTGTGCTTCCGCGCCGGCAGCGTCTACGAGAAGATGGGCGAGCCGCAGAAGGTCATCGGCACCTATACGGCGTTCACCAAGCGCTACAAGGGTAGCGCCAAGGACACCGACCGCGTCGTCGAAGCCGACCTGAAGATCGCCAAGGCATACGAGAAGCTGAGGAAGCCCAAGGACGCCGAGCAGAGCTACAAGAACGCTGTCGCGGACTTCAAGAAGAACCCGAGCGACGCGGCCGCGCCCTACGGCGCCGAGGCCCAGTTCCAGCTGGTCGAGCGTGACTTCGAGAAGTTCCGCGCCGTCAGCGTGACCGGCAACTCGGCACAGCAAAAGGCCGCCATCGTCCGCAAGGCGAAGATGCTGAAGGACGTCGAGGCGAGCTACAAGCAGGTGCTTGGCTTCAAGCAAGTCGATTGGACCATGGCCTCGCTCTTCCGCATCGGTCGGCTCTATCAGTCGTTCGCCGAGAGCGTCATCCAGGCGCCGTGCCCCATCGAGGTGAAGCGGAGCGCCAAGCGCGTCGGTGGCACCGAAGACGAGGTCTGCGAAGAGTACCGGGCGCTGCTCGAGGAGCAGGCCGGCACCATCGAGGACAAGGCGGTCGCCGCCTACGAGACGGCCATCACCCGCGCGCGCGAGCTGCAGGTCGCGAACACCTGGACGAAGCAAACGCTGGTCGCGCTCAACAAGCTCCGCCGCGCGCAGTGGCCGCTGCAGAAGGACGCTAAAACGTACGTCGACGATCGTGCCTTGGCGACGCCGCCGGTGGCCTTGGCCGACGGCCGCACCGCGCGCCCGAGCCCGGACCGGCCCAAGGAAGAGGAGAAGGCGCAATGAAGCGCGTCATCCTCCTCTGCGGCGCGCTCGTGGCCACGGCCTGCTCGTCGGGCAAGAGCGACGCGCCGCCACGGGCTGGAGCGGCCGGTGACGCTGCCGCGATCGACGTCCCCGAGTCCGCCAAAGCGACGGGGACCGGTGCCGAGGCGTTCAATCGTGGCGTCGAGCAGCTGGGGAGCGACCGCAGGGCCGCGCTCGACAGCTTCCGCAAGGCCGCCAAGGAGAACCCGAAGCTCGCCGCGGCGCACTACAACATCGCGGCGCTGCTCGCGGCGGATGGGGACCGTGAAGGCGCGAAGCGCGCGTACGAGAAGGCGCTCGAAGCCGATCCCGCGTACGGGCCGGCGGTGGCGGGCCTCGCGAGCCAGCGCGACGGACAAGGCGACACCGCCGGCGCCATTCAGCTCTTGAAGAACCACGTCGCCGACCATGCCGAGTCCGCCATCGCGCGCGCGCAGCTGGCGCAGCTCTTGGCGCGCAACAACGAGCTCGACGCGGCCCGTGACCACGCCATCGCGGCGCTGCGCCTCGACGAGCGCTCGGCCGAAGCGATGCTGGCGCTCGGCATGGTCTACCGCCGCCAGCACAAGATCGAGCTGGCGCAGCTGGCGCTCGAGCAGGCTCTCGCCGTCGATCCGAGCCTCGGTGAGGCCTACAACGAGCTGGGGCTCGTGTACGTCGCGGAGGGCAACAAGGCGAAGGCCGTCGCCGCCTTCGAGCGCGCCGCGGCCGCGACCCCGCGTGTCGCCGCGGTGCAGAACAACCTCGGCGCTCTACGTAACGAGGTAGGCGCCTACGACGGCGCGGTCGACGCCATCAACAAGGCCATCGCGCTCGACCCCAAGCAGGCCCGCTACTATTTGAACCTCGGGAACGCCCTGCGCGGCCAGCAAAAGTACGCTGAAGCGGAGGCCGCGTATCGCCAGGCCCTCGCCTTGGGCGACTCGTCGGACGCGCTGTTCAACCTCGGCGTCCTGTATTTGGACAACGAGATCGCCGGAAAAGACACAGTGACGCGTTATCGTGAGTGCGTCGCTTTCCTCACGGATTATCTCAAGAAGGCCAAGCCGCCGGCCGAGGAGATCCGCGAAGTGTCCGAGTACGTGCTCACCGCCAACAAGGCCATCGAGGCCGAGGAACGGCGCATCGAGCGCGATAAGAAGCGCGAGCAGCAGAAGGAGGCCAAGTGATGCGAAAGCTCCTCATCGTTCTTATGTTGAGCGCCCTGCCAAACGTTTCGGCCGCTCAGCAGGCGGAACGGAAGGTGATCCGGCTCGAGGCCATCAAGGTCGAAGGCCGTATCCAGAAGCCGCAGGCGTTCTACATTTTGCAGCGCAGCAACCTGAACTTCGAGGGGCTCGAGCTCAAGCAGAGCTTCATCCCGAAGATTGTCGAATCGGTAAAGAAGCCGCCATTTTAGGGGTGAAAGTACCTCTTGCTTGCCAGGCGTCGACGCGCGAGCGTACGACCCCAAAGCAGAACTCAGGAAGGTAAGTCATGCTCGAGCAGCTCATCGTTTTGACCACGCTCGTCGGCCAAACGGCAGCCGCGCCGGCGGTGGAACAGCATCAGAGCGCCCTGGGTTGGATCTCCCAGTTCTACAAGGACGGCGGCGTCTGGATGCACCCGATCACGCTCGTCGGCGTCATCTCGGTGGCGATCATCATCGAGCGCATCGTGCAGGTCTACTTCCGCTACAACATCAACGCGACGGCCTTCATGTCGCAGATCCACAAGCTGGTGATGGCGAACAACATCGACCGCGCCATCAAGCTCTGCAACGCCGCGCCGACCGCGCTCCTGCCGCGCGTCATCAAGGCTGGTCTCACGCGCGCCAACAAGGGCGAGGTCGAGATCTCGAACGCCATCGAGGAGGCGACGCTCGACGCGTTGCCCGAGCTCAACAAGCGGACGCCGATGCTGCCGAACCTCGCGAACCTGGCGACGCTCTGCGGCCTCTTGGGGACCATCATCGGGCTCATCGACGCCTTCAGCGCGGTGGCGAGCGCGCCGCCGGACATGAAGAGCCAGATGCTCACCAAGGCCCTGTCGATCGGCTTGAACGCCACCGCCTTCGGTTTGCTCGTCGCGATTCCGTCGCTCGCCGCCTTTCTCGCGTTGAACGGCGCGACGCGCGGCATCATGGAAGCCATCGATCTGCACTCGTTCAAGCTGCAGAACATGCTGACGGCGCGTGGCCGCGGCACCTTGCAGCAGCCCCCGGCGAACCCTGCTCAGTCGGCTTGAGGCGGCGCGTTGAGTCTTCCCGATCCAAAGCGCAAGGCGTCACAACGCCACCGGCACTCCATCGAGGAGCCGACGCTCAACCTCAACCCGATGATGGACATGTTCGCGGTCCTCATCCCCGCGCTGCTCATGCTCTCGGCGGTCGTCGAGATCTCGGTGCTCAACGTCGCCGCGCCGAAGATCGCGACGCCGGGTGACCTCGAGCCGCCGGCGTCGGCCGACGAGAAGAAGCCGCTCTTGCTGACGCTCAAGATCACCGCGCGGGGGTATGATCTCGTGAGCAGCGTCGGCTTCCTGCGTGACGAGAGCAAACCAGGCGAGATCACGCTGCCGCTCGCCCAGAAGCCCGTCGCCTGCTCGCGCTACCGCGGCTACTGGCCGCCACCACGTGTCCGCAATCGCGACCTGCCGAAGTGCAGCCCGGAGGCCATGGAGCAGAAGGTGTTCTGGGTCTACGACAACGAGAAGCTCGTGCAGGAGCTGCGCTCGCTCAAGGCCATCTTCCCCGACGAACGGCGCATCATCATCACCGCCGAGCCGAGCGTGGAGTACGAAGTGATCACCGACGTCATGGACGCGAGTCGTGGCATTCGCGGCGCGGACGGCCGCATGACGCCGCTCTTCGACGAAGTCGTCGTCAGCCCTGGCCTGGCGGAATGAGGACCAAGCGATGGCGATTCTAGGCGGATCATCGACGGGAGATCAGGCGCAGGGCGTCGACGATCCGGGTAACTACGTCGCGAGCGAGCTGGTGGGCACGGGCCTCCCCGACCCGGCGTTGTTCTCGGGCCACGTGCTGCCGACGCGCAAGAAGCGGCACTCGCACCCGGCCGAGGTGAAGACCGACGTCAACATCAACTCGCTGCTCGACATCCTCTCGGTCATCCTCGTGTTTCTCTTGAAGAGCTTCGCGTCGAGCACGGTGCAAGTGAAGCCGTCGGCGGAGCTGCAGATCCCCTTCTCGGAGTCGGCGGCGCCGGTCGAGGAGTCGGTGGCGGTCACCGTCACGCTCGGCACCCTGATGGTCAACGACAAGCCGGTTCTACGCTTCGAGAACGGCGAGGTTCCCAAGGATCTGCTGACGAACGGCTATCTGATCAAGCCGCTGGCGGCGAGCCTCGAGACCGAGGTGAAACGGCAAGAGCTGGTCGCTCAGTACAACAAGGCCGCGGAGTTCAAGGGCCTCGTGACCATCATCGCGGACAGGAACATACCGTTCAGGTTGCTGACACAAGTCATGTACACGATAGGTCAAGCGAGCTTCAGCAAGTACAAGTTCGCCACCATCAAGGCGGCGGGATAGGCCGTGGTCTCGCAGATGAAAGTGTTGCGTGCCTGCGTCGTCGAGCAGGGGAGGATCCTCGAGGAGCGCCGACTCGGTGCCGGCGAGTCCCTGACCATCGGCAGCGGCGGCAAGAACACTTTCGTCCTCTCCGACAACTTCGGCAGCGATGCCGAGAAGAGCTACGCGCTCATCGCGCAGCGCAACGGCCTCTACGAGCTGGTGCTCGAAGGCGACATGACCGCCAAGGTCTCGGTGGGCGGCCAAGAGCTCGACGCCGATGGGCTGCGCGCCGCGGGGTTGCTGCGCGACGAGGGCGGAGCGCGTCGGGTCCGCCTCGGTGAAGACAGCCGTGGCAAGGTGCACGCCGGCCCGTACACGATCATCTTCCAGTTCGCGGCGCCGCTGCCGCCCAAGCCGCCCGAGCCGCTGCCAGTCGACATCAAGAATCATTACTTGAAGAACCTCGACCGGTTCTTCGCGTCGACGTTCGGCGCGGTGTCCGCCGTCGCGGTGCTGCTCATCCTTTGGTTCCACGCGCAGCCGCAGCAGGCCGAGGTCACCTTCGAGACCATGGACGACCGCTGGGCGAAGCTCATCGTCCCCGACTATGTGCCGGAGAAGCCGCGCGCCGAGGAGAAGCCCAAGGGCGATCAGGCGCCGGTGAAGAAGGACGAGCCCAAGGAGCGCATCGCTAAAACAGACAAGGCGCCGAGCTCCGATGCGCCGCAGGCCAAGGCGGCGCGCACCGAGAAGATCCGTGAGGGTATCAAGCACGAGGGCGTGCTCGCCATCTTGGGTACCAAGGGCGCGGGCTCCGGCGCCGTGGCCGACGTCTTCGGCGACAACAACATCAACAGCGACCTCGACAACGCCTTCCAGGGCATCTCGGGCGTCAGCGTCGCGAGCGGCAGCAACCGCACCTCGCGCGGCGCCGGCGCGGGTGGCGCGGGGAACGCGGCGAGCATCGGCGGCATCGCGACCTCTGGCGGTGGTCAGGTGGGTCTCGGCGGCAAGAAGGAAGCGCGCGTCGCGGCGGTGAAAGCCGAGGCACCCGAGGTGGACGGCTCGCTCGACGGCGAGTCGGTGGCCAAGGTCGTGCGCGCGCGCCTGCGCAGCATTCAGGACTGCTACGAGAAGGAGCTGAAGCGCGACGCTTCGCTGCAAGGCAAGATCGAGATCGAGTTCACCATCGGCAGCGGCGGCGAGGTGGACGACGCGCGCGTCTCCGCCAACAAGATGGGCTCCGCGGCGGTGGGGGACTGCATCGTATCGCGCGTGCGCCGCTGGCGCTTCCCGGCTCCCTCGGGTGGCCGCGTCACGGTCAACTATCCCTTCATCTTCACGCCTTCGAGCTGACGCCGTGACGTCGGTCGATCACGCGATCCTGGCCAAGTCGCCGCTGCTCGAGAGCTTGCTGCCCTTGGAGCTCGAGAGCCTGGCGCAGGCCTTCTCGGCGGTGGAGATCCCAGCGGGCTCGGTGGTGCTGCGGGAAGGCGACGTTGGCGACTCGCTGTTCATCGTGGCGTCTGGCGTGCTGGATGTGCTCGTGCGGGGGGCTGACGGTGGGGACATCGTCGTGGGCGCGCTGGGAGTGGGTGAGTCGTTCGGAGAGATCTCGCTGATCGACCGCTCGCCGCGCACCGCCACGGTGAAGACGCGCGAGACGTCGGTGCTCTACGTGCTGACCCACGACTCGCTGCACAGCTTCGCGAAGACCCACCGCAACGGCTTCACCTGGCTCATGGTCAACGTCGCCCGTGGCCTCGCGCAGAAACTCAGAGAGGCCAACCGCAAGCTCGCCGACCGCCGCTGAGCGCGCGTCTACGTGAGTCGGAAGAGGCGTCGCGCGTTCTCGGTCGTGAGCTTCTCGAGGGTCGCGGCGTCGGTGCCGCGGGCTTCGGCCATGGCGGCGATGATCTCGGCGACGTAAGCGGGCTCGCTGCGGCCAGGACGGTAGGGCTCGGGCGTCTGGTCGGGCGCGTCGGTCTCGGCGAGCAGCTTGTCGTCCGACACGTCGATGAGGCTCGCGCGGACCTTGCGGGCGTTGGGGTAGGTCGCTGGCCCCGCGAAGCCGAAGTACAAGCCGTGTGCCCTGAAGCGCTTCAGCAAGTCGATGCCGCCACCGTACGAGTGCAGCACCGCTGAAGCGGACGGCAGGGGATGAGAGTCGAGGAAGCGCAGCAGCACGTCGTAGGCGCCGCGTCCCCGCGCATGGAGAATGAGCGGCAGATCGTACCTCTTGGCGATCAGGAAGTGCCCGCGCAGCAAATGCTCCTGCCGCGCGTACGGCGCCTTCTCGAGATCGATGGTGTCATCGAGCCCGCACTCGCCGATGGCGACGAGCTTGGCTCGCGCGGCGAGCGCGTCCAGGCGTCCCAGCAGAGCGTCATCGTCCGCTGGGTCGAGCTCCGGCACCACGACGGGGTGAATGCCCGCCGTGGCATGAACACGCGGCGCCCGCGTCGTCCGCGCGAGCTCCGCGATCACGGACCACGAGCGCTCATCCACCGCCGGCACGACGATGTCACGGACCCCGGCCGCGGCCGCCCGCGCGATCACCTCTCCGCGGTCGGCGTCGAAGCGGTCGACGTCGAGATGGCAATGGCTGTCGATCATTTCGCCTCGCGAGGCGCGAGGCGATAGGTCCCCCGCCTCATCCGCACTCGGACGGCATCTTGTACTTCGGGTCGGCCATGAAGGGCTTGGCGGTCTCCGAGGCTTGGTCGAGCAGGCGCTCGCAGGTGTCGGGTTTGTCGACGGGCGTCGTGACCTTGAAGCTCGCCGAGCAGTCCTCGGTGGACTTGAGGCAGAGATCGCGCGCCAGCGCGTTGTAGCAAGAGATCACCTGCTTGCACTTCGGGTGAATCTCCAGCGGCTCGTCGGCCTTGGTGTCGTCGGTGCGACTCACCTCCGTGCCGCCGGTCGCGGTGATGCTCGCCTTGGATGGCTCGTTGGTTTGCTGTTGGCTCGCGCATGCGGCGAGCGCGGCGATGCTTAGCGCTACGAGATATTTCATCGTCATTTCATTTCCCCGAGACACGGCGTCAAGCTAACGCGAAGCGACGACGAGCGCCCCATCGCACGGACCACGCGCATGCATATCGGATATCAGCGTGCTCGCCGAGGCAAATACCGCGAGCATGGCGGCTGCGTAGCCCAGGACCTGGCGGCGGCGGGCGGCTGGGGCCTTGCGGCGAGCCTGGCCGCGGGTCGGGCGCGCAATCGCGGACGGCTGCGGCGCACGGCCGTCGTCACCGAGGCTGTTCAAGCGCTCGAGCACGACGCGCATCGAGGCGGGGCGCTCTTCCTGCGAGCGGGCAAGGCAAGTCATGATCAAGGCTTCGAGCTCGGCCGGGACGGCTTCGCGCAGGAGCGCCGCCGGAGCACCGATACGATTGCTGGCGGCGCGCAGGCGCTCGATGAGGCTCACGCGCAGCGGTGTTGGCTCTTGGGTCGAGCGCTCTTCGCGTAGCTCGACGAACTTGCGCGCCTTGAATGGGAGCTTGCCGGCGAGCATCTCGTACACCAGGAGGCCGAAGGCGTAGACGTCGGTCGCGGCGGTCGTCTCTTGGCCCCACATCTGCTCGGGCGCCATGTAGATCGGCGTGCCCATGATGGTCTCGCCAGCGATGCCGGGCTGCGTGAGGTCCTTGGCCGCGCCAAAGTCGATGAGCTTGACGGTGAGCTTGCCGTCTCTCTCACCGACCATGACGTTCTCGGGCTTGACGTCGCGATGCACGATGCCCGCGTCGTGTGCCGCCGCTAAAGCGGACGCGAGCTGGCGGGCAATGGCGACGGCGCGCGGCACGCTCATGGTGGGTGAGCTCTCCATGAGGTCGCGGAGCACGACGCCATCCAAGCACTCCATCACATGGAACTTCTGCTGCTCGAGCTCACCGGTACCGAGCACCTCGACGATGTTCGGATGCGCGATGCGCCGCGACACCACCGCTTCGAGGGCGAAGCCACGCGCCGCGGTGGGCGAGAGCGAGCGATCCTTACCGAGGATCTTGAGCGCGACCTTCTGTCCGCCGGTCATGTGCTCGGCCGCGAACACCTTCGCCATGCCACCTTCGCCCAGGAGCTCCATGAGGCGATAGTCGCCGAACGCGTCGCCGATCCGTGGCCCGTTTGCCGCGGTCACTCGGGCTTCGTTTTTCACCAGCGTCTGCACGAGCACTTACGAAGCACGGGGCGTGCCAATGTCGCTCATTCGCCCCTAAACCGCCCCACGTGGGGCGCTTCGCGTAGAATCAAGTACTTATCGAAGTCAGCGCATGTAGGCTGATCGAGGTTTTCGCGTTTGGAGGCGTCAAAACCCTGGGGCACGCCTCGCCATAGGGGGAAAACTGACGCGCCACCCCCGGGGTTCTTTTCCCCCGCCGATGACGCCGTTTTGGCGGATTAGCCGCGCGTGAGCGTGAGCGCCTCGTCGAGCGCCGCCGCCGTTGCTTCGACGTGCGTCTGCTCGTGCGCCGCGGAGACGAACCCCGCTTCGAACGCCGAGGGCGCGAGGGCCACGCCCTGATCGAGGAGCGCGCGATAGAGCACGCCGAACCGGTCGGTCTTCGCCTTCTTCACCTCGTCGTAGTCGCGCGGCGGTTTTTCGGCGCCCGGCAAGAAGTACAGACCGGTCATCGAGCCGACGTGATCGAAGCGCGCGGGCTTGCCGTGCTTGTCGAGCACCGCGGTGATGGCGCGACCGAGCTCGGCGGTGCGCGCGTTCAAGCGCTCGAAGAAACCAGGGACGGCGATGGCGTCGAGCGTGGCGATGCCCGCGGCCATGGCGAGTGGATTCCCGGAGAGCGTGCCCGCTTGATAAACCGGACCCACGGGCGCGACATGCTGCATGAGCTCGCGGCGGCCACCGTAGGCGCCGACGGGGAGACCGCCGCCGATGACCTTGCCGAAGGTCGTGAGATCGGCGCGCACGTTGTAGAGGCCTTGCGCGCCGGCGAGGCCCAAGCGGAAGCCGGTCATGACTTCGTCGAAGATGAGCAGCGTCCCGTGCTGGTCGCAGACGTCACGCAGACCCTGAAGGAAGCCGTCGACCGGCGGCACGAGACCCATGTTGCCGACCACCGGCTCGACGATGATGGCGGCGATCGTGGAGCCCATCTCGGCGAAGGTGGCGCGGACGCTCTCGAGGTCGTTGTAGCGCAGCGTGATGGTGTCTTGCGCCGCGCCCTTGGGGACGCCCGCCGTGCCGGGGATGCCCAGCGTCGCCACGCCCGAGCCGGCCGACTCCGAGAGCCAAGCATCGGCGTGTCCGTGATAGCAGCCAGCGAACTTGACGACGCGGTCACGCTTGGTGGCGCCGCGGGCCACCCGCAGCGCGCTCATCGTCGCCTCGGTGCCGGAGTTCACGAAGCGCACCATGTCGACAGAGGGCACGTGCTGCACGACGCGCTCGGCGAGCTCGACCTCGCGGCCGGTTGCCCAGCCGAAGCTCGTCCCGTCGCGCGCGGTGCGGGTGATCGCCTCGATGACCGCCGGATGAGCATGGCCCAAGATGAGCGGGCCCCACGAGCAGACGTAGTCGATGTAGCGGTTGCCGTCGGCGTCGAAGATGTACGGGCCTTCGCCACGGGTGATGAAGATGGGATCACCCCCGACCGCCTTGAAGGCGCGCACCGGCGAGCTCACGCCGCCGGGGATGAAGGTGATGGCCTTGTCGAAGAGATCTTTCGAGCGCTCGTGCCGCATGGCGGTCACAGGTAACGGAGCGCGCCCTGGCTGACAAGCGTCGCGTGGGCTTCTTCGACGACCCTGGCTTCGTCGCCGATGGTGTGCGCTCCCAGGCGCTCGGAGCCGTCAGGCGCGGTGATGGTGGCGATGAGCTCGACGGTCAGGGCGTCGATGGCGCGGCACGACACGCCGAGCGGCAGGTGGCAGCCTCCGCCAAAGCGGGCAAGGAGCGCCCGCTCGACGGCCACGGTCATGCGCGTGCTGCTGTCATTGAGCAGGGCGACGCCAGCGCGTGCTTCACTGTCGTCGGCGCGCACCTGCACGGCGAGGGCGCCTTGGGCCGCGGCGGGAGTCATCACCTCGAGCGGCAGGCGCTTCACCGTGAGGCCTTTCGCCGCCGCCGCGTCGATGATGCCGAGGCGCGACAAACCAGCTTCGGCGAGCACCACCGCGTCGAGCTCACCGCTCTCGACCTTACCGACGCGCGTCGGCACGTTGCCGCGCAGGTCGACCATCTGCAGGCCGTCGATGGTGGCCGCGAGCTGGGCCTTGCGGCGGATGGAGCTGGTGCCGACACGCGCTCCCCGGGGGAGGCCGGTCTGGGTGGGATGAGTGAGGATGCCGGTCTTGGCGACGATGACGTCGTGCACCGGCGCGCGCTCGGGGACCGCGGCGATGGCGAGACCCGGCGTCTCTTCCGTGGGGAGGTCCTTGTAGCTGTGCACCGCGATGTCGACCTCGTTCGCGAGCAGCGCGTGCTCGATCTCCTTGGTGAAGAAGCCCTTGCCCTCCACCTTGTCGAGCGAGAGGTGCTGGATGGCATCGCCCTTCGTCTTGATGATGACGATCTCGGCGCCGCCGGGGACCTTCGCGGCGATGTAGCGCGCCTGCCAGAGGGCGAGGTCGGAGCCGCGCGACCCGATGCGCAGCTTGCGGCTCACCGCAGCGCCTCGACCTTGCCGTGCGTCGCGATGACCTTCGTGGCGATGCCGCCACGCACCATGAAGTCGCCTTCGACCTGCAAGGCGCGCGGCTGCGTCGCCTTCACGATGTCGTCGAGGATCTTGTTGGTGACCGCTTCGTGGAACGCGCCCTCGTTACGGTACGACCACAGGTAGAGCTTCAGGCTCTTGAGCTCGACGCACAGCGCGTCGGGGACGTAGCGGATGCGGATGGTGGCGAAGTCCGGCTGCCCGGTGAGCGGGCAGACACAGGTGAACTCGGGGCAGTCGAAGACGATGACGTAGTCGCGCTGCGGGGCCGGATTGGGGAAGGTCTGGACGGAGGTCGCTGGTGTGCTCGGCATGACGGTTCGCGGTATATGCCGCGCGTGCTGCTCCTGACAACGCGCGACACGTGGTGGACCACCCAGGCCGAAGCGCTGC
Organism: Myxococcota bacterium; assembly: GCA_039809465.1. GTDB lineage: Bacteria > Myxococcota > XYA12-FULL-58-9 > XYA12-FULL-58-9 > JALHOP01 > JALHOP01. The sequence continues at coordinate 18,222 of JBDHVB010000027.1, forward strand.
TCGAGGCCGCTGGGATCGAAGGAGCCTGGGCCGTGGAGCATGGCGTCGCCGTGCTCGAGGTCCCCGAGCACGAGGCCGACCGGGTGGCGGAGCTCCTGGGCGATCAGCTCGGAGAAGAGCTGAAGCGTCGCAAGGCGACTCAGCCGGACCCGAGCCCCAAGGCTCCGCTGCTCTTGCAGCCCGCGTTCGCCGCGGCTTTCTGCAGCGCCGTGACCCTCATGGTCGTCCACGCCTTGGTCAACAAGAGCGACGAGTGGTTCAAGCTCGGCGTCATGGTGCCGGACCTCGTCCGCCATGGCGAATGGTGGCGGCTCATCACCGCGGCGACGCTCCACGCCGACGCCAATCACGTCTTGCACAACGCCGCCTTCTTGGTGCTCCTTGGCTGGGCCGCCGCCGAGCGGGTGGGGGTCGGCGCCGCGCTCGCCGCGTGGCTCACCACCGCGATCGCGGGCTTCATCGTGTCGATCATGTACGACCCCACCGCGACCTCGGTCGGCGCTTCGGGAGGTCTCTTCGGGCTGCTCGGCACGGCCGCGGGCCACGCCCTACGCACGGGGGCTGGCCGTGACCTGTGGCTGCGTCATCGTATGCGCGTCGTGGGCGCCCTGGCCTCGGTGCTCGCGATGACGGCCTTCGGTGAGCACTCGAACATCGCCGCGCACCTGGGTGGTGCGGGGTGGGGTGTTGCGGTCGGGCTGATGCTGCCAGCGCGCGCCCTTGGCTGGCCCTTCCAGGTCGTGCTCGCGACCCTCACGTGCGCTGCCATCGGCGTCGCCTGGCGCTTGGCCCTGTCCATGTAGGGGGTTGCGGCACCAATTTTGGCAAGTTCGAGGGATTCGGATTACGCTGCCTTTGCGTGATCTTCGCCTGTCCCTCCTGCTCTGCATCGCACTTCAAGCCTGACGCGGAAGCCAAGGCTGGTGTGAACGTCACTTGCCGCCGCTGCAAGACGAAGTTCCGTGTCACCGCGGCTGGGGCCGAGCCGCTGCCGCCCGAGGAAGCCGCGCCTGCCGCCGACGCGGGGAGCGATGTGGTCGCACAGGCCATCGCCGCGGAGTCGACCGACACCAAGTCCGACGCCGCGCCGATGTTCGAGGGCGCGAGCACCGACGTCATGAAGGTCCCCGAGGCGGCCGCCGCGCCGAGTGGTGGCCTCGCCGATGCGCTCGAGCCCGAGCCCGCGGACGCCGACGTCATCGAGACCATCGACGAGAGCGAGCCGCTCGAAGAGGCGCCCGCCGTCGTGCCCGCCCCGATGGACCTCGCGCCCACCGCCACCGGCTACGTGCCGCTCGGCGACGATGAAGTGACCGCTAACGCGGATCATTCGCCCGCCGGCGGTCCCTCACTCGGTGAGCTGAGCGCCGCGAGCGACGTCGGAACGGCGGAGCCCGCGCCCGCGCCGTACGATGGTGGTCCCTCGGGTCTGCCGATCATCGCGCCGCAGGCACAACCCGCCGAGATCTTCCCGGAGCAGCCGACGGTCATCGAAGGCGCGCCCGCCGCCGCCGCCCTCGAGGCCGAGAAGTCGAGCCCGGAGCCGCGCTCGGAAGCCGGCGCGGGGACCTTCGAGCCCGCGCTGCAGCCGGACAAGCCGCGCAAGGTCAAATCGAACAAGCCGTCCGCCGCGGCGATCTATGGCCGCCATCTGATGCACTCCTTCTCCTTGGCGAGCCCGGGGAAGAAGGCCGCGATGCTCGGCCTGCCGCTCGTGCTCCTGGTGATCGCCATCGTGCTGGTGGCGATGTCGGGCGGTCCGCCACCGCTGCACAAGCAGTGGATCACCTCGCCCGCGTCCATGTGGAGCGGCCCCGCGGCGCAGCGTGGCTATGCGCAGATCGACACGCTCGTGCGTGGTGAAGAGGTCGTCTTCCTGCGCGAGGTCTTCGGCGACTACGCCTTGGTGCGCGACATCTGGGGCCGGGTTGGCTACGTCAATCGCGAGAGCTTGAGCGACGAGCGTCCATCGGTCACGCCCGAGTCGCAGTTCCCGGGTTGCCGCCAGGCGCCGATCGATGCCGACAAGGAGCCGTGCGAGATCCGCGCCCGCGCGCTGCACGACGCGTGTGGTGGCACTTGCGCCGCGGATGGCCAGTGCTTGTCACGCTGCCAGGACCGCTTCAGCGAGTGCAACGACGGCTGCAAGACGCGCCTGAGCGTGCCCCAGGTGGTCGCCGAAGCGAAGCCCGCCGCCGAGGAGCCGGCGGAGGCCCCAGCCGAGGAGCCGGAGGAGCAGCCGATCGACAAGATGGCCGCCGAGAAGCCCATCAAGGCGACCAAGACCGCCAAGGCGCCGCGCACGACCGTCACCAAGAAGACCACGAAGAAGACCGACGGCAAGAAGAAGCGCTAGCCGATGTAGCGGAACGCCATGCGGTGAATCGGCTCGCCGCGTCCGCTATGGCGTGCTTCACGCTCGGTCATGATGCCGGTGGTGCTGGGGCCGCCGATGGTGAACGGCAGGATGGTCTCCCAGTGGGGGGCCGCGCTCATGACCTTCGCCATCTCGCGGGCGATGGGCTCGTAGTCGCTCATGGCGTGGAGCTCACCGCGTGGCAGCATCTTCCTCTCGAGGACGGCGAGCCACTCGGGGTTCAGCACGCGGCGCTTCATGTGCTTGCGCTTGAACCATGGGTCCGGGAAGTTGATGGCCACGAAGGCGACGCTCGCGTCGGGTACGACCTGGTCGAGGTGCGTCGAGGCGTTGGCCTGCACGCCGTGCAAGTTGCCGAGGCCGCGCGCCTTGGCGCCTTCGTTCAAGAAGCGCACGTAGTGCTCGCGGATCTCGAAGCCGAGCACGTTCCACTCGGGGTGCTGGCGCGCGAGGTCGATGGCGAAGATGCCTTCGCCGAAACCGATGTCGAGGGCGAGCGGCAGCTGACGCGCGTAGACCTTGGGGTCGAGGGGCGCGACGTCGAAGCGCATGGCGAAGGGGTTCGCGTGGCGGCGGTGACGCTCACGGGGGGTGACGCGGGTTCGCTCGAGCTTCTCGGTCATGCTTCGCTCCACGGCACTGCGGCAATCGCGTCGATGTGATCGACGCCCATCATCGACATCAGCAAACGGTCGACGCCGAGCGCGATGCCAGCGGAGTCGGGCAGCGCGCGCAGGGCTTCGAAGAATCGCTCGTCGGTCGGGTAGGTCTGCATGTTGGTTTGGCGGCGCTGCTCGGCGTCGGCGGCGAAGCGCGCGCGGTTGCCCTCGGGGTCCACCATCTCGCCGTAGCCGTTGGCGAGCTCGAGGTCGCCGACGTAGAGCTCGAAGCGCTCGCTGGCGCGCGGATCGGCGGGCGACAGGCGCGAGTACATCTGCAGCGGCGCTGGGTAGCCGTGCAGGAAGAACGGTGTCGTGAGCTTCGCGAGCTTGGGCTCGACGTGCGTGAGGAAGACGCGGTGGAACAGGTCGTTCCAGGTGTCGCCCGCGGCGAAATGAATCGTCCGCTCGCGCAGACGCGCCTTCAGGGTCGGCTCGTCGAGCGCCTCGAGGATGGAGAAGCCGGCGTGCTCACGGAAGGCCTCGTCCATGCTGATCCGCAGGAACGGACGGCTGGTGTCGATGCGGGCGCTGCCACCCGCGGCCTCGGCGCAGGCGCGCAGGAGCCCTTCACAGTCGTCGAGGAGCTGTGTCCACGCGGCGCCGCGCCGATACCACTCGAGCAGCCGGAACTCGGGGGTGTGACGCTCGCTGCGGTCGCCCTGCCGGAACACCGGCGCGATCTGATAGATGCGCGGCGCGTGCGGCATGATGCGCTTCATCTGCATCTCGGGCGATGGCTGCAGAAAGCGCGTTTGCTTGCCCTGTGGGGTCGTGAGCTCGACGCGGGCGGTCTCGATGTGCGGCTCGGGGGCGGGGGCGCTGATGGCCACCCAGGTGTCGACCTCGATGAAGTCGCGCTCCTCGAAGAACGCGCGGATGGCCCGGACGATGCGGGCGCGCTGGCGGAGGCGTTCTTCGAGGCTCATTTCCGGGCCTCGTGACATATGCGGCGAAACCGCGCAATCTGGGCGGGCCCACTCAATGTTGCGGCCGTATGTGCCGTCACCCACACCCGCATAGGTGGAGCCTCTCGATGGACCGCAACGTCAGCTTTCCCGGCCGCATCCTCTTCCTGACCGAGGACGCGCCGACCATTGCGCGGCAATTGAGCGGCGAGGATCTCCCGGCCACTCCCGAAAACCTCGTCGACAACATCTCCACCGACGAGATCACCCCGGGCTGGGTCTGTTTTTGGTACGACGCGACCCTCGGCCTCTACTCGCTCGTCGGCCTGCGCAATCAGGCGATCGGCCGCGGCGCCATCAAGGACGGTGGCTTTTCGGTCATCGTCTCGGGCCGCTCCAAGGGGTGCGGCTCGAGCCGCGAGACCGCCCCGTACTCCGAGAAGGCGGCCGGCATCCGCTTGGTGATCGCCAAGTCGATCGAGAAGATCTACGGCCAGAACTGCCAGAACATCGGCCTCCTCACCTCCACGGACTTCGGCATCCTCGACCGCGTCCGCCGCGGCGAATCGATCCCGATCTCCGAGTTCACGCGCGGCCTCGACCTCATCAGCGCCGGTATCGTCGAGCACGGTGGCTTGTTCGCCTACAACACGGCGCGTCTCGCCGGTTGGGTCCGTCCGCCATTACCGACAACCAGGGCGCGCCCGATGACCGCCGTCGAGAAGATCATCGCCCAGCACGCCGTCACCGACGCCGCGAAGGGAGCCATGGGCCTCACCGCGGTGAAGCCGGGCGACGCGGTCTTCTGCCGCGCCGACGTGCGCTTCACCCACGACTACGTGACGCCGATGGCCGCCGCGCAGTTCGTCGAGGGCTTCGGCCGCGACGCGAGCGTCGCCGACCCGACGCGCGTCTTCGCGTTCCGCGATCACCTGACCTTCTTGAAGGACGTGATGCCGGAGGCGCAGCGCAAGCAAGGCCTGCTGCAGCTCGCCGACGACCTCGCGGTCAACCAGGAAGAGTTCTGCAAGAAGCACGGCATCACCCTGTACGGCGAGGTCCCCGCCGAGCGCGGTGGTGGCAGTGAGGCCATCTGTCACAACGCCGTGCTCGAGGACATCGCGCGTCCTGGTGAGCTGGTGATCGGCACCGACTCGCACACCTGCACCGCCGGGGCGATTGGCTGCTTCGCCTTCGGCGTCGGCTCGACCGACATGGCGAACGCCTGGGCCACCCGCGACGTGCGTGTCACCGTGCCCGAGACGGTGCGCATCCGCATCGACGGCAAGCTCGACGCGTCGGTCGCCGCCAAGGACGTCATGCTGTATGTCATGGCGGACAAGTACTTCAAGGACGGCAAGGCCATCGGCCAGGTGCTCGAGTTCTGCGGCAGCGCGGTCGAGGCCATGTCCGTCGAGGAGCGCGCGACGCTCACCAACATGGCGGTCGAGGCTGGCGCCACCACGGGGTTCATCGCGGCCGACGAGGTGACCTTCGCCTATATCGCCGAGCACCGCGGCACGAGCATCGAGACCCTGCGCGCCATGGCCGTCCGCTCCGACGAAGGCGCGCGCTACGTCCATGAGATGCAGCTCGACGTGTCGATGCTGGCGCCGATGGTCGCGACACCCGGCGATCCGCGTAACGGCGTGGCGGTCGACGCTCTCAGCGAAGACGTGCGCATCGACATCGCCTACGGTGGCTCTTGCACCGGCGGCAAGAGCAGCGACATGGCGATGTACGCGCGCGTCCTCGAGCAAGCGGTGGCGCGCGGCATGCGCGTCAAGGAGGGTGTCCGCTTTTACATCCAATTTGGCTCGCAAGCGATCCGCGCCCGCGCCGAGAAGGCTGGTTGGATCGAGCTATTCGAGAAGGCCGGCGCCGAGCTCGTGAACCCGTCGTGCGGTGCCTGCATCAACGCGGGCCCCGGCGTGTCCCGCAACGAAGGCCAAGTCACGGTCTCCGCGATCAACCGCAACTTCCCGCGCCGCTCCGGCCCCGGCAAGGTCTACCTCGCCTCGCCGCTGGTGGTCGCCGCCAGCGCGCTTGCAGGCTACATCACGACGCCCGAGAAGCTGTTCGGCGCGCCACGCTGACTCGCCTGCCACTCAGCCGAGCTGCCGGAGGGCGCGGGCGATCTTCTTCATGGTCGTGTCCTCGGGGGTCGACTCGCGTTTGACGATGTACACGTCGCGGTGAATCGCCGGCATGCCGTGGGGGCGCGCGAGCTCGCGCAAGCGGTAGGGCTCGTCGACGGTCGCGTCGTGCAGGCGCGCGACGAACTCGGGCATGAAGACCGCGCACAAGCCCTGGCGCACGAGGGTGAGGCCGGTCGTGAGGATGTCGACGCGGTAGGTGGCGCGGCGCGGAAAGCGCTCGGCCGGCCAGGCGTCGCTACCGCGGACACCGCTGGTGCTGCCGTCGATGGGCTGCACTGGGACGACGAAGGGGATGTCGGCGAGCTTCACGTCGTGGAATACGTCATGGCGGACGAAGGTGCCCATGCGGACGCTGACGATCTTGGTGTAGTCGACGCCAGCGCGCGGCACCGGATCGTAGGTGATGCCGATGTCGATGCGCTCGCTGAGCAAGGCTTCTTCGAGCCGGCCGGGCACGAGCTCATGGACCTCGACCTCGGCGTCACCGAACTGCTCGCGCACCAAATCGCCGATGAAGAACGAGGTGAAGACCTCGAAGGAGCCCAGGCGCACCTTGAGGCGGGGGACGGCTTCGTTGCGCCCGGTGAGCCCATCGACGGCGCGCAGGACCTCCTCGGAGCGGGCGTAGATGCGGTGGCCGTCGTCGGTGACCACGAGGCCGCGGCCGCTCGGCATGATGAGCGTGAGGCCAAGCTCGGCCTCGAGCGCTTTCAGTGACTTGGACAGGCCGCTGTGGGAAATTCTCAGTAACTCCGCGGCGCGACGTAGGTTTTGCGTCTCGACGACCATGCGGAAGTGGCGGAGGCGACTGGTCTCCATATGGAACCAATCGTGGATAATTATTCGCTTACAGTCAACGAAGTTTCCGCCGATAACGCCAGCATGAAACCGGGTTTCGTCCGTATCGTCCGTGAGCTGCCGTTCTATGGGATGGCCCCCGAGACGCTCATCGCGGCCTTCGCGGACGACCCCGACGCGGCGTTCATGCGCCTCGCGAGCCACGACGAGAGCTCGGCGCCGATGCTCGACGTGCTGGGCGTGATGGCGTACGAGCGCTGCCGCTTCACCGGCGGAGAGAACCCGTTCCAAGCGGTGCGCGACAAGCTGGTGGCGCGCGCGACTCCGTTGGAGCCTGGCTTGCCGGCGTTCCAAGGCGGCGCCATCGGCAGCTTCGGCTACGAGTGCGTGCGTCACGTCGAGCCATCGCTCGCGAGCGTGGGCACCATGGCGCACGCGGGCGTCGACGCGGACATCACGTTCCACCGCGCCTACGTCGTCATCGATCACAAGGCGCAGCGCGCGTACGTCATCGCGGGCTACTTCCCACGGGAAGAGGCTGACGGTGAGCGCATCGCCAAGCAGGCGGCCGACACGGTGTTCGCCAAGGTGCTGTCCGCCAAAGCGCGGCCGGCGCTACGCGAGGGCGAGGTCACGCCGCTGCCGCTCAAGGCGTTCGAAGCCGATCTCGGTTACGAGCGCTTCGTCGCGGGCGTGAAGGTGCTGAAGGAGCACATCCGCGCCGGCGACATCTTCCAGGCCGTGTTGTCGGACCGCTTCACGCTGCGCGCCGAGGTTGCGCCGCTCGCCTTCTTCGGCGCGCTGCTCGCCGGCAGCCCATCGCCGTATCAGTTCTATGTGCCCACCGGGGAAGGCATGCTCGTCGGCTCGAGCCCCGAGATGCTGGTGCGCGCCCAAGACGGCGAGCTCGAGACCCACCCGATCGCCGGCACCCGCCCGCGCAGCGCTGACGCCGAGGATGCCAAGCGCATGAAGCGTCAGTTATCGCGGAGCGCCAAGGAGAACGCCGAGCACATCATGCTGGTGGATCTCGCGCGCAACGACTTGGGACGCGTCTCGCTCCCGGGCACGGTCGCGGTGCGCGACTTCCGCGACCTCAAGGTCTACCCAGAGCTCTTCCACTTGGTGTCGGTGGTGGTGAGCGAGCTCGATCCGTCCCGCCACGCCTTGGATGCGTTGGCGGCTTGCTTCCCCGCGGGGACGCTGAGCGGTGCGCCCAAGGTGCGCGCCATGAAGCTCCTGGCGGAGCTCGAGCGGACGCGGCGTGGCGTTTATGGTGGCGTCGTCGCCATGGCCGGCTATCACGGTGACTTGGAGTCGTGCATCGCCATCCGTTGTGCGCGCGTCATGCCCACCGAGGTCGTGCTGCAGGCCGGCGCCGGCATCGTCGCCGACTCGAGCCCCGACAAGGAGTACGCCGAGGTCGAGCACAAGACCCGCGCGCTGCGCCGTGCCTTGGCCCGCTTTGAACGAGGTGTTTCGTGATCCTGCTCGTCGATAACTACGATTCGTTTACCTACAACGTCTATCAGCTCATCGAGACGCTGGGCTTCGACTGCAAGGTCGTCCGCAATGACGCCATCACCGCCGAGGACGTGGCGGCCATGAAGCCCGAGGTCATCGTCATCTCGCCCGGTCCCGGCAATCCCGACGAAGCGGGCGTGTCACTCGAGCTCATCGCCAAGTTCGCGGCGACGACGCCCATCCTCGGCGTCTGCTTGGGGCATCAAGCGATCGGCCAGGCGTTCGGGGGCGAGGTGGTCCGCGCCAAGGCGCAGCGTCACGGCAAGACGTCGAAGGTCCGCCATTGCGGAGATGGGATCTATGCTGGGCTGCCGCAGCCGTTCGTGGCGGCGCGCTATCACTCGCTGGTCATCCGCCGCGAGTCGCTGCCGGAGTGCCTCGAGGTGACCGCCGAGACCGATGACGGCATGATCATGGGCGTGCGTCATAAGACCCTGCGCATCGAAGGCGTGCAGTTCCACCCCGAGTCGGTGGCGACGCCCGAGGGCCGCAAGCTCATCGAGAGCTTCTTGAACATGCACGCCACCAAGAGCACGGCGGCCCGACCGGTCCCTAAGAAGCTACGGGGCAAGGCTGCGTGATACTCTCGGCGCTCGAGACCGTCCTCTCCGGCGGATCCCTCACGCGTGATGAGGCGCGGGCGACCATGCACGGCTTGCTCGAGCCTGGTCTGCCCACGGAGCGCATCGGCGCGCTGCTCGCGGCGTTGCGTTTGCGCGGTGAGTCGGTCGACGAGATCGTCGGCTTCGTCGATGCCTTGCGTGAGCGGGCCGTCGCGAGCGCGCGGCCACGGCCCGAGTGCATCGACGTGTGCGGTACCGGTGGGGACGGGCTCGGCACCTTCAACGTGTCGACCACGGTCGCCTTCGTGGTGGCCGCCGCTGGGCAGCCCATCGCCAAGCACGGCAACCGCGCGGTCTCGAGCAAGTGCGGGAGCTTCGACGTGCTCGATGCGCTGGGGGTCGCCTACGCTTCGGACCCGCAGGGCGTCGACGAGCAGATCGATCGCTTTGGCTTGGGCTTCATGTTCGCCCCGGCGTTTCATCCGACCTTGAAGGCGCTCGGCCAAGTGCGCCGTAACCTCGGCTTTTACACCGTCTTCAACATGCTCGGGCCCTTGCTGAACCCGGTCGGCGCCAAACGGCAGCTCATCGGTGTGTTCCGCGATAGCGCACTCAAGCTGGTGGCGGACGCGCTGGTCGTGTTGGGGAGCGAGCACGCGTGGGTGGTGCGCGGTCAGGATGGCCTGGACGAGCTCTCGGTGACCGGGCCGACGACAGTGCTGCGTGCCTTGCAGGCGGGGGTCGAGCGCAGCACGGTGCACCCAGAGGACGCGGGCTTTGCGCGCTCGCCGGTCGAGTCGCTGCGCGGTGGTGATGCCAAGGACAACGCTGGGATTCTGGTCCGTGTCTTGAGTGGTGAAGCGGGAGGGCCTCGCGACGTGGTGCTCCTGAACGCCGCCGCGGCGCTGCTGGTCGCCGGCCGCGCCGATGATTTTGCTTTGGCTGTTGCGATGGCGCGCGAGGCGATCGACTCTGGCAAGGCGCGTGACCTCTTGAAGCGGATGCAGGCCGGCCGATGACCGCGGTACTCTCGACCATTTTGCGTGACGTGCGGGCGCGGCTCGCGGAGCGTCGGGCCGAGATGCCCTTGGAGGAGCTGCGGGACCTCGCGGCGGCGTCGCGTGCACCGGGTGATTTCTTGGCGGCCTTGAAGGGTGCGGCGCCCGCGGTGATCGCCGAGGTGAAGCGCAAGAGCCCTTCGATGGGGGACATCGCGGCCGGCGTGGACCCTGTGGCCGTGGCGCGTGCGTATGTCGGCGCTGGTGCCGCGGCTTTGTCGGTCCTCACCGAGCGCGATCACTTCGCGGGTGCGCCGGAGGTGTTGACCAGCATTCGCGCGGCGCTGCCCGAGACGCCGCTCTTGATGAAGGACTTCGTCGTCGACCCCTCGCAGCTTTATGAGGCGCGCGTGCTCGGCGCCGACTGCGTGCTGCTCATGGTCGTGGTGCTCGGCGAGGAGACGGGGGCGTATCTCGCGGAGGCTTCGCGCTTGGGGCTCGCGGCGCTGGTCGAGGTGCACGACGCGGCGGAGATGGCGATCGCCAAGCGCGCCGGGGCGCGGCTCCTCGGCATCAACAATCGCAACTTGAAGACGATGGACGTGGACCTCGCGACCGGCATCGCGCTGGCGCGTGAAGCTCCGCGTGACGCTCTTCTGGTGGCCGAGAGTGGCATTGCGACCGGTGCCGACGTGAAGCGCTTGGCGGCTGCGGGCTTTGGCGCGTACCTGATTGGCACCTCGCTGATGCGCGGTGGGGAGCCGGGTCGCGCTCTGGCTACGCTGCGCCGTGAGGCTGTGTCGTGAGAGTGAAGATCTGCGGCATCACCCGCGCCGAGGACGCGCACGCCGCGGTTGCATGTGGCGCGACTTACCTCGGCTTCATTTTTCATCGCGCGAGCCCGCGTTACATCGCGCCCGAGCAGGCGCGCGAGATCGTGCGGGGGCTGCCGAGCAACATCGAGCCGGTCGGGGTCTTCGTGGATCTTCCGCCCGACGAGGTGCGACGCATCGTCGACCTGGTGGGCTTGAGCATTGCTCAGCTGCACGGTGACGAGAGCCCAGCGCAGTGTCGCGCTTCCAATGATCGTATTTGGAAGGCGCTACGCGCGAGCGCGGCTGGCGCCGAGGAGCGCAACGCCTTGCTCACGGCGTGTGCCGCGTTCGGCGAGTGCGAGGCGGTGCTCGTGGACGCCAAAGCGGACGGAGCGCACGGTGGGACCGGGAAGGTCAGTGATTGGGCCCTCGCCGCGACGCTCGCCCGCACGCGGCCCGTGGTGCTCGCCGGAGGTTTGAGCGCCGCGAACGTCGTCGACGCCATCGCCGCGGTGAAGCCGTGGGCGGTGGATGTGTCGAGCGGCGTCGAAGAGAGCCCTGGCCGGAAGAGCGAAGAGAAGATGCGCGCCTTTTTCACGGCGCTGAGGAGCATGCGATGAGCGCGCCCGACGCGCGTGGCTGGTTTGGTGACTTCGGTGGCCGCTTGGTGCCCGAGACGCTGGTCGCGCCGCTGCAAGAGCTCGAAGAAGCTTATCTGTCCGCTCGAGAGGACGAGGCATTCCAGCGCGAGCTGTCGGCGCTGCTCGCGACCTACGTGGGCCGGCCCACGCCGTTGACCGACGTCCCACGCCTCACCGCGAAGCTCGGCGGCGCGCGCCTGTTCTTGAAGCGCGAGGACCTCACCCATACCGGCGCGCACAAGATCAACAACGCTGTGGGGCAGATGCTGCTCGCGAAGCGCATGGGCAAGCGGCGCATCATCGCCGAGACAGGCGCAGGGCAGCACGGCGTCGCCACCGCCGCGGCGGCCGCGCGCTTCGGCTTCGAGTGCACGGTCTACATGGGGCGCGTCGACATGGAGCGGCAAGCGTTGAACGTCGAGCGCATGCGCTTGATGGGAGCGACGGTCGTCCCCGTCGACGCCGGCGGCAAGACCTTGAAGGACGCGGTCAGCGAAGCGATGCGTGATTGGGTCGCGCGGGTGCGTGACAGTTATTACGTGCTGGGCTCGGCGCTGGGGCCGCACCCGTATCCGCTCATGGTGCGCGACTTCCAGACGGTGATTGGCAGGGAAGCGCGCCAGCAGATCCTCGCGGCGTGTGGCCGGCTGCCCGACGAGATCATCGCGTGTGTCGGTGGTGGCAGCAACGCCATCGGCTTGTTCCACGACTTCGTGAAGGACGAGAAGGTCGCGTTGACGGGCGTCGAGGCTGGCGGCAAGGGGCGTGGCTTGGGCGAGCACGCGGCGCGCTTCGCGGACAAGAAGGTCGGCATCCTCCAAGGCGTGAAGACCTACGTGCTGCAGAACGACGTCGGGCAGATCGCCGAGACCCACAGCATCTCGGCGGGCCTCGACTACGCCGGCGTGGGACCCGAGCATGCGCAGCTCGAAGCCTTGGGCCGCGCGCGCTACACGGCGGTGAGCGACGCGGAGGCCTTGGCGGCGTTCAAGGAGCTCGCCGAGACCGAGGGGATCTTACCGGCCTTGGAGAGCTCGCACGCTATCGCGTACGCCATCCAGGTCGCGCCCAAGCGCCCCAAGGACGCGATCATCCTGGTGGGGCTGTCGGGCCGCGGCGACAAGGATCTCGCGACCGTCATGGAGGCGCGCCATGGGCATTGAGCTGGTCAACCGGCGCTTCTTCGTGCCGTTCATCATGGCCGGCGACCCGACGGTCGAGGCGACGCTCGCGACGGTCGACGTGCTGGCCGCCGAGGGTGCCGACATCATCGAGCTCGGCGTGCCGTTCACGGACCCGCTGGCCGATGGGCCGGTGATTCAGCTCGCGGCCGAGCGTGGCATCAAGAGCTGTCCGTCATTGCAGTCGGTGCTCGACGTGCTGCGTAAGATCCGCGACAAGCACCCGAAGCTCCCGGTCGTCGTGTTCACCTATGCGAATCCGTTGTTCCGCATGGGGTTCGCGAAAGCGGCCGCGGCGATGCGGGCTGCTGGCGCGTCGGCGGTGCTGGTGGTGGACTTGCCGCCGGAAGAAGCAGGCGAGCACATCGCGGCGATGCGCGCGCACGACATCGATACGATCTTCCTCGCGTCACCGACGACCACGCCTGCGCGCTTGAAGCTCGTGGGCGAGGTGTCGCGTGGCTTCGTGTACTACGTGTCGCGGCTCGGCGTGACCGGCGCGCAGCGTGAGCTGTCATCGTCGCTGGGTGAAGAGGTGTCGCGGGTGCGGGCGGCGGTCGGGAGCATTCCCGTGGCGGTGGGCTTCGGTGTCTCGACTGGCGCGCAGGCGCGTGAGGTCGCGAAGATCGCCGATGGCGTCATCGTGGGGAGCGCCATCGTCGACCGCATGGCCAAGGCCAAGAGTGATGGCGAGCGACTCGAATCGGTGCGCGTATTGACGCGCGAGCTGGTCGCGGGAGTGCGGGGATGACGCGCTGGACGCCAGACAGTTGGCGCAAGAAGCCGGCGAAGCAGCTGCCGCGCTATCCCGACGAGCGCGCGCTCGCGGCGGTTGTGGGGCAGCTCGCGAGCTATCCTCCTTTGATCTTCTCGGGTGAGGCGCGGGCGTTGAAGGCGAAGCTCGCGAAGGTCGCGGCGGGTAAGGCGTTTCTGCTGCAGGGTGGCGATTGCGCGGAGAGCTTCAATCAGTTCGGCACCGCGACCATCCGCGATAACCTACGCGTTCTCCTGCAGATGGCGGTCGTCCTCACTTTTGGTGGCCGCTTGCCGGTCGTGAAGGTCGGGCGGGTCGCGGGACAGTTCGCGAAGCCTCGCAGCGAAGAGGTCGAGACGCGCGACGGCGTGACCTTGCCAGCGTATCGCGGCGACATCATCAACGGCTTCGACTTCGAGGTGATGGCGCGCTTGCCGGATCCACAGCGCATGTTGCGGGCGTATCTGCAGTCCGCGTCGACCTTGAACATGGTCCGGGCGCTGTCGTCGGGTGGTTTCGCGGACTTGCGCCAGGTGCATTCTTGGAACGTCGACTTTGTCGGCAAAAGCGGATCGCGCTACGATGCCATCGCGAGTCGCATCGACGAGTCGCTCGCGTTCATGCACGCCATGGGCATCGCGGGCCATCACGAGACCAAGCACGTCGAGCTCTACACCTCGCACGAGGCGCTGCTGTTGCCGTACGAAGAGGCGCTCACGCAGCGCGACGACGACTCCGACGATTACTACTGCTGCTCGGCGCACATGCTGTGGCTCGGTGATCGCACGCGTCAGCTCGACGGGGCGCACGTCGAGTTCATGCGCGGCATCGAGAACCCCATCGGCTTGAAGTGCGGTCCGTCGCTCGCCGAGGACGATCTGCTGCGGCTCATCGACGTGCTCGATCCCGACAACGAGCCTGGGCGCCTCACGCTCATCGGCCGCATGGGCGTGGACAAGGCAGAGGAACATCTCACGCGATTGATCGCGGCGACGCGCAAGGCGGGGCGCGTGGCGATCTGGTCGTGTGATCCGATGCACGGGAACACGCGCAAGACCGCGTCGGGGTTCAAGACGCGGCACTTCGATGATGTGGCGCGCGAGGTCGAGATCTTCCTTGGCGTGTGCGCGGCGCAGGGAGTCGCGCCGGGTGGTGTGCACCTCGAGCTCACGGGGGAGCACGTGGTCGAGTGCATTGGTGGTCAGCGCGACATTACGGAGGAGCAGCTCGCGAGCGGGGGTTACGAGACGTTGTGTGACCCGCGGCTGAACGTCGACCAGGCCTTGGAGATGGCGTTTCGCTTGGCGCAGGCGCTGGAGCGGCTGACGGCTACGTAAAAATTTTGCGGGTGGGCTGTCGGATACTGAACAAATTATCAGTGTCCCGTGCTAGGTAGTGATCATGGAGGAAACCATGATCGACCACAGCCAATTGTCCGACGACGAGCTCCTCGCGCTCACCCAAGCGCACCAAAAGCGCCACGCGAGCATCGTGTCCGAGCTCGTCGAAACCCTTCGCGCCATGGTGCCAGCGTTCCGCTCCGGCCAGCTCTCGGTCACCAACCGCGAGACCAACATGCTGCTCAACGCCATCGAGACCATCGCGGAAGACAATGACAGCTACGCGCTGCGGGCGGCGCTCAAGGCTTGTCGGGAGGGAGGGATGCGTATGGTTTGAATCCACCCCTCAAAGCTTCTCGACTCGTCCGCGCAGCTCGATGTCGTCGCCTTTCTTGGCGACGTTGTCGACGAAGCGGATGGCCCAGTGGGCGCGCTCGGCTCCTTCCGTGAAGAACAGGCGGAGGATGTCCAGCGTGAAGAAGGCGTTGATCACTTCCATGCGCTGTTTGTCCGTCAAAGCGAACAGCTCGTCGGCGGTGGGATAGCTCGTCGCGCCTTCGTAGGGTGGGCTGAACTTGCCGGTGCTCTGCTGCTCGCTGCGCAAGTCGGCCAGGGCGTCGTCGTAAATCTTACGAAAACGGTTCACGAACCAAGGGAAAGGGGAGGCGAGCACGAAAGGCTGCGGCGGCTCCACGGAGGTGCCGAAGAAGCGCTCGTTGAAGGTGACGTTGTCGCAGGAGGCGCCGGTGCCTGAGAT